>DAIDHE010000371.1 GCA_027459775.1 Planctomycetales bacterium | reverse complement strand
GTAAAACGTGGTCGATTCGCCGAAAAAATTGGCGACCGCCAGGTCGGGCCGGCCGTCGCGGTCGGCGTCGCCGACGGCCGTACCCATGCCCGCTTGATAACGTCCTTGATCGTTGCAGGCGACCCCGGCCGGGTGGGCGGCCTCCGTGAACCGCATTCCACCCCGGTTCAGGTACAGGAAGTTGGCCGACATATCGTTGGCGACGAAAATGTCGATCCGACCATCCTGGTCGAAATCGACGGCGACCACTCCCAGTCCCCGGCCGTCGCGATCGGCGACGCCGGCCGCGCTCGAGACGTCGGTAAACCGGCCCATGTCGTTGCGAAAGAGATGGTCGGGGAGCGCGGGGATCGAGGCCGGGGTGCACGCCAGATAGCGCCCTGGATTTCGAGGGTCCACACAGAGCCGGGGATGATCGGGATCCCACTCGAGATAGTGGCAGACGAAGAGGTCGAGGTCGCCGTCGCCGTCGAAATCGGCGAAGGCCGCCGACGTAGGAAAGTCGCGCGGACCGTCCAGCCCGGCGGCCCGCGTGACGTCCACGAACCGCCCGCCGTCGTTGCGCAAGAGACAGTAACTTCCGAACCGGGTGATGAAAAGGTCGACCCAGCCGTCGCCGTCGTAATCCGCCGCGGTCGCGCCGATTCCGTAACCGCCGGCGAGCACGGCCAGGCCGGCCGCGCGCGTCGCGTCCTCAAACGCGCCCGAGCCGCGATTGCGAAACAAGCGGTCGGCCGAGTGCCCGGACGCTCGCGGCGGGGGAAACGGCCCCCCTTGAACGACGAATACGTCCATCCAGCCGTCGCGATCGTAATCCAGCACGGCCACGCCCCCGCCGACCGTCGTGGGAAGGGGACATGTTGATGATGATCCATTTGCATATGTAAAGTCTATTCCGGAGGCCCGGGCCCGGTCGCGAAAGACGATCCTGGGGTGATCCGCTCCCGGCTGGTACGGCGAGGATCGCGTTGACCAGCGATTCAGTTCCGCGCGAAGGAGGGCCGCGGCCGCCGGCTCGACGGATTCGCGATTGCGTTCAAGATCGGCAAGCGCCTCGAGCCGGTCCCTGTCGGCCGAGGTGTTCGGATACCGCTCGCTCCAGAGTGTCAGCCAGCCCCGCGCCTCGAAGACGCGGCCCAGCCGCTCGGCCAGCCGCGCGCGCTCGGCGAGCTCGTCGCCGCTGATCACGTCGCGATCCGCAATCAAGAGACGCCGATATGAGCGCTCGACTTCGGCCGCCCGGTCGCGCCTGGTGCGATAGCCGAGTGTCGCTGGTCCGCGCGCCAAGAACGCCAGGCGATCAAGAACGGCGACGTCGCCGGGAACGAGCTCCAGCAACTGTTCGAGATTCACGCGCTCGCCGTCGGCATCACCCCGCGACCGCGCCAGCCAGGCTGAAATGCGAAGCGAACGATCCGGTGAAACCGCGCCGGCGCCAAGCTTTTCGAGAGCCAGAATCGCGTCTCGAGGCGAATCAGCCGCCATCGCCCAATCGAGCCAGGCGAGCGCGACCGCCCGATCCGTCGGGGATTTCTCGAGACAACGCCCGAGCCAGTCCCGCGCCCGATCGTATCGTCCTCTCGAGCGTTCAGCCCAGGCCCTGGCGAGCCAGGCGCGGTCGTCCTCGGGCGCGGTGCGCTCGGCCTGGTCGAGATACGGGACGAATTCCTCGGGCGCGACCACGACCGAATCAAGCCGCCACGACTCGCGGAGGGCCGCGCGGCGGTCGGTCGTCCTCCCGGTCCGCCAGATTGCGGCGAGAACGTCGCGGGTTTCGTCGATCCGGCCTTGCCATGTGAGAAGCACGGCAAGCGCCCAGCGGGCGCTCGTGGCGGCCTGGCCGCCGTTCTTGGCCGCATCGCGAAAGGCATCCTCGGCGGCGCGGAATCGGCCCCTCGATCTGGCCAGCAGCCAGCCGCGCTCGACGGCGGCCTGACCCCAAACGGCAGCGCCGCGGGGGATCCGATCCCAGGCCTCGAGCGCCCGATCGGGCTCGCCGAGCTCGGACTCGCACTGGCCCAAGGCAAGCTCAGCCTCAGGGCGGCCGAGCCAGTGCGAATCGAGCCAGGCAAGTCGATCGCGAGCCTCGCGCACCCGGCCCATCCGCCTCTCGGCCGCCGCCCCGGCCAGGCCCGCTCGCGCGATCTGGTCGGCGACATAAAGCGCGAGCGCGGTCACGACGCCAGCGCCCAGCGCCAGCCCCAGTCCCCACTGGGCCATCCGGGCGCGGGCCTCGCGGGGAGAGAGCTCGGGGTCAGCCGGCGATCCCTGGAGTCCGCTGGGAAGTCGATTTCGCGTCATTCGCTTCTCTGAGCTCGTAGAGAGCCTGCTGGGATTGCGAGTCGAGCGGGTCGCGCTTGATCGCCAGGGACAGCCAGGCCCGAGCCTCGGCCAGGCGGCCGATCGACTTACAGGTCAGACCGATCCGCCGAGGTAGGTCGGGGATCCGCTCGCCAGCGTCGGTCGACGCCTGCGAGACAAGCCCCCAGAGCTCGTCGTGCCGCCGCGCGGCCGCCAGATACGGTTCGGCCTCGCGCGCGCGCCCCGCCAGCTTGAGAGCAGTCGCCAGCCCGTGCAGCGTCGCCCGATCGTAAGGGTCGCCAGCCAGCGCCTGGCGAAAACACCGCTCCGCCCCGACCGCGTCGCCACGCTTTAAGAACAACCGCCCCCGCAGCCGCGCCAGCTTGTAGTATTCGCTCGATCCGGAATCCAGAAGCGCCTCGGCCTGAACCACATCCCCCAACTCGAGCAAAAGCTCGATCTTGAGCGCGCGGACGTCGGGCAGCCCGGCGTCGAGCGTCTCGAGCATCGACCGCGCCAGATCCTGCCGCGTCGTCCGCACAAGCGCCCGGACAAACGCCAGCCGCGACCAGAGGTCGCCAGGGTCGGACATCGCCAGCTTCTCGAGCACGGTCAAATCCCCCTCCGGGTTCCATGGCGTGTTTCGGGTCTTCGTCCAGTGCAAGATCTGCTGAAAGCCAATCGCGTCCTGATCGAGCAGCCTGGACAACTGGACGTCGAGCTCGGCCTGGCGGCCCTGAATATTATAGATATAAACGAGCTCTTTGCGCGGTTGAACGCCGATGGGGAAGAGCCTGAGCGATTCCAGAAACGCTCGTTCCGCGGGCCGGGCGCGGTAGCGATGGATCTCGACCTGGCCGGTGGTCAGCCGGGCGAGCGGCGCGAAGGGGTGGCTGTCGGGGATCGCCGCGAGCTCGACCAGGCCCTCTTCCTTTCGATCCATGGCGAGCAAGTCGGCAGCGCGGAGAAACCGGTCGACTGAACTGGGCGGGCGCAGCCGAGCGAGTCGCTCAAGGGTCCGCCAGGCCACCGCCGGCCGCCCCGACTTGTATTCCTGATCGGCTTGCTCGAAGAGCTGAATCTGGACCTGCGCCGGGTCCGGCCGGCGTATGCGGACGACTAGGGCCCCGGCCGCGACCAAGGCCAAGACGCTCGCGACCGCGAGAAGGACGAGCCGCAACGCCCGCGATCCTCCCCCGTTTCGCGCCGTCCAGGATGTGAAAACCCCCGGCCTCGGTCGGCGCGCGACGCCTTCACGAATACAGGGGGTCTCTGACTCGGTCCCCACCGCCAGTCCTCTATTTCGCCGTGGGCTCGGCCTCCGGGGTCTTCGATGCCGCGTCCTCGCCCTTGGGCGCGGCCGGCTTCTTGGTATAGCTCTTGGTCTTCATCCCTTCCATCATCTGGTTCTTCATGGATTCGAACTGGCCGGCATCCGTCGGCTTGAACTCGACTGTCCCTTCCTTGACCGCCGAATCGCCGCAGCCAGACACAGCGCCCAGCAACAGCAGACTCCCGGCCGAAATACGAATTCCGCGAAACATACGATCTCCTCATGATATCAAAGATACTCGAGCGTCATCAATCAAGTCGACCGTGGCCGAAAAACGGACCAAGGCGAGCAACCAGCCGGGGCTGGCACGAGCGCCCCGGCCAGTTCCAGCCTCGAGAGGCGAGTCAATACTGATCCGAGGAGAGAATCTCGCCGCCGTTCCGCGACCCGAGCCCCCACCACGCCTGCAGGCTGACTGAATTCTTGATGAAATGCACCGAGCCGTCGGCGAAGCAGATATTCACTCCACCGGGATGGTTCGAGCTTGGCGGAATGGAGTCCATGAACGAACCGTAAGCCTGGGTGTTGCCGTCGGTGGGGGAAATGCACGACGTCGAGTTGGGCGGCGTGAAATGGTTGTACGAATCCCACAACAGGCATGAGCCCGGGTTCCCGGCGATCCAGATGTTGCCGTTCGGAGGGCTCAGAACCCCCTTCGAAAGCTGGCTGCCAGGCACCCCCTGGCACGCCATCACGAACGCCTGCGCCGTCGGCCCGCCGAGCGCGCCTTGGTCCCAGATGTTGCTCACAGACACCGACCAGCCGTACGTTCCCCGGCGATTGGTCTGGCTGAGCGCGATCGGGGCGGATGGCCCCGAGCCAAGCTGGGTCTCGCTGAACATCGCCGTGCTCGACGTGCCGTCGGTGACCGACTCGATGCCAAACGTATAACCGCTATTCTGGTTCCAGTAGACCCCGGCATAGCTGAGCGGCGGGTTGTCCTTGAGCGGCACCAGCATCCCGCTCCACGCATAAAAATTGGCCGGCCCGCCGATGTTCGCCACGTAGTTTTTCCGCGTGCCAGGCCCGATCGTCGTCCGGGGCAGGTTTTCCGACGGGCACAAAAGCGACGACACCTGCGTCGCCAGCACCGTGGTGTTCTGGGTGTCGCCGCCCGAGAAGCCGGAGCTCACCGAGAAGTTGAGGGCGTTGTACATCGGACTCTGTTCAAACTGGCTGAGAATCGAAGCCGTCCAGTCGAGCGGCCAGGGGTCGAAATACGGCCCGCCGAAATTGCTCCAGACATCGACCCCGCCGTTCTGCACCAGGGGCGGGAAGGTCGATTGCTGCGACAGATAATTGTGCATGGCAAGCCCGAGCTGCTTGAGATTGTTGACGCACTGGGCACGCCGCGCCGCCTCCCGCGCCGCCTGAACGGCTGGCAAGAGTAGCGCGATCAAAACCGCGATAATGGCGATGACGACCAGAAGCTCGATCAGTGTGAAACCACGACGAATTCGCATGTGATCCCCCCTTGTCAGGAGAAGGACTCTGGAAACGACCACGGCGCGGATCACGAAAAACGCCACGAATCTGCAGACGCAAAACCGATCCACGCGAACCGAACGGGCAACTTCGAATTGAAACGTCCAGAACCGTCGCGGCAACCCGGTCACGACCTATTCACGACGGCGAAAGCCGTCTGCCACGCCCCGATCAAGCATGACAGGAGACGCGGCCCGCGCGAAACGAGACGACGACCATGGCCGACACGTCGAATCGACCACTTCCAAACTTGCACGACAACGGGTCCGTAGTAACAAGGTGGACTTTATCGCGGCGGTCGACTGGGCACAAGCGAGAACCGTTTTTTTTGGCGATCGTTTTTTTTTGTGGGGCGTCGACCCACGGACGACTTGCTTTCACGCCTCGAACAGGCGATTGTTGACAGAATCGCGACCCTTCCTCTCTCTTTCCGGGACCAAGCGATGGACGAGTCAAATCTAAACAATTCGGGATCGAGCGCGGGTTCCAACGAGGCGTCGGTTGGCCGCGGCAAGGCGACGACCGTCGTGCTGGCACTGGCGGCGGCACTCATGGGCTGGGGCGTGCTCGAGTCGCATCTCTTTCGGGTACGCCCCAAACTCGAACAAGTGAACATGATGGGTGTTGTTTATAACGACGTTTCGACCCGGACCCGGACGGCGGCCGAGCTGTTCGAGCTGCGCGGAATCATGGGCGCCTTTGCCGCGGTTCTGGGCCTGGCCATGGGCCTGGCGGGCGCGCGCTCGGTACGATCGTGGCGGGCCGCCCTGGTCGCGGCCGCTTGCGGCGCTGCCGCGGGCGCGCTCGTTTCCATCGTTGCCGCCAGCATCGCGGTTCCCCTGTATGAACGCGCCGAAGTCGCAAGCGCCGGCGATGTGTCGCGCTCGATCATGCTGCACCTCGCGCTCTGGGCGCCAATGGGTGCGACGGCCGGACTCGCCTACGCCTTGGCCGCCCGCCATGGCCGCGCGGTCGCGATTCTCGCGGCGACCGCGGGCGCGGCCGCCGGCGCGATTTTCTACGACGTCGTCGGCGCCATCGCCTTCCCGCTCGCCGAGACTGGCAAACCCCTCGCCGCGGAAATGATTCCCAGGCTTCTGGGCTTTCTCTTCGTGGCGCTCGGCGTCGCCGCGGGGCTGGTACTCGCGCAGCGCGGCGCGCCAGCCCCGCCCGTTCGGCCAACCGCTGGATGAAGGCGGTTTGACCATCCTAGCGCCCCCCCAGTCCAATCATGCACGCCCAGGCGACCGGCCAGGTCGCGACCAGGGCGATCGCCGCCGGCTGGGTCCAGCGGCCGGCCTCCGCTTGGAGCGCCCGCTGCCGCGACAAATTGGGGTCTTCGTCCAGGATCTCATCAGCCAGACCGACGATCGGCTCACGGTTCACCCTCGGCTGCCAGGCGGCGAATGGCAGCAACACCGGAAGCATTGTCACCCAGAAAAAGATGTCAAGCTGGATCGCGCCCCGCCGGACCACCAGGATCGCCGCTAGACCGAGACCAATCCAGTACAACCCGATCGCACACCAGGCTTTCTCCATTCGGGTGAGTCGCGCGCGGAGAGCGCTTCGACCATGCGCACTGGACCGAGCGCCGCCTCGCTTGATCAGAATCAGGGGCCCACTCATCGCCAGTCCCAGCCACGCGAAGGAAACCGCCGCGGCGGTTCCCCGCATCGCCCCCACGCCAGCAGGCGGCCAGAACGCGCGAAAGATCACGGACGCCAAGGCGTAGCCGACCACAATCGCCATCATCTCGCTGAGATTCAGCTTTGTCTTGCCGATGACCGGAGGAGTCGCCACTGTGCCTCCCCCTTTCAGCTCAGCACGATCATCGCCAGCCCACATTGGATCGGCCAGGCGATCGAGAGGACGAGGCCGACCCGGCTGGTCCAGGGCCCGGCCTCGACCTGGGCCGCTCGCTCCGGCGAAACTGCCACCCAGGTTCCCCAGACCACCAGAACCGACACGAAGCAGACCAGCCCAACGCCGAGGCTTAGCGTGGTGATGAAAAGCGGGCTCTGCCGCGCGTCGCTCGAAGGCATGGCGGATTTCAAGAGCGCCGTCCCCAGCCAGGGGGATCCCAGAATCGCCCAGAGCCAATCGCCGATCAGAGGATATCCGGGCACACGCCGCGCGAACCGCCGCGCCAGGTACACAAACGGACCCGCCGCCGTGAGCGCCACCAACCCGAACGCCAACCAGACGAACACCCAGCCCGGAGCGGCCAAGGGATCCCGCGCCACCCTCAAAACGTGAATCGACGCGACCGCCGACCCCAACACCAGGGCGACACAGTCCAGGAGCGTAAAGCCTGTCACGCCATTCCGACGGCTCATTCCCATCCCCACTCGGTCCCCACGATGGGTCTTGCTCAAAGCATTCTAGACGCACGGATCAAGCCCCCAAAAGAGAAAACACTGGTGACCCGGCGCTCACCCCAGACGAGCGAGCGATCCGACCTACTCGCGTCCTCGGTCCAGGTCGTGGCTCGATGCCTCCTCCGAAGTAACGACAAACAGCCTGCAAGACGCGGCCAGACCTGGACGAACCCACACTCCTTGCCAAAACCTCGATTTGCCGCCGACCCATCCGCACCTATATAATTGAAGTTGCAGACCATGGAAACCGACTGGTTAAACAGGGTATTCTGGCGAAACCCGCCAAAGTAAAACGCCTGTGGCGACGAGCGGTCATTGGAGTGAACCCTTTCGCTTCGGAGGCGGAACGGGCGGGTGCAGTTTCGCGAGAGGTCAGGGACATGCCGCTTCCCAAAGTTGTGATCGTTGGCCGGCCCAATGTGGGCAAATCGTCGCTCTTCAACTGGCTGGCCGGCAGGCGGATTTCGATCGTCGACCCCATGGCGGGGGTGACGCGCGACCGCGTCGGCACGCTGGTGCAGCTCGGGGAGGACGCCGACCCCACCTTCATCGAGCTCATCGACACCGGCGGCATCGGCATGGTCGACCGCGACGATCTGGCCGCGCACGTCGATCGCCAGATCGACACCGCGCTCCAGGAAGCCGACTTGATCCTGTTCGTGGTCGACATCCGCGACGAGCTCATGCCGCTCGACCTCGAGACGG
This sequence comes from Planctomycetales bacterium, assembly GCA_027459775.1. GTDB lineage: Bacteria > Planctomycetota > Planctomycetia > Isosphaerales > Isosphaeraceae > JAKBAP01. The sequence goes on along the minus strand of DAIDHE010000371.1, from coordinate 4,133 downwards.
CCGCGCGGCTGCGATACCTGAAGACGCCGGTCATTCTCGTGATGAACAAGGCCGACACGCCCCAGTTCGACGATCACGGCGGGGTGTTCTCCAAGCTCGGCCGGGGTCGGCCGATTCCGGTCTCGACCCACCAGAACCGGAACAAGAAGGCCCTCTGCCGGATGATCGAGGAGATGCTGCCCGAGGGCGACGGCGCACGCCCCGCCGACGCCGACATGAAGATCGCCGTGGTGGGCCGGCCCAACACGGGCAAATCGACCTTTATCAACAACCTCGCTCGCGCCGAACGGATGATCGTCTCCGAGCGCCCAGGCACCACCCGCGACTCCGTCGACGTCCTCTTCGATCTCGACGGCTCGCGATTCCTGGCCATCGACACCTGCGGCGTCAAACGCAGCGCCAAGATCCGCGACAACCTCGATTTCTACTCTGATCACCGCGCCCGCCGCTCGATCCGCCGGTCCGACGTGACCTTCCTTTTCCTGGACCCGACCCAGGGCGTCACCCGCCTCGACAAACAGCTCGCCGACGACATCGCCCAGGAACACAAGCCCTGCATCTTCGTCGTCAACAAGTGGGATCTGATGCTCGCCGACGGCGGCGACCCCACCCAGGCCTCCCTCGGCCGGTTCGCCAACCTGATCCAATACTCGTTCCGCTCGATGAGCTATATGCCGATCGCGTTCATCACGGCCAAGACGGGTAAGAATGTGAAAGCGCTCTTGGATCTTTCCAGATCGCTCTACAAGCAGGCCCAGACCCGGGTCGGCACCGGTGCCTTGAACCGGATCGTGCGCGAGGCGGTCCTGGCCCATCCACCGTCGTCGCGAGAGAATCGCCCGGCCAAGGTCCATTACGCCACCCAGGTCGGCGTCGACCCTCCGACCATTGTCCTCTTCGTGAACTCCACGCGCCTCTTCGACGCCACCTATCAGCGATACCTGCTCAATACCTTTCGCGAGAAGCTGCCATTCCGCGACATCCCGATCAAGCTCTACATGCGGTCGCGCAAACAGACCGAGCCCGGCGAGCGACCCGAGCGCGAACCGGTCGAGTTCGAGGACTCGTCCACCGAGATCTCGTCGCGGGTCGACACCCCCGCGGTCGTCCGCGACGTCGGCGGCTCGCGCGAGCTCTCCACCCGATTCCTCAACCTTGAAATCAACGAACTCCTCTCCGACGACGACTGACGCCCTCGGCCAAGGCAAGTGCCATGACGAAAGCGTCGCCACACCCCCGTCAGTCGGTCGCCGTGGCCGCGCGTTCGCTTCTTCCCTGGCAAGCCGCGACCGGCGTTGCTCGATCACGCCACGACAAGCCCGGCGATCGAGCCCGGAATTCCGCCCGTTCGCGACCTGGTGGGACTCGCACGCCCTGGGGTTGTGATCAGCCAGCGCATGCTCCGCGGAGCCCTGGGCCTTCCCGGCCCGCGCGCCCTCTTTGGTGGCGGCGTGCAGTGGCACTTTTGGCGGCTTTTTGACGAGGCTTTTGATCGACCGTCTCGCGGACTCGCAGCCGCACACCGGCGACCTTCCAATCAAAACACCCCCGTGCGAGGCGAGGACAAAACCGACACCAAAGCAACAGGACATGTCTTCTCCACAGGAATATCAGAATGAGTGAAGTAGGTCACAAGCCCCAGGGGGGCGAGACGAGAGAAATGGGGCCTCATCGACCCGTTTCACGGCCGCGCGTGTTTAACCACCCTGGGCCCCGACCGACGTGTGCGGTATTGGCCTGGCTCAAAGCGCTTCCTCGAGAGCAATGCGCGGCCTCATGGAGGCTAGCGCGCTTACGGCTTCCCGTTACGCACGCCTCCTCGTTTTCGCGCGCCAAATCGACGCAACTTTCTATTTACGTGAGAGTTAAAACTAGCGAAAAAACTCTCCGACGGTTCATTCGCGCGCGTTTCACCCCCGAACCGGGCCGGGACCACGCGGGGTCGACAGAGCGCCGATTGCCCGCTGCGACGACTCGGAAACTTAGCGACCGGTCAACTGCTCCAGGTGATCGGGATACCGCGCCCCTTGCACGGTGATCCTGGAGGCCGCGGTCTCGATCTCGCGGAGGTCGTCAGGCGTCAGCTCCACGTTCGCCGCCCCGAGGTTCTCGTCCAGACGATGCCGCTTCGTGGTACCCGGGATCGGCACGATCCAGGGCTTTTGAGCGAGCAGCCAGGCCAGCGCGATCTGGGCCGGCGTCGCCTGTTTGCGTTCGGCGACCTTGCCGAGCAGATCGACCAGGGCCCGGTTCGCCTTCATCGCCTCAGGCGTGAAGCGGGGGATGGTTTTGCGAAAGTCGGTGTTCTCGAGCGTGGTGGTCTCATCCATCTTTCCGGTGAGGAAGCCCTTGCCCAGGGGGCTGTAGGGGACGAAGCCGATGCCCAGCTCCTCGAGCACAGGCAAGACTTCCGCCTCGGGGCCCCGCGTCCGCAGCGAGTACTCGCTCTGGACCGCGGCGACCGGCTGGACCGCGTGGGCCCGGCGGATGGTCCGCGCCCCCGCCTCGGAGAGACCGAAGTGCTTGACCTTGCCCTCCTGAATCAGCTCCTTGACCGCGCCCGCCACGTCCTCGATCGGCACGTCGGGGTCGACGCGGTGCTGGTAGAACAGGTCGATGGCCTCGACCCTGAGCCGCTTGAGCGAGCCCTCGGCGGCCTCCTTGATGTGCCCCGGCCGGCTGTTCAGGCCCGGCCGGCCCTTCATGCCGCGAGGGTCGAGCTTCGGGTCGAGGTCGAACCCGAACTTGGTGGCGATCACCACCCCCCCGCGAACGGGGGCCAAGGCCTCGCCGAGGAGCACCTCGTTCGTGAACGGGCCATAGACCTCGGCGGTGTCGAAAAACGTGACCCCGCGTTCGACGGCCGTCCGAAGAAGCGCGATCGCCTCCCGAGTGTCCATGGCCGGGCCATAGCCAAAGCTCATGCCCATGCAGCCGAGCCCGATCGCCGAGACCTCCAGGCCGCTCTTTCCGAGTCGTCGCTTTTGCATCTGCTCCTCCGTCCGTGAGCCGTGGGGAGACTCGACTCGCCCTCTGCCTCATGATGCTTACGCATCCCGCTCTCCAAGATTCATTAGAGCCTGGTGAGCCGGTCATGGAAAGGAACGTTTCTCCAACTGGCCTTTCGGACTCTATCAAGCGGACGAAGAGCTTGTGACGGAGAGGATAAGAGAGAGAGGACAAGAGATGACAGGCGTTGGTCTCCTCAAGAACGACCCGCCGCGGCGCACGCGTCGCGGCGAATGGGGTCAGCACGGATCGTCGCCGTGTGCGGCGGGGCGCGGAGAAACGGTGTCAGCCGCGAGTTCAAGCGGCTCGTCGGCGCGACCCCCGTCGAGGATGCCCAACACACGCGGGCTTGTCCCATCGCTGGTTGATCCTTCCCGGAACCTAGCTCGCGAGAGATCGAGATCCGCCCCCGTGTTGCCGAGGATCATACCCTTTCCATCCGGCTCAAACCTGCCGAATGAGGGCCTGAAAAGCCGGGTGGCTCTGGTGGATCCTTTTTGTCAGGACGTCACCCAGTCGCGAACGAGGGTCACGGACCAACGCGACACGCCGGCGCGTGGGTTGATGGCAACCGCCGGAACTCACTCGCGGGCGTTTCGGACTCGTAATCCAAGCCCTGGAGAGCCGGGGACTGGCTGCTTTTTTGGTACTCCAAAAAAGATGCCTGGCCCCCTCTCGGCCCCGGCCCTCGCCTCGGCCCCGATAGTCGCTTGCGATACGGGCTCGTATCTCAAGCCCTCGCGGTCGTCGAAAGACGATCCCGACGCGCGAGCGAGTGAGTTCCGGGGGAAAACGACTCGCTAGCGCCCTCCGCGTGCACGAATGTGCGAATCTGCTTCGCCAGTGCGATCCTGGCCCGAGAACGAACCCCAGCTTTTCGCCGTGACAGAGCGCGAGTTCGCAATTCGAGCTGGGCCCCCGTTTCTCGTCCTCCATTCGCCCTTTCGGAGCCTGGGTACACCACGCGGGTGTTCACGTGCTGTTTTTCTTAGAGGTCGTCTAGAAAGCCATGGCAAAAGATGTTATGGCGGCGTCATGGACGCCAGAAACAGGTACGACACGGACGTTTCCGATGCCGAGTGGGCTCAGCTCGTGCGGGTGATTCCCGCACCCAAGCCCGGCGG
>DAIDHE010000369.1 GCA_027459775.1 Planctomycetales bacterium | reverse complement strand
AACCGATGCTGGTTCCGCTTCGAATCCCGACGCCGCTTTTGCCCGTCATTCCGACCGGATGTCTTGAAGCTCCCCATCGACTGAACTCCCCGGTTAGCAAGCGAGCTTGGGGCTCGACCAGCGCGCACAGCGGACGCACCCGTCTCGAGCCAGGCTCTCACACCATCAAGGTGATTTGCAAGTTTCCGCGAACTCGAACTCCGCCCACTTCAGGCGACTCAGCACACACTCGGGATTCCGTTGCACCCATCCTTGGAGAGCAGTCGCATCCTTCCCTTCACCATGACCACCCCACCAAGCACCCCCCAGACCGCCCCAGCCGCCGCCATTCGGCCAACCAGAACCACCAGGAGCAAACTCAGCGAGCGATTACATGCACGCAGTCAATCATTACCGCATGGATTCCGTTCGTCAAGCCCCGAGCGAGAAGAATTCGTGGAAGAGGTGAGTCGAGGTGGGTGTTCGGCGAATTCTGGGGCCCGCGCGAAACGCGGAATAGAAAGCACTAGCAGTCTGTACTCTGGAATGAGGAAGTCAAACGGCGATGATGCGATCCGGGCGAATCCCGGGCGCGAGTTCGTCAAGAATTCCGGGCGATCGTCTCGATTCCGAGCGCCGCCAGACCGGTCACGAGCCGGGGCGTGGAGGTGTAGAGAAGGGCCGCGAGGCCGGCGTCTCGAGCGCCGGCGACGTTCTCGGCGATGTCGTCGACGAACACGCAGTCGGTGACCGGCCGGTCGAGCGCGCGGGTGCACGCCTGGTAAAAGGACGCGTCGGGCTTCATCACGCCAATCTGGTACGAGAGCACCAGTGCGTCGAACCGCGCGAGGGTCGCGGCGAACTGGCGGCGAAACCAGTCGGCGTGGATGGCGTTCGTGTTCGAGCCCAGGGCCAGGGGGTGACCTCGGTCATGAAGCGCGGTCACGACGTCCACGATCGATTCGTTGGGCCAGAAGATGTCGCCCCAATCGCGCTCGAATTCGCCCTGGGGGATCTCGAGCCCGACCAGGTCCGACGTCTGGCGGGCGAAGTCGGCGGAGGTCACTCGGCCGGTCTCGAAGTCGGCCAGAAGAGCGGAGAAGCCGCGCTCGTGGAGCTGCCGGCGAAGATCCGCGCTCTCGACCCCCAGCCGGGCCGCGAATCGGGCATAGGCGCGGGCGTGGTCGAAAAAGCCGATCACATTGCCAAAATCGAGGATCACCGCGGGCTTGGCCACCGTCGTCTCCAGGCTGGGATGGTGGGGTTTTCAGTCGTGCTGTTCGAGCTCGACCCGTCCCAGCCGCCGCCAGAGCGTCTGGTCGACGGTCGGTCGCACGACGTCGACCCGGCCGTCGCAAAAGAGCACGTTCACCCCGCGTTCGTGGCTGCTCGACGCCCCCATGAGGGCCGACTTGCCGTCGGCGGCGATCAGCGACGGGGATGCCCCCGGCGCGAGTTCGTGATTGTAGAGCGTATAGCGATAGTCGGCGCGGGTCCATCGACCCCCCGCGTCGCCCCGAGCCGCCGCGGGATCGGGTCTGGCATCCGACGGCAGGCGGGGGACGACCAGGTAGTTCTCGAGGCTCGGCCGCGGCTGGCCGTCGCCGACCAGGCGCTCGGCGAAGGCGGCCTTGAAGCTGACGCCGTCGATCTCCTGGATCCGCGCGAGACTCAGCTCTCGTCCCAGGGCGAAGACGCCGTTTCGTCCGGAGTGGTCGTCGCCGGTGCAGGCGCGATAGCTGGTCGGGGCCGGGTGGATTCCGGCGGTCGTCCCGCGGTCGCTGGGACAGAGGAAATCGGGCATGATCCGCTCGCCAGGGACGCGGTCGGGCTGGGGCTGGGGCGGGTTTGATGGATCGTTCAGGGCCGAGAAATCCGGCAGCTTGAGGACGTCGATGATCGTGCGTAGCGGAGCAGGGGGGGCGACAGCGCCAGGGTCGTCGAGGCCTGGCGGCACGCCCACGACCGGCAGTTTGCCCTGGATCTGATCGAAGACGGTAAGGGCGACTCCGATCCGTCCCATGTTGCGGGTGCAGACCGCGCTCCGGGCGTGCTCGCGTCCGCGGGGCAGGGCCATCAAGAGAAAAAAGAGCACGACGGTTGCGATCACGACCATGACGGCCACATCGGCGACCGAGATCCGGCCGCGGCGGACGGTCCCCCTGCGATTGCGTGGGCTCACGGCCGGGCCTCCACCAGAACGTCGCCCGCGCCGGTGTTGCCGGCGGCGTCGGTCGCCCGGATCATCACGAGGTGCACCCCGGCCTTGAGCCCCTTGAGCTCGAGCGTGAGCCGTTCGTCGAGCTTGTCAAAGAGGCCGTCGTCGGGAAAGATCGGCGTCCACGCCCCGCCGTCGAGCGAATAATCCGCGCTCGCGATCCGCGTCAGCCGGTCCTTGATCGTGATCGCGGCCCGCACGCCGGTCGCGGTCGCCGTCACGTCGGGGGCCTCGTGATCGACCAGGAACGGGGTGCTGTCGCGCTCGCGTGAGAGGGTCTCCTCGGGGCTGTTCGAGCGGCGGTCGGTCGCGATCAGCTTGAGCTCGTAGGTTCCCGAGGGAAACGCGGTCGTGTCCC
>DAIDHE010000341.1 GCA_027459775.1 Planctomycetales bacterium | reverse complement strand
GACAAGGCGCTCCTGGCCTGCGACGAGCTCACCGGATTCGTCATGGCCTGCTCGCTCGTGCGTCCCGAGGGCATTCATACGCTGACTCCCCAGAGCGTCAAGAAAAAGCTCAAGGACAAGGGCTTCGCCGCCAAGGTCGATCGCGAGCTGGTCATGAACGGGCCCACGCGGCTGGGCGTGAATCTCGACGACCACATTCAACTCGTGATCGACGCCCTGAAGCCACTGGCCGAGACTCTTGGGATCGGCGGCCGGACCCCCTGATCAGTGCCGCGGTCGACCACGGTCAGCGGTCCTCTTCGTCCTCGTCATCTTCAGACCCCGCGCTTGTGCCAGTGTTTTCGGCTTGCGCGGGTTTGGCCGAGGTTTGCTCGGCGATCTTGGCGCGGAGCTCCTTGGCCTTTTTCTCGAGCTCCGCGGCCTGGGCCTCGAGATCCTTGACGTTCGCTGTCGGGGAAGCCGCGGGCTGGGCCTTGAGCGCGGCGATGGCGCCGTCGAGAGTGCTCATCCGGTAGCTCTGCATGAAGCCCGCTTTCTCCTTGGGTCGCTGAGCCTCGAGCGCCGCCAGAGCCTTTTTCACCCCCAGCGCGCGAACGGCCATCCAGGCCTGAAACCGCAGGTCCGGGTTGGGATCGCTCACCAGCGGGATGAGAGCCTCCTGAAGCTCGACATCGTCCTTGGCCAGCCGGTAAAAAGCGCCCAGGGCTGTCGAGCGCAAAGGCGCGGGCTGGCCAAAGCGGCTGTAAATGGCGGCAAACTCACGGGCCGACGACGCCGGACCCTCGAGCTTGAGTTCGAGGGCCGTCTGAGCCAGCGTGTACTTGCCAGCGGGGCTTTTCAGCATTTCCTCCACGAGTCGATCGGCGTCTTTGATCTTCCAGGCGACCAGCCCCCGCAGGGCCGACTTGCGTGCGCCATAGGGCTCCTTGGGATTCGAGAGCACGGATCTCAGGACCGATTCCGCCAGGACGTCGCGCGGGAGCTTGGCCAGCCCGGCGATCGCGGCCGCGCGGACCCGCGGCTCGGCGTCCCTGGCCCCCTCGAGCACGGCCGCGCGATACGTCTCGTCTCCCTGACAGATCACGTCGAAGAGGTCGTGACGCCCCTGGGGCGACTTTTCCCGCTTCCAGGCCCCGGCCAGCGCCCGCGCGACGTCGGGATCGCTCTTGGCCGGAGCGACCAGCGCCCGGGCGGCCTCGAGACGCGACACCACGCAGCCCGCGTGCTCAAGTTGGAAACTGTTCTCGTGATCACTCTTGGGAAACTCGAGATCCTTGGGCAGCCAGTGCTGGGGATCGATCTCGACCATGCGAGGGATCGAGGCGCAAGGAATCACGAATTCGTGGGTCGCGCCATCGATCACGATCGGGACGACCCTGGTCTTGCCGGCGAATTCGGTGATCTCGATGGTCGTGGGCAGGCGAAAGAGCGGCGTCTGCTCGTCGAGGGTCTGGGTCTGCTGGACGTGCACGCGCACCGTCTTGTCGGCGGGCTCGTAACGCCACGACGCCTTGAGCTCGGGATGGCCGGCCTTCATGGCCCACTGGTCGAAGAACCATTTGAGATCCTTGCCCGAGGCCGCTTCCATGGCCTTGCGAAAATCGTCGGTCTCGACGACCTTGAGCTTGTTGGCCGCCACGTAGCCGCGGATGCCCTTCCACCACGCCTCGTCGCCCAGATACCCCCTGAGCGCGTGCAGAACGCATGAGCCTTTGGCATATGTGACGCTTTCGAACATTTCTTCAGGCGATTGATATCGGGCCTCGACGAGCGCCCGTCTGACGCCGCGATCGCCCCCTTTGTAGCCCTCGAGAGCGCCTGCCATCTCCAGGCGAAAGGCATCCTCGCCCTTGTCGAATTCGGTGTAAAGCGGGCCGAAGTACGAGGCGAATCCCTCGTTAAGCCAGATGTGCGACCAGTCCTTGCAGGTGAGCAGGTCGCCGAACCACTGGTGGGCGAGCTCGTGCGAGACCAGGCCGTCGGCGTCGCCCTCGAGCTCGGCGATCTCGTCGTGGAGCGCCGTCTCGGTCATGGTGGTGGCCGAGATGTTTTCCATCCCGCCGGCGATGAAGTCGGGGACGCACGCCTGGGCGTATTTCTTGTAAGGATAGGGATGCCCGATCCGGTCGCTGAAAAATGTGATCATGCGAGGCGTTTTGCCCATGAACCGTCGGGCGGTCGCTTCGTCGACGTGCTTGGCGACGTAGTAATCGAGCGGCAGGTCGCCGGCCTTGTCATGAAAAATGTTGAACTCCTCGGCCGCCAGCGAGATCAGATAGCTTGGATGGGGAAGGTCCATGCGCCAGTGGTAGGTCCTCCGTTCGCCCTGGTCCTTGGTCTCGACCAGGACGCCGTTCGAGAGCACGAACAGCGGCTTGATGGTGGTCACGATCATCTCGCTCGTCGCGCGGTCGTTGGG
>DAIDHE010000340.1 GCA_027459775.1 Planctomycetales bacterium | reverse complement strand
CGATAGAGCGTCCGGCGGTTCCGACCCGGCGCGGTGGGGTCGAGAGCGACGTAGAGCAGCGCGGGCGTGCCGGGCGCGGTCACGATCTGGTGATCCTGGAAGCTCGGCCCGCCGACCCGTGTGTCGAGCTTGCCGGCGACCGAAAGCATCGCATCGCGGATCATTTCGGCCTCGAGCCGCGTGGGCGCCTTGCGCCAGAGCAGGCGATCGCCCGCGTCGCGCGCATGCGCCGACGGGTCGAATCGCGACGACTGGCGATAGACCGCCGAGGTGACGATCAGCCGATGCAAGCGCTTGAGGCTCAGTCCTTGGGCAAGCGCTTCCGACGCGAGCCAGTCGAGCAGCTCGGGGTGCGAGGGCCGGCCGCCGTTATAACCGAGATCGCTCGCCGTTTCGACGAGTCCAACGCCGAAATGCGCCTGCCAGAGCCGGTTCACCAGAACGCGAGGAAAGAGCGGGTTTCGTGGATCGGTGATCCAGCCGGCCAGGCGCTCTCGGCGGGCGGCGTCAGGGGCGTCGGCGGGCAGGCCCAGGTCGGCCGGCAATTCCGCCAGCGCCCCCACGCCGCCAGGCGCGACGACCTCGCCAAGTTGATTGGCGTTCCCACGGATGTGCACATGTCCAACCCCCGCCTGGCGTGGCGTGACGGCGTGGACGATCCGGGCCTGGGCGCTCAGACCCGCGCTCAGCCGGCGGATCTCGTCAGCGAGCCGGGCGCGCTCCGCGCGGGCCTCGACCGGGAGCGCGGCCGTGAGCGCGTCGGGGTCCAAATCGTCGCCGCGATTCGACGCCGTCGCGGCGATCTCCGCGGGCTCGAGCGCCCGGTCGTAAAGTCGCGCCCCGGCGATCGCGCCTGCGAGCATCTTGCCCCCGCCCGCCGGCGTGTGACGGACCCCGAAGACGATCTGAGCCTGACCCGCGCGATACCTGACCGGGCCGGTCGACTTGTACGCCGAGCCGTAAGGCTTGCCCGCGCGGAAGACGCGGATCGTCCCATCGGCCGCGTGGGTGATCGCGACGTGGATCGGGCGCGAGGACGCCTCGGTCTCCACTCCGCCCGCGACGCCCCGCGAACGCACGAAATTGTTGCTCCCCGCGAACCACTCGCCGGGATCTCGCTCACCGAAAACGATCGTGTCGAAGATCGCCCCGTCGAGCGTTTGTAGCCCGACCACCCCCCCGCCCCGCTGTTTCAGATCGTCGAGCCGCACCCACGCCTCGACGGTGAACTCCGTCACATCGCGATCGATCGGCGGCGTGATCGCGTATCCCGACTTGCCGTCGAAACGCAGGCCCGCCGACGTCTGCCCGGCCCCGTCGCGCGGGCTCGCCGCAAGAGGGCCCCGCCGGTCCTCGAGCCCGCGGCGGAAATCCCACTCCGCGATCGGCGCGGGCGCCTTTTCGGCGACCCGACCGAGGCCGGCGCCGAGGCCCGCCGGTCCAGCTCCCGCTTGCGCCCCGCCCTGCGCGCGCTCGGCGACCAGGCGGCGGCGGACCGGTTCCTCGAGCGCGGTCATCCGCGCGTGCCCGGCCGCGATCCGCCTCTTCAGATCAATCGACCGAGGATCGCGGTCCGAGATGTCGCGCTCGCCCTGTCGCACGCCGTCGAGCGCGGACGCGAGCCGGTAGTATTCGACCTGCCGGATCGGGTCGAACTTGTGGTCGTGACACCGCGCGCAGTTGATCGTGAGGCCAAGAAACGTCTGGCCGATCGTGCCAACCAGATCCTCGATCTCGTCGCCGCGCACGACCGCCTTCATCGCGACGCTGAGCTGATTCTGGCCGACCGTGTCATACGCCCCCGCGGCGAGGAACCCCGTCGCCTCGACCGCCCCGGGGTCGGTCGCCGAGAGGACGTCGCCGGCGATTTGCAGCCTCGTGAATTCATCGTACGGCATGTCTCGATTGAGCGCATCCACCACCCAATCCCGATAGCGCCAGGCGTTGGGACGAAATTCGTCGTACTCGAAGCCGTTGCTTTCTCCGTAGCGCGCCAGGTCGAGCCACCATCGCGCCCAGCGCACTCCGTATTGCGGCGAGGCCAGGCAGCGGTCGACGAGCCGCTCGTAAGCGTCGGCCGCGGGGTCGGCGACGAACGCCTCGACTTCCGCGGGCGAGGGCGGCAGGCCGAGCAAGTCGAAGCTGAGCCGGCGGATCAGCGTCCGGCGGTCGGCCTCGGGCGCGAGCGACAGCCCATTCGCCTTCAGTTTTTGCCGTACGAAGGAGTCGATAGGCGTGCGCGCCCGGAGGTCGTCAGGGGACGCGGGGGGGTCGACCCGGCGGACTGGTTGCAGCGACCACCAGTCGCGACCGGCCCGCCGCTCGGTGGTCGCCAGGTAGGGGTCGATCGGATCGCCGCCCCAGACGGCTCCCGAGGCGATCCATTCGCGAAGCACGGCCTTTTCCTCATCAGGCAGCGGCTTCTTGGGGGGCATCTCGTCGGCTGCGACCCGCTCCCAGACCAGGCTCTCCCCGATCTTGCCGGGTACAATGGCAGCGCCCCCCTCGCCCCCCGCCAGGGCCATCGCCCGCGTGGAGAGGTCGAGCTTACCCTTCGGATCAGAACCGGCGTGACAATCGAGACACCGCCGCGCGAAGATCGGCGCGATTCGCGCATCGAACATGCGCTTGCCCGCGTTCGCCTTGTCCGCGGGCTCGGCCGCGCGGGCGAAATCCGCCGCCGCCAGCAAGAGCCAGCCCATCCAGAGCGTGTGCAGTCTTCTCACGACGCACCCTCGAAGGCCAAAACGCGACACGCCCGACGCGGCTCGACGGGATTTGTTGAACCTTGTCGACCAGAATAGTCGTTTCCGATCGGCCCGGCCATCACCCTGGGGAAAGCCGACCTAAACCTGGATCACGATCTTGCCGAAATGCTTCTGGCTCGCCAGATGCGCATAGGCGGCTGGGGCCTCATCAAACGGAAACACGCGGTCGATCACCGGCTCGATCCGATTGGCGGTGATCGCCTGGTTCATCGCCTCGAACATCGCGCGCGAGCCCACGAAGATCCCCTGCACGCCCACGCCTTTCATCAGGATCGGCAGCGGGTTGACCTCGCCCATTCCCGCGAGCACGCCGATCAAGACGATCACGCCACTCATGCGGACGGCCTTGACCGACCGCGCCAGCGTGCCCGCCCCGCCGACCTCGACGACCAGATCCACCCCACGCCCGCCCGTGAGATCGCGAACCGCCCGATCCCACTCGGGGGTCGTCTTGTAGTTCACGCCATGGGTCGCACCCAGGGCCTTGGCCCGGGCCAATTTGTCGTCGCTGCTCGAGGTCGCGATCACCGTCGCGCCGGCCGCGTGGGCGAACTGGAGCGCGAACAGCGAGACGCCGCCGGTCCCTTGGACCAGTACGACGTCGCCGGGCCGCACGCGGCCGCACTCGACGACGGCGTTCCACGCGGTCACGCCCGCGCACGGCAGCGTCGCCGCCTGCTCGAACGAAAGCGACCCGGGGATCGGGAGCAGCCCCGACTCCGCGACCACCACTTCTTCCGCCAGCATCCCCGCCGACTCGGCCCCGAGCGCTGTCCGGGCCTTGGCCTCGTCGAGCCGCCCTTCGACCCAGCCCGGCATGAAATTCGCCACCACCCGGTCGCCGGCCTGGAATCGGTTCGCACCCGGCCCATTCGCGATCACCTCGCCCGCGCCGTCCGAGACCGGCGTGATCGGCAGCTTGAGCTTGGGATTATAGACCCCCTGGGCGAGCATCAGATCGCGATAATTGAGCGCGACCGCGCGGACCCGGATCGCGACCTGACCCACGCCCGGTTCGGGGCTGGGAAGCGACACGGGCTTGATCGCGGCGGGGCCGCCGAACTCGGTCAGTTGATAAGCTTTCATGGGGATGTGGCTCCTCGCCCAGGGAAAACGGCAGGCTGAACCCCGTCTGTGCTAACATATCGACCTCTCGGATCGCAATCGAGCGCGAGCAACCAGGGATCAGGCGAATGACGATGGGCAAGGTCGCGAAAAGGGTTGGCCGCTGGCTGGTTCGCCAATCGCTCCGCGCTCCCCTGGCGGCCCTTCTGATCGCACTCTTCCTGGACGTGGGGCCGGGGGGCGAGCTCCGCGTCTCGCCGTTCCCGCTCGCACTTCGCGCGTTTGACCCTTTCGTCTGGACGTGTGCGATCCAGAGCACGATCTACGCCGCCGCGGTCGCGCTGGCCGCGCTGGCGGTGGGCGGAGCGCTCGGCAGTTTGATCGGCGGGCGCGCGTTCTGGGGCCGGCCGCTCCTGGCCACGCTCGTGATCGCGCCCCTCGCGGCCGCGCCGGCGTCGCTCGCGATCGGCCTGAAGGGGCTCTCGACGTGGGGCGTCGACCTCGTGAGCGATTCCGAGGGCTCGCTCGCGCCGGGAGCTCCAGGCGCTTTCTCGCTCGCACTGGCCTGGTTCTGGACCACCCTGCCCGCCGCCACGGCCTGGGTCGCCCTCGCGACCGCGCGGGCGTACTCCGCCCTTCGCCCTTCGTGGCGCGACGTCGCGCGGACCTCGGGCGCGAGCCCGTTCATGGCCTGGTGGAAGCTCACCCGGCCGCTCGTCCGCACGGCCGCCCTGCGCGCTTCGGCCCTCGTCTTCGCGGTCGCGCTCGTCGAGCCCGGCGCACCCCTGGTCCTCGGCCTGCGCCGAACGCTGGGCTTCCAGATCGTGCGACAGCTCAGCCAGCCCCAGCCGTTCCCAGCCCTGGCGATCTGGACGGCGATCGCGCTCGTCCTCGCCTGGCTCGGCTCGGGCGCGCTTCGGGCCTGGGGCGGGCTCGACCTGCTCGAGCGCGATGGAATCGAGCCCAGCGAGGAGCGCAGGCCCGCCTCGCACGCGAGGGCCGCGCTCGCGACCATTCTGCTGCTCGCCTGGGCCCTGATCGCCTGGGCGCCCGCGGCCGGCTTGGCCCACCTCGCGATCGCCGCCGACCCCGGCGCGTCACGCACGCAGGCGAGCCTCGCGGCCCAGCTCTGGATTCGCCTGATCGATCCTGTGATGATTTCCATATTTGTAAATTCGGCGATTCTTGGCGCGGGCGCGGCCGTCTTGATCCTGGGCCTGGCCGCGGTCACCGGGCGGACGCTCGTTCCCCGGTTGGGCGCGGACGATCGCGGGCCATGGTTCACGCCCCCCCTGGCCGTCGGGGTCGGCGTGCTCGCGCTCGGCTGGTTGCTCTCACGGCTCGGGCCGGCCGCGCTCGAGGCCGGCTCGCCCGCCTGGATCGCGCGGGCGATCGGGGCGATGGGCCGTGGTCTTGATCCCTACGTCCGTCCCGAACCCGCGCTCATTCTGGGCGTCGCCTGGGGCCTCTCCATGCTCTTTGGCGGGCGTTCGCGATCGGATCAGGCCTCGGGACACGTTGTCGCCGCGACCCAGGCCGCGATGGCGGCGGGGTTTAGCCGCCGGCGCTCCGCTCGCCTGGCCGCGCCCTCGGCCTGGGGGCGGCGACTCGCGCTCGTGTTCGCGATGGCCACCCTCTGTGCGACCAACGTCGCCCCCGCCCTGCTCTTCGCCCCCTGGTCCGACACCCGGCCGATCGGCCCGGCCCTGCTCGCCCTCGCCACCGGTCCCGACGCCGACCTGGCCGCCGCCGCCTTGCTGGCGATCCTCTCGACCGGTATAAGCGCCCTCGGCCTCGCCGCCGCCCGTTTCGCATTGACGCGCCGCGGGTCGGCGTGAGAACGATGGGGGAAGGCATGGCAAACGAACCCGTCCATCCGACCGACCGCTCGCCCAGCGTTATCGTCCTGGCGGGACCGAATGGGGCGGGAAAATCGACGGCCGCGCCAGTCCTGCTTCGCGGCAAGCTCGCGGTCGCTCAATTCGTCAACGCCGACACCATCGCCCAGGGCCTCGCGGCGTTCGCCCCCGAGTCGGCCGCCATCCAGGCCGGGCGCATCATGCTGGCTCGACTCCGGGAACTGGCGGCGAAGAACGAGAGCTTTGCGTTCGAGACGACACTCGCCAGCCGAACCTTCGCCCCCTGGCTCCGCGGCCTGGCCGCGCGCGGCTATCGCGTACGCGTGATCTTCCTCTGGCTGCCATCCCCCGATCTGGCGGTCAGGCGCGTCGCCGACCGCGTCCGGCTCGGCGGCCACGACGTCCCCGAAGCGACCATCCGCCGCCGATTCGCGGCCGGTATCAGAAACTTCCAGGAACTGTATCGTCCCCTCGCGGCCGCCTGGCGGGTATATGATAATTCAGACATCGCTGGCATGCGCACTTTGGCGACCGGCCGGTATCACTTCGTCCGAAGGGTCTTCGATCCGGCAAGTTGGAGGCAATTCGAGGAACAACACCATGCCCCCTGACGACACAGTCGACATCGAAGCGATCTTCGAGGACGGAACGGCCATCGACGAGGCCATGAACGAAGCGGTTCAGGAAGCCGTCCTCCAGCATCTCCACGCCGGTCTCCCCTTGATCGTCTGGCGAAACGGGCGAGTCGAGGAGGTCGCGCCCGAGAGCGTGCTGAGCGAGCAGAACCAGGCGAAGCCCGATCCCTGACCCGCGACAAAGGCCCCGGGCCCTCGCGCAGGAGTTCGAGCCATGGCCTACGCGACTTCTCCCATCCAGCTCGACCCCCGGTTGCCGCAGGCGGCCGCGCTCCTCGATTGCCTGGACGACGTCCTCGCCTGGGTCAAGGACCGTGACGGCCGCTATTGCTGGGTCAACCAGGCCTTCCGGATCAACTACGGCCTCGATCGCGCCCGCCAGGGACAAGACGACGACAACGACCTGATCGGCAAGACCGACTACGACCTGTCGCCGCCGTTCCTCGCCGACCAGTTTCGCCTCGACGACGAACAGGTTCTGTGCGGCAAGCGCATCGTGAACCGGATCGAGATGGTCAACCATCCCGACGGCGGAACCGTCTGGAACGTCACGAACAAGATCCCCTTGTTCGACGCCCGTGGCGACGTGGTGGGCACGGCCGGCGTCACGCGGGAGCTCAAGACCCCCGGCCCCATCGCGGTCGTGACGTCGAACCCCTTTGGAGCTGTCCTCGAGCACCTGCGCGACCACTATCACGCGTCGATCACGAATCGCGAGCTGGCGCGGCTCGCCCACCTTTCGGTGCGTGCGTTCGAGCGCAAGTTTCAGGCCGCCTTTCACGTCACGCCGCAAAAGTATCTGCGGCTGTTGCGAATGCGGTTGGCCAGCCGGGCCCTGGCGGCAACCCGGCGACCGATCGCGGAGGTCGCGCTTGCGTGCGGCTTTGTCGATCAGAGCCACTTCTCCCGCGAATTCCGCCGCTATTTCGGCCGAACGCCCCGCGCCTATCGCGAGCATTACGCCCAGGACGACGCTCCTGGCACAAAAACCGCCGCTCGCGAACAATAAGGGCTCGGCCCAGACCGGTATCCTCGACCCCATCAACCTGGAGCACGATCATGAAGCGACCGATTCCGCTCGCCGCGACGAGCCTGTGCCTGGCCTTCCTCATGGGAGCGGGCGACGCCCCCACGGGCACGACCTCGCTCTTCAACGGCCACGACCTCTCCGGCTGGTCGGTCCCCCCCGGCGACCACGGCCACTGGAAGGTCGTGGCAGGCGTGATCGATTACGACGCCC
>DAIDHE010000331.1 GCA_027459775.1 Planctomycetales bacterium | reverse complement strand
CGGCCGCGAGCGCCTTCTGGAGCCGGTGCTCCTTCTTTTTTTCGAACTTGTGCCGCCGGGTCGTCTCTTCCGCGCTCGACCAGGCCTCGGGGTGGGTCTGGGCGTAGTAGTCGGCCGAGACGAGCAGGTCTTGCAGGTCGTAAATGTGCGTCTGGTGCCGCTCGTGATTCGCGAGCTCGAAATTCGAGTCCATCTTGATGGCGTCGAACGGGCAATACTCGGCGCAGAGGCCGCAATTCATGCAGACGTCCATGTCGATGTAGAAGTCCTCGGGGAGCGGGACGACGGTCCCCTTGGGGCTCTTGGCCTGCGCCATCCAGATGCACTGGGGTGGGCAGACCTTGGCGCAGATGTGACAGCAGGTGCAGCGGATGTGGCCGTCCTCGGCGTCGTAGATCAGGACCGGCAACACGCGGAACCGCTCGTGGAGCGGCAGGCGCTCGTCGGGATACTCGACGGTGAAGAGGCCGTCGGTCGTGTAGTCCTGGACCACCGTTCGCTCTTCGCCGCGTTTGGGCGAGTGGAACAGGTCGATCCATTGCGGTCCGCCGCCGCGCCTGTGGAACGCCCGGCCCGCGCTCCACTCGCGCTTGAAGGTGAGCAGAAACCGTCTCAGGGTGATCCCAAGGCCTCTCAAGACGCCCAGGCCAGCGCTCATGATGATTTCGTCCCCACTCGCGCCGTTCGGTCCGCGCTCCACGCCCGGCCCCGGCCGGTCATCGGTCGACCTCGCCCAGAACGATGTCCAGGCTGCCTAGAATGCCCACCACGTCCGCGATCGTGTGACCCAGGCACATCGACTCGAGCGCGGTCAGATTGATGAAGCTCGGGCTTCTCACATGATAACGATACGCCGTCGACGATCCGTCCGAGACCACGAAGAAACCGAGCTCTCCCTTGGGATTCTCGACCCGCGAATAGGCCTCGCCGGTCGGAACCTTGAGGTGATAGTTTTTCTTGCCGTGCAGGATCGGCCCGTCGGGGATGTCGCGGACCGCCTGCTTGAGGATCCGGGCGCTTTCACGCATTTCTTGCAGGCGCACGTGATAGCGGTCGTAGACGTCGCCGTTCGAGCCGGTCGGGATCTGGAACTCGAAGCGATCGTAGATTGAGTACGGGGCGGCCCGGCGGATGTCGTAGGCGACGCCCGAGCCGCGCAGCACCGGGCCGGCCGTCGAAAAGTTGATCGCCTGCTCGCGCGTGAGCACCCCCACGCCCTTGGTGCGGTCGAGCAGGATCTCGTTGCCGGAAAGATAGCGGTCGAGCTCGTCGATGCGCTTGTCGATTCGCTCGTTGACGATCCCTCGACAGCGCTCGATCCAGCCCGGCGGCAGGTCGAAGGCCACGCCGCCGAAGCGAAAGTAATTGCACATCATCCGGCTGCCGGCGGCCCATTCGAAGAGGTCGAGGATCAGCTCGCGCTCCTCGATGGCGTAGAGGGCCGGCGTGAAGAACGCGCCCAAGTCGTTGAGCAAGAACCCGATCGACCACATGTGGCTGGCGATCCGGGTGAGCTCGGCCATGATCACCCGGATGTACTCAGCGCGTTCGGGGGGCTTGCCGTCGTCGCCCAGAAGCTGCTCGACGGCCAGTGCGTAGCCGAAGTTGTTGCCCATCGAGGTCAAGTAATCGAGCCGATCGGTGAACGGAAAGTTCATGAGAAACGTGTTGCGCTCGCCGATCTTCTCGTGGTTCCGATGCATGTAACCCATGATGGGGCGAAGGCCGACCAGGGTCTCGCCGTCGACCCGCAGGTTGAGGCGAAACACGCCGTGGGTGCTGGGATGCTGGGGCCCCATGCTGAGGATGAACTGATCGGTGGCGAGCTCGGTGACCTCGACGCCGCCGGGGATCAGGCCGTGGGCCTTGGGATCGTCCTTGTTCGAGAGCGTCGCCCAGTCGTCATAGGCGCGGGGGGCCTTGAAATTCGTGCCGTGGGGATTCAGCTCCTCGGCCCGAAAATGCTGGCCATGCCCGGCGTCGATGCGGCTGGGAAAGACCTTGGCCGGGGCCTCGTAATAGGGCTCGAGAAAGTCCTTGCGCAGGGGGTGGTAGGCGTAGCCCTCCCACATCAGGATGCGAGTCAAATGAGGGTGGCCGGCGAACCGGACGCCCATCATGTCGTAAACCTCGCGCTCCTGAAAATCGGCCCCGCGGTAGACGTGATGGAGCGAAGGGATTTCGCCCGCCCCCTCGGCCTCGGCGGTTCGCACGCGGAGCTCGATCAGCGAGCCGGGCTTCTCGATCGCCTCCAGGTGGTACTGGATCTCGATGCAATCGTCGTAGTGGACGCTCTGCAGGCTCACGAGATAGTCGTAGCGAATCGGGTTTTCGTCGCGCAAATAGAGTGCGACGTCGACGAGCCTGTCGGCGGGAACGAGCAGGGCGGCCTGGACGATTCGAGCAACGTCGGGGCCGAATCGGCTGCCCAGCCGCGCGGCGAGCTCGGCGAGCCCGGCGTCGCCAAGCCACACGAGCGAGGGACGTGCCTGGGCGTGTTTGAGCTTCTTGACCGGCCGCGACGCGGGCCTGGGGTCTGCGGCGGCGGGGTCGGGCCTCGCGGATCCCGGCTCGTCGTGACTCGCGTGGTCGGGCAGGGGGGCGGGGATTTTCAACGGCTTGGCGAGTCCGGCCTCGCGCGCTTCCACGAGCCCCTGGGCGGTGCGTTCGGCGGTCAATTCCACGGTTCGCAGATCGATCAGGTCTGGACCCATCACGGGGATGGGAATTTCGCGCTCGACGTCCGATCGATACCAGGCGGTGTGTCCCTCGCGGCCGAGCAGGGGGATGTCGAGTTTTTCGCCGTCGATCTTTTTCTGGAGCATGATCAGGCCGTTCAACAGGGCCTGGGGGGTGGGCGGGCAGCCGGGCACGTAGACGTCGACAGGGAGGAATTTGTCGATGCCGGAGACGACGTTGTAGCCCTCCTTGAACGGACCGCCGCCGGTCGCGCAGGCCCCCATCGCGATCACGTACTTGGGCTCGGGCATCTGGTCGTAGAGCAGGGCGATCGTGGGCATCATCGTCTTGGTGACAGTGCCGGAGACGATCATCAGGTCGGCCTGGCGGGGCGAGCCGCGAAAGACCTCAGCGCCGAACCGCGCGATGTCGAACCGGCTCGAGGCCGTGCAGATCATCTCGATCGCGCAGCAGGCCAGGCCAAAGCCCAGCGGCCACAGCGACGACCGCCGGCCCCAGTTGTAAACCGTGTCGACGATGCCCAGGAGATTGTCCCAGGTGGTGACCAGGACGTGGCGCTCGAGCTCCTTCTGGAGCACCGGGTCGATGTTCGTGCTCCATTCCGGGCGGGTGATGGTGTCGGTCGTCATGCGGAATTGCTTGCGGGTTGTGGCCAGGCTTTCCTAAGAGCGTCCTGGGCGGGCGAAATCCAGGCTCGAACAATCTCCGTCATCGTACGAACGAAGGGAAGTCCCTCGAACCCACGCGCGGGCGGACCGCACGCCTGGTCTGCTCGACACGGGGCGTGCAACGGAAGTTCATCCTAAGGCTCACGATGCGGGTTCGCCAGAGGAAATCCTTTGGTCGGCGCGAGTGCGGATCCCTGGCGCGGCCAAAGCCGTGCGAAGTCGGGCGTGGTTGTCAACCAGCTCGGAATGGTCCGCTCACGACGCAGAGGTACGCCGTGCCGGGCGCGACGGATTCGACGACATCCGCGACTTGCCGCCGGGTCTCGTCGGAATCGTTGGCGAGATAGATTTGCAAGGTCCGGTCGGATTGACCGACCCCGACGACGCCGGGTAGCGCCATCAGGGGCGAGGACAACCTCTGCTTTCGCTTGGATCCACCCGCGTCCAATCGAAGATTTGACATGAGACTTGCCCCCGAGTCGCGACCTGCCCGATCACGATCCTATCATACAAGCAATGCGAAGCCCAGGGTCTTCTGGACCAGATCGAATCGATTGGCGACGGTGATCCCAGTGTCGCTGACCGCCATCAGCAGGGCGATTGGGCGCGTCGAGCGGCGTCCGAGGACAAGAGCGCCGGAATCGCCGCCGGTCGCGAAAGGGTCCGACAGGCCTTCAATGAAGATCTGGTCGACGAATCGATAGGGCTGGCCGTCAAACTCGACCTTGACGGTCACCTGGCAGTCGGTAACGCGGCCCCTTCGATGCCCAGTTGTCCGACCGATCTTTTGAACTTCCAGATCTCTCCGGGGTGGCAGGTGCTCGCACCCTCTCAGCCGGCCGATGGGCGCGAGAAAACGGCGGCCGACATGACCGCCATTGACGACTTCCGCCAGCGCCGCGTCCAGACGGTTCTCGGCGGCCGGTGATGGGTCGAGGGCGGAGGCCTGGGAGAGCTTGGCGATGACGTTATTCTCCAGGAGGTCCGGCTGATCGAGCAGTCCGGGCTGACGGATGACGGCGCCTGGGGCGAACTTCCCGAAGTCGGTCAGGACATGCCCTGCCGAGAGGGCATACACCTTGTCGCCAGATTGGACCCAGGCGCCCAGGGTTCCCGCGGTCTCCGACGGGGGCCCGATGGAACGGCCAGGCCGGGCGGGCCGACAATGGCGTCTGGGATTGGTCAGGGCCGAGGAAACCGCCGCTCGGAACACCCCCGACGTCACATAGCACGCCGGGAAATCGCCGATCCTGGCGGGAATGCTCATGCCGTCTGGAGATTCTCTCAGATATACGTTGATTGTTTTATTGGATACGTCGATCCCCGCGCCGACGACGATTTCCTCGAGCGAGCCCGCCCGAGTCGGCCGCCTGGCCGCGGAGGCGGCGGTAAAGGCGTTCCCCGATGTCCGGCGAGGCCTGATCGCGCTCGACGCGTCCATGCGGAGATGGCTGTCCAGGAATGCGTCGCGAGCCTGAATCATCGAGACCAGCTCGTTTCTAGACGTGAGGATGGTCATTGGGGGCGGCCCAGCGATGAGAGACCTGAATCGTCGAACGAAATCGCTCCCCAAAACGAGATATCGGCGCGACCAATGGTGATCAAACGGCGGGAGCGGCAAGCCTCGTCAGCGGAGGCGCGGTCCCTGGCCGTGCTCTGGTGGACGATGTTTTGATCCCAATGCAGGATCTTTTAGCCTAAAGCCATACCCTTTACAAGAGGCGGACGTGCGCTATTAAATAAAGAAAAGAGCGAATCGTTGTTGATCCTTCGCGAGATCACGGAGGGCCCTCGATATGGCCAAGAAGCTGAATGCCTCGACGCCGACGGTCGACGATGTGCAAAAGTTGAAGGCCATGCTCTGGGCGGCGCCGACTGCTCGCGATTCTTCCATCAGCAGGCCGCCAGGGCGGGCCGCGCCCCTCTTCAGGGCGGCGTCCGCCGCCGCCCGAGCCCCGGCCATGACGATCGTGGCCGAGGGCGATTCCTGGTTCGACTATCCCCCAGGGCTGGACATCCTCGACCAGTTGAAGCTTCGCCACAAGTACGACATCGTCAAGCTCGCCCAGGCCGGAGACACGATCGAGAATATCGCCTTCGGAACGCTGTTCGACCGTAATTTCGGTAGGCCTGAGCCCCAGATCAACGTTCTCATGGGCGAGGTCGATCGGATCCGCCCCAGGGTTGTCTTGCTCTCGGGCGGCGGCAACGATGTGGCCGGCGACCAGTTCGCCGGGTTCCTGAATCACGCCGACTCCGGCCTGCCGCGTCTTCGCATGACTCACGTCAAGGATGTCATTCACGGGGTGGTGAAGAAGGCTTTCGAACGAATCGCGGGGGAGATATGGAAGATCGACTCAACGATCGCCATCGTGACGCACGGTTACGGCTACCCCATCCCCGACGGCACAGCCGTTTTCAACTTCCCCTTCGGCTACCGTTTCCTCGGCCCCTGGCTACGCCCCGCCCTGGTCTCGAAGAACATCACCAAGCTCGGCGACGGCAAGGAGATTCTGAAGACGATCATCGACGAGTTCAATACGATGCTCGCCGGACTCCAAACGAATCTCACCGGTCCGTTCCGTTTCGTCGACCTCCGCGACACGATAAAAACCCGCGACTGGGTCAACGAGTTGCACGTCAGCAGCGAGTCGTACGGGCGATGCGCCGATAAGTTCCATGAGCTAATCGAGAGCCTGGTCGTGGCCTGACCGTTGATGGCGACCCCAAACGCGAGCGGCCGAGGTTCGCGCGCGGAGGGAACCCGACGCCGGCGATCGGTTTCTCGCCCACGAATCGGTCGGCGGCCGCGAGCCGAGCTCGCGCGGCCCCGGTCCGTGCTCACGCGGCTCGAACGCCCTCTGGCAATTGAGTACTGGATGCCGGTCGCGTCGAGCCCACGCCGCCGCGAATCCGCATCCGCGCGCGGCCCCTTTCCGACTCTCGCCGGCCCGCCCATAATAAGCCCCCATGGACCGACCTACTCTTCAAGTCAACGTGCTCGGCCTTTTGGGGCTGGTCGGCTGCGTGGCCGTCAATCTCTGGCTGTTCCGCGTGGGTGCGTTCTGGGGCCTGGTCGGGCTCAACGTCACCAAGCACGTCGCCATCGCCTGGCTGTGCCGGATTCTCGGAGTCGATCGCCGGGGCCCGGTTGACTCCCCTGGTCCCGGCATGACTCACTGCCCGAGCGATCCCGCTCCCGCGATTTCCCGCGCGAATTGATGTGGGCGCGCACTGGCCCGTTCGCTAAGCTACGCGCCCGTTATGCCCGCCAGCCCCACATGCCTGGACGAATCGTGCTCGTTGGTCGATCTCGCGCCTCGTGATCCAGGATGGACGACGCTTCGAGGGAGGATCCCATGGTCAAAGTGCGCTCAGGTCGGCTGCTGATCGTGGAAGACGAGCACACCCTGCGGCAGCTTGTCAGCGAGTTCCTGCGCGGCGAGGGCTACTCGGTCGAGGAAGCCGCGGACGGCGGCGAAGGGGTCAGCCGGTTCGCCGATCGAGGACCGTTTGACGTGGTCCTTCTCGACCTCAATCTCCCGTGCCTGCCCGGCGAGGAAGTCTGCCGCCGCATCAAGCAGGATCGACCCGACCAATCGGTCGTGATCTGCAGCGCGGCCGTCCTCGATTGTCACCTGGACGTCTTGCGCGGCCTGGGCGTGGATCAGTTCCTCGGCAAGCCGTATCATCCGCTGGACCTGCTCGACCGCATCGCATCGGAGATGTCCCGCGACAGGTCGAGGCGGCGCCTGGACCATGCCGCGACTGCGTTTCACCCCAGCTATCAGGCTTGGTCGGCTCAGAGCGGCACGGCGTCTAGTCAAAGACCCTAGCTTGGGTTAGGATGCTCCGTCGTCGGCGCACGCGACCGCGATCCGCTCGGATCGCGGCGAAGGGTGCGCCCTTCTCGTAATGACCTTGGTTCTTCTTGCGACACCACGTGTGCGAAGGATTGTCTCATGGCCGGGAAACCTCTCAATCGACTCGACCTGAGGCGTCAGCGCGAGGCCGCCGAGCCGCTCGATCCCATGGAAGACGAGGCGGATGATGTTGCCGTTGACGGCGACGAAGAGGAAACCGCGGCGCGCAAGCCCAAGAAAAAGGCGAAGGCCGCCGCCAAGCCCAAGGTTCCGAAGGCCCCCAAGGCCCCCAAGGCGAAGGCCAAGCCCAAGACGCCCCGCGCCCCCAAGCCGGCGGCCCGGCAACGGATTGTGTGGGTGGTCTTGAACGACGCGTTCAAGCCGATCGCGACGTTTGAATACAACCAGAAGGACGCGGCCGACACGCGCGCGGCCGAGCTCACGGCCAAGGGCAAGGGGACGCACTTCGTGCAGCGCACCAAGGAACCGCTGGCCGACGACGCTCCTGGCATCGGCTTGCTTCTGCCCCGGACCACCGCGGCCCCAGCCAAGGCCTCTCGAGCCAAGGCCGTCCCAGCGGCCGCCGCCGCCCCCGTCGAGGAAGAAGAGGAAATTCACGACGAGGAAGACGAAGAGGTCGAAGTCGAGGAGGAAGAGGCCGACGACGAGGAGTGAGCCCCCATCGGCTCGGCCGGCCCCGTCTGACGGTCGTACCATTGGCTCCAGGGGTCTCCACTCGTGTCGTGGCGAGACGCTCGGTTCATCGTGATCGTCGGGATCGGGATGGGCCTCGTCAGCCGAGCGCTTGAGGCCCAGGACGCTCCCAGGGCTCGCCCCCGGCCGCGGATTCTCGTGCATGTCATGCCGTGGTTCGAGTCCAAGCCGGTCAGCGGCCATTGGGGCTGGCACTGGACCATGGGCCGGCTCGACCCCGAGCGAGTCGACCCGACGGGCCGGCGCGCGATCGCCTCGCACCTTTACCCATTGATCGGTCCCTACGATTCCGCCGATCCCGACGTCCTCGAATACCAGACTCTGCTCATGCGAATCGCCGGGATCGACGGCGTGGTCGCCGACTGGTATGGCAGCGAGGATTTCAACGACTACGCAGCGATTCATCAGCGCACGCGCTTGCTGCTGGAAGCAACCAGACGCCGAGGGCTGAGCCACGCGGTCTGTTACGAGGATCGCGTGATCCGGGCGATGGCCGAGAAAACCAAGCTCTCCCCCGCACAGGCCGTCGAGCACGCGCTGAACCACCTGAGGTTTTGCCAGGATCACTGGTTCAAGGATCCCGCCTATGTTCGGTGGCGGGGCTCTCCCGTGTTGTTGGTCTTTGGGCCCGATTATCTCAAGCCCGACCAATGGGAGAGCCTTCTGGGGGGCCTCGATCCCCGGCCCGCGCTGTTCACTCTTCACGAGCGCAAGCCCGCCGCCGCGGGACGTTTCGCCTGGCCCCCGATGTGGGCGGCCAAGGACGGCGTGCTCGATCAGGCGGGGCTCGCCCAGTATCTCGACCGCTTTGGCGCTCAAGAGGGGCCCATGATCGCCGCGGCGTTCCCGGGCTTCCACGACTTTTACCAGGAGGCCGGGGTTCAGCCGTCCCACGGCCGGCTCGAGGCCCGCGGCGGCGAGACCCTGCGGTTTACGCTCAAGCGGGCGCTCGCCTCGGGTGCTCCCATCGTGCAGGTCGCAACCTGGAACGACTTTGGCGAGGGGACGTGCATCGAGCCGACTCGCGAATTCGGCTATGTTCCTCTGGAGACAATCCAGGTCGCCCGCCGCGCGCTCGACCCGGCCTTTCCCTATCGTCCCGAGCAGCTTCGACTGCCGCGGGTTGTGTACCAGCTCCGAAAGGTGACGCCCGTGTCGTCGCCCGACCGCGAGGCTCTCGATCACGCAGTGTCGCTGCTCGATGCCGCCAGGAATGGCGAGGCCGCTGAGCGGCTTCGGGAGCTCGAGAAGGCTCGCATTCCAAACCCCGGGCCATAGGTCCGCGCCCGGTGATTGGCGGGCGACGACCTTGGCGGGCGAGCCCGGCTCATCGCGAAGAGCCGAGCTCGTAATGGGCGCACGAGGATTCGAACCTCGGACCTCACCCTTATCAGGGGTGCGCTCTAGCCAACTGAGCTATGCGCCCGTCGAAACGGGCATTGCATTATAAGTCGTCGATCCAGGGCGTCAATCGCCTGGTTCCATAATCGGGCGGGGCCGACGTTGATGACTCGCGGGCTTCAGCTCTCCTTGAAGCTCTCAAAGAGGCTCGCTCCACGAACCGCCTGAGCACTCAAAGTCGTGAATGTTCCCGGACGCATCAATCGCGATGACCCAAGTCCACGAGATCGCGGCGATCAAAACGATTTCGCTCCCGAACGAGCGCGCGATGCCTGACCATGACGAGCCCGATGCAGTCAATCCAGACCACTCAGCAGTCTGCGGCAAAAAAAGCGATGTCACCTTTTGTCCACCTGTCCCCTTTTGTCCTCCCCGTACACTTAACCATGTGCGTGTCCTACTTTACTACTCCCTACTACTCCCAACCCGCACCGATCATTCTCACAGGCTCGCGAACCGGACGGGCGTCGAACGTGGCGATAGATCAGCGAGCAAGCCGCCAAGAGTGAAAAGATGGCGATCGTGCTCGGCTCGGGAGTCGCGACTTCGGGCTCGAGATTGGTGAGATGCCCCGTGGCCGATACCTGGGATCCGTTTGGTTGTGAGATCTGGAGATTAAACTGATTGACGTTGAAGTCGGGAAGCGAGAGACCGGGGTATGTTGTTGCGTTCGGGCTCAGCGCCCAGATGTTTCCCGCCGTGTTGAGGAGATTGATAGTCATCGACGCCGATTGACCCGATGCCGAAGTTCCGGCTTGATTGGTTGTCAGAAGGAACCCTTGGGCGCCTCCCCCAGGAATTGGAAGGCCTGCCCTTGTGTACTCGTTGTAGAGGTAGCCGTATCCTGGGTTGCTGGCTCCCGTCGCGTTAAACGTGAAGAGGATTTGTGGGTTTGCAAGAGGAGGCGTCCAAGTGCCGGGATCGGGACCGGGATTGGGCGTTGTCGGGTTCGTGAAGGCGAACGTGAGCCCCGCCACTCTGAGCGTCGCTGGGGCAGTGCCGACTGGCGGAGTCCCGGCTCCGATTTCGTCCGTGCCGATTCCCGGTAGAACCCCGTTGTCAAATGAGACGCTCCCGCTGAACGCCTTGGATCCCCCGATTGGCTGATTCAGCACTCCGCTAAAGTCGTAGGTGATCGGGCTGTACGGGCCAGGCCCGATGCCGGAAGCGTGCGTCATTGATGTGGCGACGAGGAAAGCCAAGGCCGTGAAGGCTAGACATGCACGGGTGAACACGGAGAGTCCTTTTTCGTTAGATTGTAGCATCCTTGAAGAAGCCACGGCACCAGGATTGAGCCGATTTCGGGTGAATCAACAATGCCAGATTCCGATCATTTCGCGTCCGCCTGCGTCTCGCCCAAAGATTTCACGCCTGACGGCCGTATTTGTCGAGCGCGCCGATAGCTCAGCGAGCAAGCCGCCAAGAGTGAAAAGATGGTGATCGTGCTCGGCTCGCGAGTCGCGACCTCGGGCTCGAGCCTCGTGAGATACCCCGAGGCCGATACCTGGGATCCATTTGGCTGTGTGATCTGGAGATTAAACTGATTGATGTTGAAGGCGGAAAGGGCGAGACCGGGATAGGTGGTTGCGTTCGGGCTCAGCGCCCAGATGTTTCCCGCCGTGTTGAGGAGATTGATAGTCATCGACGCCGATTGACCCGATGCCGAAGTTCCGGCTTGATTCGTCGTGAGCAGAAAGCCCTGTGCGCCCCCGTTCGGGTTTAGGAGGCCAGCGTTGGTATAGTCGCTGTGGGCCAATGTGTATACGTACGCGGGATCGCTACTCGACAAGCTCGACAATGCGTTGAACGTGAACAGAATCAGGGGGTTTGCGACAGGAGGGGCCCATGTGCCGGGGTCTGGCCCTGGGGCGGGAGGAATCGGATTCGCGAAGGTGAACGTCTGCCCTCCCGCTTTAAGCGTCGCGGCGTTTGTGCCAAGCGGGTTCGCTCCGGCACTGATCTCGTCGGTGCCGATTCCTGGGAGGGCCCCATTGTCAAACGAGACGGTGCCGCTGAACGCCGTGGATCCCCCGATGGGCTGATTCAGCAGCCCGCTGAAATCGTAGGTGATCGGGCTGTACGGTCCGGGGTGGTAGGGAATGCCTGAGGAGTATGCAGCCGATGGAGCGACAGTGAAAGCCAAG
Source organism: Planctomycetales bacterium (assembly GCA_027459775.1). Lineage (GTDB taxonomy): Bacteria > Planctomycetota > Planctomycetia > Isosphaerales > Isosphaeraceae > JAKBAP01. The sequence continues at coordinate 6,857 of DAIDHE010000331.1, read as the reverse complement.
GCGGCGATGGTGAACCATGGGCGGTAGAACACGGAGAGTCCCTACCCGTTAGACTGTGCCACCCCGCGAAAAAGCCACGGCACCAGGATTAAGCCGATTTCGGGTGAATCAACAATGCCAGATTCCGATGATTTCGCGTCCGGGAGGGGCGGTCGTGCCGCTCATCGCCCTGTTCCGCCCGGCTGTGGGCCGCAGGGGGGAATGTTGTTGAGGGCGAACGAGACTCGTTCGTCGATTCGACCTCGGGCGTCGGAGTAGAGCCGGTGTTCGAAATCCTCGGAGCGTTCGGGGCTGGCGGCGGCGCGGCTCGAGATAAAGGCCGGTAGATTGGGCAAGGGAACTTGTGTCCGCGCCGACGGCATTGTCCGCCAGACGCGGGTTCCAGCCGGTTCGATCTCGAGATCCAGATCGACCTCGATCCTCGTCAGCCGGTTTTGCGACGAGAGATAATTCCCCTCGAGAGACTCTTTCACCGTCAGGCGGAACTGGTAGGCGGCCTGGCGCCAGAGATCGCGAAAAGCGGAATGCGGCCGATAGGTCAGATAACCCTTGGCCTCGAGCGCGGTCGCGACCAAGGGGAGCATCTCCTTTTCGTAGGTTGCCTGCGAGCCGAGGACGAACTCGCCGTTGGGAGTTCGCACGACGACGCCTCGAGAGCCGACGAGCTGGGCGACCAGGGCGCGGGCCCGTTCGCGGCGCGGGTCTCGATCGGACTCGGCGAGTTGCTCGAGGAGGCTGGGCAGAGAGTCGCAGCGATCGAGGGCCGAACGGGCGAGGCCCCCCCTGGCCTCGCGGTCGGCGGCGTCGAGCTGGGCGTCGACAAACCGGATGACGGAGGCTCGAAAGGCGGCCTGGATCGGGGCGACCATCGCGGCGAGGTCGCGATCACCAGCCGCGCGCGTCTGAAGACCAAGCCAGTCGCCCAGCGGGAAGGGCGCCCGCGACCGACCGTCGAGCTCGACCATGACCGCGCTCACGTCGCGCCTGGCCAGGTCGGCACGGTGGATCCTGGCCGTCTCGATCGCCGGCTTGCGCGCAAGCCCCGCCTGAGCGGCGAGGTCGATCGCCGCGTCAAGATCGACGAGCGCCAGGCCCAGCCGACCTTCGGCCTCGAGACGTTTTGACGACTCGAGCAAGCGGGTCATCGAGTGCGCTTTCTGCGAGTCGCGCCGGCCGCCGAGGAAGCGCATCCCCAGTTGAAGCATCAGGATGATCAGCGTCGCGCCCAGACCCACGCAGGCCCAGGTGAACCAGGGGGATCGCGTGAATCGGCTTCGTTTCGAGCGCGTGGGCGCGGAGCGGGGTAGGAAGGCGATCTCGAGCAGTCGGCCGCAAAAATCGCAGCGGATCTGGCGGCCGGGCGCGCGGCCTCCGACCTCCAGGATTTTGCCGCATTCGGGACAGGCGAACGAACCTTCCACGCACGCTTCTCCGGTCTCGACCGCGGGGTGGCCAGCGCACTCTGGCACTCGACCCCAGTCTAGCCGAGCGGCATCGGCGTCGGGAGAGATTTCCGCCGATTGCCGGGAAAAGCGGCCGGGATCAGATGCGGGGGTCGCTCGCGCAGTGGGTCATGATCCAGGAGTCGACATCGGCGAGCATGGGGCTGGTGAGCCGATTCGAGCTGGGGTACGACTGGAAGGCGACGCTCAGCCCCCCCGCGCGAAGGATCGCGACCGAGCGGCGAGCCTCGTCGAGCGGGACTTTGGAATTCCACGCGCCATGGACGACCAGGACGGGCAGCTCGCGACAGGCCTTGAGGCGGCCCAGCGGCCTCAAGCCCACGGGCAGCCAGCCGTTGATCGCCACGATCCCCGCGAACCGCTCGGGGAATGTGAGGCCCAACCAGTAGGCGACGGCCGCTCCCTCGCCACAGCCGACCAGGAAGATGCGCTCGGAGTGCACATGGAGCAGGCGGCGCGTCTGCAAGATCGCCTCGAACAGCGCCACTTCCAGACGGTCGAAAATCTCAGGGGTCGCGTCCGACAGCATCCTGCGGACGATCTCACCCTCGGACACGGGCGTCGTCGCCCGCGCCTTGAGTCGATCCGGGCGCTCGAACTCAGCGCCCCAGCCGTAGCCAACCAGTCGTTCGCGCTTGAGGATCGTTTCGGGGCCGCGCAATCCCAGACCCACGTAGTTTCGCCAACTCAGCGCGGGCATCGCTCGTACAAGCTGGTCCTCGTCTCCGCCCCGCCCGTGGAGCAGTACCAAGAGCGGGTAGGCATAATTGGGCTCGTACTGGCGCGGAATGAATCGCGCCTCGACGAGCGTGCTCGCCTGGGACAAGGCTGGATGCGTACTTGCTTGCGAGCGGTCAAGACTCATGTGAATAAACCTCCGAGCATTCAGTCCGTTGGATCGCGAACCAGTCTCCAGCCTCGCCGCCGGTTGAACTCAGGGCGTCGCCCATGCTGCCGGGTCCAGCCGCGACGGTTTTGCAGAGCATAGCCGCGGGGTGGGACTCCTTCAATGAAACGCCTCAGTAATTCCAATTTTGTCTCAAGTTCTCGAGTGCGAAACCCGAAAGCGGTCTGAATCGACGAAAGCTGGCACGATTGTGATGGTTGCGCGTTCTCCGGGGGGTGTGCGGAGGCTTGTGTGCTGTTGTTTTCGTGGGATAGCGGCGAGTCTCGTCCGCGTCGTGGCGGGAGTGGCCGCGACGCGGTCGGGCGGTCTTGTCACACGTATTTTTTGATCAAGTTGTTCACTTGCTTGGGGAACACGGTCAGTTCGTGGTAGAGGCTGGGGCCTTTCTTGGGGATCTTGCGGTAGAGCTTATGGGGCTTCTTCTGGGCGACGTGGGCGGTGTGGGCGGCGAGTCGGGGGTGTTTGACGCGATGTTTATGGAGCGGCGCCGGTTGGGGCGCCAGCGACGGAAGCTGGCCTGGGATGGGAGTCGTGGGCACCTTGCTGGTGCCGTTCGTGCCGGGGAGTCGAACGATGAGCGGTGCGGACTCGGAGAGGTTGTTGCTGATCAGGGATTCGTTGACCGTGTTTTCGGCGTTGACGATCACGGCGATGCGTGCCCAGCCGACGCTGTTCAAGGTGAGTCCGGCAGGGAGCCGGTCGGGCAGTGTGAGCGTTTGCACGACCTGCTGGTCGAAACCGGCCTGGAGGCCCGGGATCTGGGCGTCGCCCAGGAAGAGCCCTTGATTGATCGCGCCGTTCTGCCCCACGAGTAGGAACCGTACGGTGAAGGGGCCGGCGTTAGCCTGGCCGAGGTTCTGCACGGTCGTCGTGACCTGGAAGCTCGAGCCCCAGGTGAGCGATTGCGTCGAGGGCAAGACCGACGAGGCGGCCAGATCGGCGAGCGTGCCGGCCGCGGGCGTGGTCGAGGTCGTATTGATCGTGATCGGAACCTGATCGTAGCCCACGCCTACCGTGGGCAAATGGGGGTATTGCGGGTTGGTGATGTAGTTGGCGTCCTGGATCATCGAGAGCGTGAACGAGGTATTCCCCGTGAGCAGGGTGGGCACGACCGCGGGGAGGGTGATGTTCTGGACCAGGTTCACGGTTTGCCAGGGAGGAATGGCGGGGATGTTCAGGTTGCCCACCGAGACGTCGTTAGGCCATTCCGGGGTGGTCCCCGCGGTCGTGAGCACGAGAAGCGCCCGGGACGCGGGGGCCGCGCCCGCGCTTGCGTTGTGTACCTGGACGGTCACCGATTCGGTGCTGCCCCAGGTGGTCGTCGAGCTCGAGACCGCGAGGGTGCTGCCGACCAGCTTGGGGGGCACCTGCGGGGTGATCACCAGGAACGACGACTCGTAGGGCATTCCCAGCCCTTCGTTGTTCTTCTTGTTGCTTTCGACCACCAGGTTGTTCGGGTCGATCTTCATGTTGACGTAGACCACCCCGGTCTTCTGGACCCCGGGCAAAGGCGTCGTCGGGAGCTGGACGTTGGTGGTGAAAGGGACCGTCTGGCCGGCCGCGACGCCGCCCGAGATCGTCACCACCCCGATCGGCACCGCGTACCGCCCGAGCGCCGGCGACGGCGACGCGTACAATTCAACGTTGAAGGGGGTCGTGACCGCGCTCCCGCCCTGGTTGGTGATCTGGCCCTCGACCTGGATCGCCTGGTTCCAGTCGGCGTTGTGCTGGGTCGTGAGCGAGGCGCCCACCAAGTCGGGCAAGCTGCTCAAGGTCGACAGAAGGGCGCGGCTCTCGAGCGATTCTAGCTTCAGGATCACGGGTCCGCGTCCCCAGGCGCGGCGACGGTCCGCGGCCCGGCGTTCTTGGGACGACATGGCGAATCTCCTCCTTGAGAACTCGGCTCGCATCGGCCTACTCTAAGGCGGCGGCGCGGCTGGGACTTGCAATCAGCCCGCGCGGCACCAGCCTCGACCCATCCCTGGGCGTCGGGGAAAGTAGCCCGGGCGAGGCGATCGGTCAAGGGCGATTTGAGATTGGCGTCATGTCAAGAGGAGCATGATTCACCCATTCTTGGATGCGGCTGATTCGGTTGGTGGTTGTGGGGGCTTGGGTGGGTTCTGATTGAGATCGCGAGCGAGTTTTTTTCGCCACTCGGCGGCTTTTTCAGGTTTCCCCCAGGCGTCATAGAAAGGTGCGATCCGGGCTGCCGCGGCGATCAAGTCCTTCTGATGCGGGGCTGTGATCTTGGCCTGTCGGGTCTTCATGCCCTCGTAGCCCTGGATGAGCAAGGGTTCGGCCTCGGCGAATTTTTTCTCGCCCGCGAGCGCGGCCCCGAGCTGGCTTTTGGTGAGATCGCAGCGCCAGTCATCGGGCTTTTTTTGCTCGCGCAGCTCGAGACACTCCTGGAGCACCGTTCTGGCGTCGGCGAGGCGTTTGGCGTCGAGATAGGCGCCGGCCAGATGATTCATGGCTTGAATCGCGTCGGGATGGGTTGGGCCGAGCTTTGATTTCAGGGTCTTGGCCGTTTCCTCGAGCATGGGGAGGGCTTCGGCGAGCCTGCCGGCGTTCTGGTATGCCAGGGCCAGGCTGGTGATGCTCCACAGAGTGGTGGGGTGGTCTGATCCCATTTTTTGTTTCATCAGAGAGATCGTTTGCTCGTAGAGGGCGATCGATTCGGCGGTTCGGCCGGCCTCGCCGTAGGCGAAGGCCAGATTGGTCATGGTGATTAGGGTTTCGGGATGGTCTGGGCCGAGTTGCGCTTTCTTGAGCCGGATCGCTTGCTCATCGAGTGGGATCGCCTTTTCGACTTGACCGGCTTCCACGTAGGCGAGTGCGAGACTGCCCATGCACTGGAGGGTGTCGGGGTGGACGAGGCCGAGCTTTTGCTTCATGAGTTTGAGCACGTCCTCGCTGACGGCGACGGCTTGGTCGGTGCGGCCGGCGAGTCGGTACGAGGCGGCGAGGCAGTTCATGCATCCCAGGGTTTCGGGGTCGTCGGGACCGAGCTTGTCGTGGCTGATCTTGAGGGCTTCTTCGTTGAGGGCGACGGCGTCGTCGAGGCGGTCGACGCGCTGGTAAATCGCCGCGAGGTTGTCCATGCTGAGCAGGGTGTTGGGGTGGTCGGGCCCGAGAGTGGCTTTTCGACGTTTGAGAGTCTCTTCCAGGAGCGGGACGGACTCCTGGAATCGGCCCAAGGTCGCGTAGCTCACCGCGAGGTTGCTCATGGTTTCGAGGGTATCGGGGTGGTTGGGCCCGAGGGTGGTTTTGCGGAGGGCGAGCGCGGTTTCGTGAAGGCGCAGGGACCGCTCGAAGTCGCCGAGATAGAAGAGGCTTTCGCCGAGGGCGTTGCGAACGGCGGCCTCGGTGGCGGGCTGGTCCTTGAAATCGGCGGCGATCGAGCGTTCGGCGGCTTCCAGGGCCGACCGCAGGCTGACGTCCTTGCCCAGACCACCCTGCTGGCCCTGGGGACGAGCCGCCGCGACGACTCGGTCGCGGAAGAAGCCGAGGACCGCCCGGGCTTCTTCCGCCGACCGCTTGGCGTTGGCTTCCTCCGTCCGCGCCGATTCGAGATTCTCCTGGGCCTGGGTCTCGCTGGCCTTGGCCACGGTCTCGGCCCTGGTGGCGCGCATGGCTTGCCAGAGGCTGATGGCCGCCGCCGCCACGAGCAAACCCGCGAACGCCCCAGCGGTGAGCAGGGCCGCCCGGTGCTTGCGGGCAAACTTTCCCAGGCGGTACCAGGTCGATGGCGGGCTCGCCTCGACGGGCTCGTTCGCAAGATAACGCTCCACGTCTTGCGCCAGCCCGCTGGCGGCGTCGTAGCGCCTGGTCCTGTCCTTCTCGAGCGCCTTCATCACGATCCAATCGAGCTCGCCCCGCACCAATCGAGCCAGCTTGGCCGGTTCGATCTTGCGCTGGGCCGCGATCGAGGCGATCGCCTCGGTCGTCGAAAGTCGCGTGCTCGGCTTGGGCGGCTCTTGCTCGCGGATGAGCCGCAGGATCTCGGCGAAGCCCGCCTCGCGCAGCCTGCCACGCTCGATCGGGGTGGTCCCGGTCAAGAGCTCGTAAAGCATCACGCCCAGCGAGTAGACGTCGCTCCGGGTGTCGATATCTTCACCGGTCATTCGCGCTTGCTCGGGGCTCATGTATTCGGGGGTGCCCACGATCGCGCCAAACTCGGTGAACAGGGTTCGCTCGGTGAGTTTCTGGTCAATCGCCTTGGCCACGCCGAAATCGATCACCTTGGGGATCGCACGGCCGTCCTGGAACGTGACCAGCACGTTGGAAGGTTTGATGTCGCGGTGGATGATTCCCTTTTGATGAGCATGCTGGATCGCCTGGCAAACGGGAATGAACAGTTCGAGCCGCTCTCGGGGCGTGAGGTGGTTGGCGTCGCAGTATTGGGTGATGGGCGCGCCCCGCACGAGCTCCATGACGAAGAAGGGCTGGCCCAGGTCGGTCGTGCCGGCGTCGAGGACGCGGGCGAT
>DAIDHE010000326.1 GCA_027459775.1 Planctomycetales bacterium | reverse complement strand
ATGGACTTCGATTCCCCGCGACCCCGTTCCGTGTCCTCATGAACCCAATCCGTCGCCGCGCCCCGACCCCCCGCACAAACGCACGACCGGGCAATCTCCCGTTAGATCGGCGCGTTCGCGCTGAAGAATCCATTTTTTCCCGAACATTTCGCCCAGTCGGCAAGGCCCGCGGCGCGCGAAGAATCGCCATAATCCTCAAAGTTCACGAGCGCTTGGGCCGATCAATAATCGAGAAATCCGATCAAATCATTGCCGAGTCGGCATTGGTCAAGGAACGGTGCTTGAAGACCTCGACCTTCCCAAGGGCTCTGCCGGCCGAGTCGTGGGTCGTCAGGGTTTCCGATCCGTGGGATGCGCCCGGCGGCGTTTTCGCCGGCGAGGTCTTCGGAGGAGGTTGATGACTCGCGTCCGTCGTCGATTCTGGGTCTTCGCGACGGCGCTCATGCTCCCGTGCATGTGGAGCGTTCGGGCGAGCGCGCAAGGGCCCCCGAGCCCCTCGATTCCGAGCCCTTCGATCCCGCCCCCCCAGCCCTTTGCACCCGCCACCCAGCCGCCGGCCGATCCCAGCGAATTGCCCCCGGTCTTTCTGACCCCGGACGCCCTCAGGCGACGCGCCCAGCAAGCCTCGAGCACCCCATCGAGCACCCCGGCCCAACCGCTCCAGGGGCCGATCGCCCGGCCGATCCCGGCCCCAAGGCCGTTCAATTTGCCAGGCCCGCTCTTCGATCAGCCCCCATTCCTGACCTTGCCCATGGACCCCCCCATGGGATACTCGGGCCCCTCGCCCGTGCTCTCGCTCGAAACCCAGCAGTCGAGCCACTTCATACCCGTCGAGGACCGCTGGCGCATCGGCTACCCCGCCTGGGACCGCTATGGCAAGGGCCACCCCATCAATGATGATTACCCATACATGTTCGGCCGCGTCGTCGACCCCTTCAATCTGAACTCGTACAAGGGCGACTTTCCCATCTGGGGCCAGCACACATTCCTCGACGTGACCGCGCTCTCGAGCCTCGACTTCGAGGGCCGCGAACTCCCGACCCAGACCTCGGGGTTCGAGAGCACCTCGCGGCCATTCTCGGGCAACTCGTTCGGACGTCCCAATAGCTTTTTCACGCTTGATTTCTTCTCGATGTCGTTCGACCTCTTCCACGGCGACGGCGCGTTCAAACCGGTCGACTGGCGGATCAAGCTGACGCCGACCCTGGGCGTCAGCAATTTCTCGTTCAGCGAGCTGGCGCAGACCAGCCCCAACGTCAACCAGGGCACGGTCCGAACCCGAGAAGTCTGGGCCCTGCAAGAAGCCTTCGCCGAGCTCAAGCTCGCCGACTTCGGCCCCGACTACGACTTTCTCTCGATCCGTATGGGCAACCAGCCGTTCAACGCCGATTTCCGCGGGTTCCTGTTCTCGGACATCAACCGGGCCGTCCGCCTCTTCGGCACCGCCGAGTCGGGCCGCGACCAGTTCAACCTCGCGTTCTTCCGGCAGTGGGAAAAGGACACCAACACCGGCCTGAACACCTTCAACGACCGCGGCCAGAACCTGATCTTCGCCAACATCTACCGCCAGGACTTCTTGTTCCCCGGCTACACCGCCCAGCTCAGCCTGAACTACGACAACGATCCAGCCTCGATCAAGTACGACAAGAACCGCTTCCTGGTGCGGCCCGACCCGGTGGGCAACTTCCAGCCGCACACGGTCAACGTCGGCTATTTCGGCTGGGCCGGCGACGGCCACTGGGGCCGGTACAACCTGACGCATCAGTTTTACTGGGCGTTCGGCACCGACAGCATGAACCCGCTGGCCAACCGTCCCCAGACGATCAACGCCCAGATGGCCGCGATCGAAGGCTCTTACGACCGCGACTGGGTGCGCTATCGTCTGTCATTCTTCTACGCCTCGGGCGACGGCAACGTGAACGGCACGCACGCCACGGGCTTTGACACGATCCTCGATCAGCCCAACTTCGCCGGCGGCCAGTTCAGCTTCTGGAACCGCCAGCAGATCGGCCTTCAAGGCGTGAACCTGACCCAGCGCCTGAGCTTGGTCCCCGACCTCCGTTCGAGCAAGATTCAGGGCCAGGCGAACTTCGTCAATCCCGGCCTCATCCTGCCCACCTTCGGCATGGATTTCGACCTCACGCCCCGGCTCAAACTGATCACGAACTACAACCTCGTCTGGTTCGACAAGACCTCGGTCTTGCAGCAATTCTTGTTTCAAGGAAACATCCAGCAATTCGTCGGCGCGGACATCGGCTACGGGCTCGAGTACCGCCCCCGCGTGAGCGAAAACGTCGTCTTCACCGGCGGTGTGCAGATGCTGATCCCCGGCCAGGGCTTCCTCGACATCTATAACAATTTCGACAGCCGCATCGGCTCCCTGGTCGCGGGCTTCGTGTCGACGGTGTTCCAGTACTGATTCGTCCGAGGAATGCGGCCTCGCTCGTCCGCCACCTCGCACGTTCCCCGTTCGGCGTCATGGCTGATCCGCTTCGCTCGCGCGCAGCCCTCGCCGGCGGCGACCATGGACGCGAGCCCGTCGCGGTGGGCGCGACCTACCTCCACCAACCTCGGGCGTGAGCTCGATCCGAACCCCCGCCGAGCGCAGCCCGAGGGTCGTGCGGTGGTTTTTCGCCGAGGCGCTGAAACCCGGTTTCCCGACACACAAGCCCCCTCGCATGACATGAGACCCACGCCGAAAAAAGTCGCCCACGGGGACCTCCACCCCGACATCCGTCATGATCACCATAATGATATATAAATTGCTTATCTCTTATCATTCGCAGCCATCGCGTCAAGTCAATCAAGTCTCCCACCCTCCGGCCGCGTCGTTCAGGATGCGTGTGTGGAGGCGATCAGGGGCACTGCTCTATCCCAACGCAGACCGAGGGCTTGGCGTTGATTGCACAGTTTGGCTAAGCTGGACCATGCCGATGTTCGACGCCCGGGTATTTGCTTCCCGACCCCGCCCGGTCTTTCACGGGAATGAGCAGTGGGCCCTTTGGGGAAACTCTACGTTGGCGAAACTCTACAGGATGAGAGCGCACCACGATTCTTCCGCAGCCGAGGCCTCGGAGGCCCTGACCCTGCTGCTATCACCACTTGATGTGGAGTCCTTCTCATGTGGCTATTCCAGACGCTGACTTCCAGGCAGCCCGCGGCACGTCGCCCCCTGGTTCGCCGCCTCCGGCGGCATCAGCCCCGCTGCGCTCCGCTCGAAGATCGCTGCCTTCTGTCCGTCTCCCTCGCCGAGACCGCACCGGCTGTCCCCTACGTCGGATCGCCGGTGACCTGGACGGCGAGTTCCCGCGGCCATGGCCACAAGCCCATCTACCAGTTCAGCGTCGTCATGCCGGACGGCGCACTC
>DAIDHE010000324.1 GCA_027459775.1 Planctomycetales bacterium | reverse complement strand
TGGCTCGGCAGGTCGCGACGCTTGAGCAAGGATTATGAGGGAACGACGTCATCGAGCGAGGCCTTTATCGAATTATCGATGATTTCTCTGATGGTCCGTAGACTCGTGACAAAACTGGCTTTCTAGACGACCTCTTAGCCTGTTTTTCCCCCTGACGCTCGGGGCGGTCGTTGGTTCGGTGCTGCTGAGGCGGTGGCTTGGATCCCAGCGGTGGCAGGAGATGGACCCGGAATTCGACGCGGTAACCAAGGCGCCCGAAGCGCCCGAGAAACTCGATCCGTATGCCCTGATCCTGCTCGCGCAGGGCCCTACCCGTACCGCGCCGGTGCAGGCCGCGATCGCCCGGCTCGTCGGCGAGGGGTACCTGAGATTCGACGAGGCGGAAAAGCGGCTTTCGGTCGGCCTGCCCGCGGATGAGCGACCCATCCATCCGGTCGAGGCGGCGGTTCTCGACGCGGTGCGGGGGCAGTCCGCCTCGACAAGCTGGGGCCGGGTGCGGGCCGCGGCCCGTTCGAAAGCGGTGCGTGGGATCGAGGACCGGCTCCGCGCCCTGGGCTTCGTCTGGTCGTCACGACAGGCCCTCGCCATGCGGCTTGCCCCCCTTCTGCCGCTCGGCGCCGTGCTCCTGCTGGGCCTCTGGCGGATCGACCTGGGCCTCGAACGGGAGCGACCAGTAGGGCTCCTGACGCTGCTCTGCATCGCCTTGGCCGTCGCCGCGGCGGTCCACCTGGCCCTCAAGCCCTGGCGAACGCCCCGCGGGAAGGCCGTCGTCGACGCGCTCCGCCGCAAGGAGGATCCCAGCGTGCAGATCCCGCCGGAGCCGTCCGACTCGCGGTTCCTTCTGGCCTTCGCCGTGCTGGGCCTTGCCGCGTTGCCGGGGACGGGGATACTGGCGACACTCCGCCAGGAACTCCTTCCGCCGCCCTCCCGGGGAGATGGCGGGTGCGGCGGAGATGGCGGGGATGGCGGGTGCGGCGGCTGTGGCGGGTGCGGCGGTTGACCTTCGAGGAACGGGCTCGAGGAAGAGTCCGATCCTCGGATCGAGGGTTTCCCCGCAGGGGCGCGGAGCCGGACTGCTGGGAACCTGTCGGGAACGCGGTCCTGTCTCTTCGGCGGCGCGGGTTGTGGTTGAGCGGCCGGTCGCGAGCCGGTATTTTACATTGCGATGGACCAGGCGCGGATGCTCCTGGCGGATTTGTCGACCACGTCTGGGACGGGAGCGCGCGAATGGGCTTGGCAGCGGGGAAAAAAGGGCTGATTCTGGGCGTCGCCAATGAATTCAGCATCGCCTGGGCGATCGCCAAGAAACTGCACGACGAGGGAGCCGAGCTCGGCTTCACCCATCTGCCCGGCGACAAGATGGAGCGCAGGGTCCGCAAGATCGCCGAACCCCTGGGCGCCAAGCTGATCACCCCCTGCGACGTCCAATCGGAAGACGACGTGGCCCGGGTGTTCGCGGCCGCCGGGGCGACCTTCGGATCGCTCGATTTCGTGGTCCACTCGATCGCCTTCGGACCCCGCGAGGACATCCAGAAGCCGTTCGTCGAATCGAGCCGGGAAGGCTTCAAGACAGCCATGGACGTGAGCGTCTATTCGCTCGCCCTGGTCTCGCGGCACGCGGCCGCCTACATGCCCGCGGGGGGCTCGATCGTCACCCTGACGTACTTTGGCGGCGAGCGCGTGGTCCCCGGCTATAACCTGATGGGCGTCTGCAAGGCCGCCCTCGACGCCGCCGTCAAATACCTGGCCTACGACCTGGGGCCCAGGAAGATCCGCGTCAACGCCGTCTCGGCCGGGCCGGTGAAGACGCTGGCGGCCTCGGCCGTCGGCGATTTCGACAAGCTCGCCGGGCTCTACGAGATGTCCGCCCCCATGGACCGCAACATCGAGCGCGAGGAGGTCGGAACGGCCGGGCTGTTCCTGCTCACCGAGCTGTCGAGCGGGATCACCGGCGAGATCCTCCACGTCGATTGCGGCTACAACGTGATGGGCTCGCCCGGCCGGGCGATCGAAAAGGTGAAGGCGCTCTTCCTGGCGAAGGCCCGGGCTCTCGACCCCGGCCTGGCCGACAAGCTCCGCGACGACGACGAGATCAAGCGGCTGTGAACCAGCCCCTCGAGCAAGCCACCCCCGCCGGCATCGGCCTGATCGAGCGCGACGGGCGCTACCTGGTCCGGATCCGCCCACCTGGCACGGTCTACGCGGGCTACTGGGAATTCCCCGGCGGCAAGTGCGAGCCCGGCGAGACCCCGGCCCAGGCGGCCGTCCGCGAATGCCGCGAGGAGACGGGGCTCGACGTCGTCGTCAAGCGGACGAGGCGCGTCGTCGTCCACCGCTATCCGCATGCGCTCGTGGAGCTGGCGTTCCACGATTGCGCGCTCGCCAACCCGGCCGCCGAGCCCGCCGCCGCGACCGGTTTCGTCTGGGTCGAGGCCCGCGTGCTCAAAACCCTGCGGTTCCCCGAGGCCAACGAAGCAGTCGTCCACGAGCTCGACCGCGAGGCGCGGACGTGAGCCTCACGGAACCGGGTTGGGATTGAGCGGGATCGGCGGCTCGCGGTCGACGACATTGTCGATCAGGCCGTACTCGCGCGATTCCTCGGGCGACATGAACCGATCGCGGTCGGTGTCGTCCTGGAGCCGTTCGAGCGTCTGGCCGGTGTGCTTCTGGTAAATCACGTTGAGCTGCTTTTTCATGCGGATGAATTCCTCCGCGTGGATCATGATGTCGGTGGCGGTGCCTTCCATGCCGGCCAGGGGCTGATGGATCATGATCCGGCTGTGGGGCAGGGCGTTGCGCTTGCCTTTGGCGCCGGCGGCCAGGAGCAGCGAGCCCATGCTGGCGCACTGGCCGATGCAATACGTCGCCACGTCGCACGAGACCCACTGCATCGTGTCGTAGATCGCCAGCCCGGCCGTCACGCTGCCACCAGGGCTGTTGATATAAAGATGGATATCGGCCTTGGCGTCTTGATGGGCCAAAACCAGCATCTGCGCGATGATCAGGTTCGAGACGACGTCGTCGATCGGCGAGCCCAGGATGATGATGCGGTCCTGGAGCAGGCGGGAATAGATATCCATCGCCCGCTCTTCACGGCCGCTCCGTTCGATCACGATCGGAACTAGTGGCATGATGACTGACCCTTGGAAGAGAATGAGCCCAGCAAGGTCGGGATCCGCGGCCGGCCCGCGATCCGCCTAGGACGCGGTCGGGAACGCCGCCTTTTCGGTCCCCGGGATTCGACCGACGACTTCATCGACCAGGCCGTATTCCTTGGCCGCCATCGCGGTGAGATAACGGTCGCGCTCGGTGTCCTTGGCCACCCGTTCGAGGGGTTGGCCGGTGTGCTGGGCGATGATCTCGTTGATCACCTGCTTGGAACGGACGATCTCCTCGGCCTGGATCTCGATGTCCGAGATCTGGCCGCCGACCTGGCCGTAGGGCTGGTGGATCATGATCTTGGAATGGGGCAGGGCGTAGCGCCTGCCCTTCGAGCCGCCCGCCAGCAAGACGGCCGCGCCCGAGGCCGCCAGCCCGATGCAGTAAGTCGCGATCGGGCACTCGATGAACTGCATGGTGTCGTAAATCGCCAGGGTCGAGGTCACGCTGCCGCCCGGGCTGTTGATATAAAAACTGATCCCCTGGCTGCGATTTTCATACTGGAGAAAGAGGAACTTCATCACGGCCAGATTGGCCGCGCCGTCGTTGATCACCCCCTCGAGAAACACGATGCGATTCTCGAGCAACAAATCGCCCAGCGTCATCTGCCGCTGTCGCGCGTAATCGCGATAGCGCTGAAGCAGCGGATCGGCAAGCGGATGTTCGCGCGGCATGAAACGGTCCTGTATTCTTGAGGGCGTTCAATTATTCTTGAGGGCGTTCAATCGAGCGTCTTGAGCGTGGGCCGGCGGCGAGCGCCGCGCGGCGGCCCCCGGCGCCCGCCTATTCCACCACTTCGGCGGCCGGCTCTTCGGTCGTCTCTTCCGTGGGAGGCAGCGCCGATTCATCGAGGGTCTCGATGTCCTCGTCGAGGCTCGTCTTGGTGATCGCGACATCCTCGATCGCCGCGTAGCCCAGAATCCGATCGATCACCTTCTGGTCAAGGATCCGCTCGGCGAGCGAATCCAGCGAGCCCTCTTTCTCCATCCGGGCGCGAACCCGCCGGGGGCTCTCGTCGGCGCGGTCGGCGATGCTCTCGATCTCAAGCTCGATATCGGCCTCTCCAACCTGGATCTCCTCGGCCTCGGCGATCTTCGAGAGGAGCAAGAGCTCCTTGAAATTGCGGGTGGTCGCCTCGTGGGCGTTGGCGCGAATCTGGGCCGCCCGGGCGCGGATGTCGTTTTCGCTCATCCCCTCGCCACGCAACTCCTGGACGAGCCGAAGGACGGTGTTGCGCTCCTCGCGAGAGATCAGATCGGTGGGGAGATCGAACGGCGTCGCCTTGATCAGCGCGTCCATGATCTGCCGCCGCATGATCTGCCGGGCCTCGTTCTGGATCCGCCGGTGGAGAGCGCGGCGAACCACCGCGCGGAGCTCCGTAAGATCGTCGAACCCGATCGTCCGCAAGAATTCGTCGCTCGTCTCGGGCAAGCGCATCTGTTTGAGATCCTTGACCTCGACGCGCAGGGTGATCTGCGCCGAACGCAGATCGGCGTCGCTGACGCCGGTGCCCAGGGTCGCCTCGACGTCGCGCGTCTCGCCGACCGCCGCGCCCGTCATGATCTCGCCGAACCGCGGCGCCGAGCCGTCCTGGAAGCGGAGCTCTTGCGGGATCCGGAACTCGATCTCGTCGCGCTCGCTGAGCACCCGTCCGTCGGCGGCCAGGAACACGAGCTTCGCCGTCAGGAAGTCGCCGATCGCGGCGGTTCCCTCGAGCTTGGGTACGATCTGGCCATAGCGGGCCAGGAACCGCGCGACCTGTTTGTCGACGTCCGAGTCTTGAAACTCGACCTTGGGCCGGCGCACGGAGACGCCGCGGTAGTCGGGCAGGTCGAACTGGGGCCGGACCTCGACCTCCATGTCAAAGTCGAGCGGGCCTTCATCCGGCAGCACGATCGCGGCGACGTCGAGCTTGGGCTGCGACAGGGGTTCGAGCTTGTAGTCCAGGTCGATCTGCTTGAGCGAATTGGTGAGCAGGGTCGACTTGACCTCGTCGGCGAGTTCCTTGCGGAACCTCTTGAGAAAGAGCTGTTTGGGCGCGCGGCCGGGCCGAAAGCCTGGAATCGGCGCCTCGCGGCGGAGCCGGTCGAGCGAATCGCCGAGCTGGCGGTCGATTTCCTCGCGGGGAATCGTGATCTTGAGGTGTTTCTTGCAGGGACCGACGTCCGAGATGGCGACGGCAAGGTCCATCCGCCGTTCCGCCTCGGTAACAGCCGCCGGGTTGTCATCGGTCTCGGCGGGCGGGGCGGCGACGTCGGTTTCGGGTTCGGACGAAGTCATGGGCGGCGATTCCTCTCGCGACAAGGATGGCGTGATCCGCCATCACCTCCTCGCGGCGATCGTGCGAAAACCCGCCAACCTCGGATGCTTCACAACTACCAGAAGAGCGGGAGATGGGATTTGAACCCACGACAACCACGTTGGCAACGTGGCGCTCTACCCCTGAGCTACTCCCGCTTTCGAAACCCGTTCGCACGGAGAAAGGCCGACGAACAAGCCCACGCCAAGACCCGGACCTCTCGGTCGAACCCGCTTGGCAAAGACTAAGTATAGAGCCCCCGAACCGGATTGCAAGCCGTCTTCCCGTGCGTCGTCGCGCATCGAACCCAGACCGCCTCGACCAAGCCGCCGCCCGCGTGACAGCGGCCCCTTTTGCGGGCGGAGCATGGGCGTCCGCCGTCAACCCGCGGATGGACGCGGTCCGCGCGTCGTCGGCGGTGTCGATGGCGGCCGCCTGGTCGACGTATGGCAGTCCCAACAGCAGGATCGATACGGCGGGCGTCGAGGTAAAGGCGATTGAGATATCGCCCGCGCCGAGGGGGGCGGGACGACGGGGAGCTCGATGGTCTGGGCGCCAAGCCCGTCTTGGCCGTCGGTCGCGTCGATGTTGACCCTGACGCTGGTTCCAGTGGGGCCGGGCCAAGTCAGAACCCCGGTGCCGGGGTCGATGCTCATGCCGCTGGGGCGGCCAGCGACGGGGGGAAGGGGGTTACATGCTTTGCGCTCGTTTCGCCCTGGACCTCACAAGACGTAACTCAACTTATGGCAAAAAAGGATTAAAGGTATTGCTAGCCTGCGTGCTATTGCGCGTGAATGCATCGTGGCGGGCATGTATCGCGGACAACCGCGTGCATGGCAATCCATCCGCCTGTCCCGTCAGGGCAATCTCCGTCAGGGCAATCTCCGCCTGTCCCATCAGTGCCCCGTCAGGGCAATCTCCGCCGGTGCCATCAGTGCCCTTCCATCAGTGCCCCGTCAGGGCAATCTCCGCCTGTCCCATCAGTGTCTCGATGCCTAGATGAGAACCCTCGTCGCCCAAGTGACCACGGACTCACGTCCATCCACGATCATCCCGTCTGGCGTGCATTGTCGAAACCAGCCGCTGGTACCGCGTCGCTCGAGGGATCACGGGGCCAGTGAGCCGGGGCGCGAACTGGGGCCGTTTGGGGATGATCCAGACGAGGGCGAGCGGTCGCCGACAACGATGCCGCGTGAGCTGTGCTCATGCCGATCAAGTCGCGCCCCTCGCTCCGGACGTCGCTCGCTGGAATTGAACGATCGATGATTCGCTCTGCTTGCGTCCGAGGCGGCAAGACGCTAGGTTATGGGAAAGATCGACCATCTCGCCGATTCTGAGATCCCACGCGACTCTTTCGACCGAGACTCTTTTGCGATGAACTACGTACTCCAGGTGGTGCGCGGACGCAGCACGACCGCGACCCTAAAACTCGCGCCGGGCGTCACAACGGTCGGCCGACACGACGATTGCCTGATTCGCGTCAAGTCGTCCCAGGTGAGCCGGCGACACTGCGAGTTTTTCGAGGCCTCGGGGAATCTCAACGTCCGCGACCTCGGCAGCTCGAACGGCACCTTCGTCAACGGCAAGCGGATCAGTGGCGCCAAGGAAATCCACCCGGGCGACGAGCTCACCGTGGGCTCGATCACGCTGCGGGTCGCCACGCTTGGAGCGCCCGGCTCAAGCCCAGGCGTCACCCCCCGGCCGTCCAAGGCCGGCGACACCGCAATCGTCGAGGCGGTCCCCATCTCCGCCGGTGACGACGCCGAATTCGAGCTTGAATTCGACGACGACGAACCCGTCGTCGAACTCGACGTGATCCCGCTCGCCGGCGCCGACGAGCCGACGGCTAGCCCGACGCCGACTCCCAAGGCCGCGAAATCGCCGGCCAAGGAATCCGCACCCGCCAAGGACCAGGTCCCTGGCCCCAAGAAACCCGCCGAGGAAGACGAAGCCATCGGCCAGTTCCTCCTCGACCTCAAACTCGACGAGGACTGACAGCGACCACGAATCCAGCCGAACAGGACTCGGCCTGGGCTCTCGATCACTCAGCCGTAACGACGGGATCGCCCATTCGAGCGCGAACGCTCGTTCGCTCTCACGCACGCGGGTGTGCGGAGAGCTGACCCCGGATTCACCAAACTCACTCGTGGAGAAGGATTGGGGGCTCGACTGTCGAGTCTCTCGCAATTCCTTGTCCAGAAAGACCCTAGCGGGATTCATGAGGCCTTGGAATACCGCCACGATTGAGTTAGGATTAAGTCTGGTTCCGGAGATTCGACTTTTCGAGTTGATGTTGCCGATGATGCACTCTCGATGGAAATCGGCAACTTTTCCGACAATCACATTGATTTCTCGGAGAAATCGCTTTAAATAGCCCTTGTGTTCGCCCGGTGTCTAGCGTCGTGTGGGGCACTTGAGACATCGTCGCTCAGTGGCGCGTTCGAACGTGGGATTCAAGTCCAT
>DAIDHE010000301.1 GCA_027459775.1 Planctomycetales bacterium | reverse complement strand
GCGATTGATTAGAGTACCCGCGTTCGCGAGAGCGGCTCGGGCGCGGTCTCGAGACCTGCTGGACGCCCCCCTGATCGAGTCGGCGCGGCGGGAGAGCAACCCGGGATGAACGTTGTCTTCGTCGCCTCCGAAGCAGTTCCGTTTTCCAAGACGGGGGGGTTGGCCGACGTCGCCGGGGCGTTGCCGCGGGCGATCGCCCGCCGCGGCCACGCGACCTCGGTCTTCATCCCGGCCCACCGCACGGTCTGGAACTCGCATCAACCCATCCGCGACACGGGCCTGCGTCTGAGCATCCCCGTCGGGGCACGCACGATCGAGGCCCGGATCCACGAGAGCCGCCTTCCCGGCTCGGAGGCGGCCGTTTACCTGGTCGATCAGCCGGCCTATTTCGACCGGCCTGGTCTCTATGGCGCGGGCGGGGTCGATTACGACGACAACTGCGAGCGGTTCGTCTTCTTCAATCGCGCGGTCCTCGCCGCCGTCGAGTCCCTGAAACTGCGCCCCGACGTCATCCATTGCAACGACTGGCAGACCGGCCTCATCCCCGTTTATCTCAAGACCCAGCCCCATCGCTTTGACGCGCTGGGCCAGGCGGGCACGCTCTTCACCATCCACAACCTCGCCTACCTGGGGCTGTTCCGGCACTGGGAAATGGCCCTGACGGGGCTGGAATGGCGGCTCTTCAACTGGCACGAGCTCGAATACCACGGCATGCTCTCGTTCATGAAGGCCGGGCTGGTCTTCACCGACATGATCGGCACCGTCAGCCCCACCTACGCCCGCGAGATTCAAACCCAGAAGCTGGGGTCGGGATTGGACGACCTCCTGCGGCTGCGCGCGGCCGACCTGCGGGGGATCGTGAACGGCATCGACCCCGAGACCTGGAGCCCAACCCGCGAGCCGATGATCGCCCTTCCCTATGACATCGAGACCGTCGGGCCCGGCAAGGCCGCCTGCAAGGCCTGGCTGCAACACCGCGTCGGACTCGCCGAGCGCCCGGACGTCCCACTCCTGGCCCAGATCGGCCGCCTCGACCCCCAGAAAGGCTGGGATCTGCTCGCGGCCGTCGCCGAGCGGTTGCTCGAACGTGACGTTCAGCTTCTCGTTCTCGGCGAGGGACACCCGAAAAACCACGAGCTGCTCCAGGACCTGGTGAGACGTCACCCGGATCGCGTGTGGGCCTATTTAGGCTTTTCCGAGGATCTGGCTCATCAGATCGAGGCGGGGGCGGACATTTTCTTGATGCCCAGCCTGTTCGAGCCGTGCGGGCTCAATCAGCTTTACAGCCTGGCGCATGGGACGGCACCCGTGGTGCGGGCCACGGGGGGCCTGGCGGACACGGTGGTCGACGCCGACGTGGCGAACCTCGCGTGCGGGACGGCGACGGGTTTCGTCTTCCAGGATCCCACGCCGGGAGCGCTTTGGTCCGCGCTTGAGCGTGCCTTATCCCTTTATGGCGATCGCCCGGCCTGGATGCGTCTGGTGCGCGCCGGCATGAGCGGGGACTGGTCGTGGGACCGGGGCGCACGGCAGTACGAGCTGGTTTATCAGGAAATCCAGCACAAGGCGACGGCCCGAGCCTCGTCCTAGAACCCGTCCACCCGGCGCGGTGATTCTCGCCAGGCGTCATCTCTGCTTAAGTGTGCCGATCGGCCGTCCGAGATTTATTCAAGAGGCGAACTATTCTTGTTCCAGAGGGCTCGGGCGAAACCCGGCTCGGCGCACCGATCGGGTCGCGTCGGCCCAGCGGCCTTGACTTCTGGAGCGGTTCCCGACCCGCCGAATTCTGAAATCACTCCCTCGATCGCCCGGCCCAAGGATTCGTGATGCAAACGGTCTCGCTGGCCCTGTTTTGGCATCAGCATCAGCCCTATTATCCCGACGACGTCGCGGGGGTGAATCCCATGCCCTGGGTGCGCCTGCACGCCACCAAAGATTACCTGGGGATGCCCCTCCATCTCGCCGAGGTGCCCGAGTTCCACTGCACGATCAATCTGGTGCCCAGCTTGCTCGAACAGCTCGAGGCCTATACCAAGGGGGCGTCGGACACCCATCTCGATCTGTCGCGGAGGCCGGCCGACGGGCTCGACGAGCCGAGCGCGCTCGCGCTTCTGGATTCGTTCTTCATGGCGTTCGCCGACACCATGATCAAGCCTCACGAGCGCTATTCCGAGCTGTACCACCTGCGGTCCTCGTGGTGCGACTCGGCCCAGACCGCCCTGCACCGATTCCGCCCGCGCGACCTGCGCGATTTACAGGTGTGGTCAAACCTGGCCTGGGTCCATCCCCTGGTGTTCGAGAAGGATCCCGAGCTCGCCGAATTCAAGCGCAAGGGGCGGTGCTACACCGAGGAAGACAAGGAGTGGTTGCTGGCGCGGCAGATGGACCTGCTGGGGCTGGTGGTTCCGCTCCATCGGGCGCTAGCCGAGGGGGGTCAGATCGAGCTCACGACGACCCCATATTATCATCCAATCATGCCACTACTGCTTGATAGATCGAGCGCCCGCGAGGCGATGCCGGATGTGAATCTGCCCCGGTTCCGCGGGGGCCGGCCCGAGGACGTGGATTTTCACGTGAGGGCCGCGGTCGAGAGCCACGCCGCGCGGTTTGGCGAGCGCCCGCGGGGGATGTGGCCGTCGGAGGGCTCGGTGGCGCAGGCGGTCATCCCCCACCTGGCCCGGCAGGGCATCGAGTGGATCGCCACGGATGAAGAGATCCTGGGCTGTTCCACGGGCGGCATGGTCGGGCGCGACGGCCGCGGCCACGTCCGCCGGCCGGACCTTTTGTACCGGCCGTGGAAGGTCGCCGAATCGGGACACGAGCTGGCGATCGTCTTTCGCGATCATTCGATGTCCGACCAGATCGGCTTTCACTATCAGCGCGGGTCGGGGCACGCGGCGGCCGATGACTTCCTGGGCAAGGTGCACCGGATCGGCGACGCTTGCCGGGATCAGCGGTCGACGCTCGTGACCGTGGCCCTAGACGGCGAAAACTGCTGGGAATACTATCCCGACGGCGGGGTCTCGTTCCTGCGCTCGCTCTATCAAGGGGCCGCGCGCGACCCGCGGCTCAATCCGACCAAGGTCGGGTCGTTCCTCCGCGAGCATCCCCCCACCGACCGCCTCAGCCGCCTGTTCGCGGGGAGCTGGATCAGCCACAATTTCGCCATCTGGATCGGCCATCCCGAGGACAACCGCGCCTGGGACGCCCTCGATCGCGCCCGCGGGTTTCTCGAGACCGAGCAAGCCGCCGGCCGCCACGATCAGGCCGCCCTCGACCGCGCCTGGCGCGAAATCCACATCGCCCAGGGCTCGGACTGGTTCTGGTGGTACGGCGACGATCATTCGAGCGCTCTCGACGCCCTGTTCGACGACCTGTTTCGCAAGCATCTGCGCAACGTTTACGCGCTCTTATCCCACGACCCGCCGGGCGACCTCTATACGCCGATCTCGCGGGCGGCGGCCGGGCGGCCCACGCACGACCCACCCAAAAGCTTTTCGACCGTCCGGGTCGACGGCCGGGCCAGCTATTTCGAGTGGATCGACGCCGCCCGGCACGAGTGCGCGGGCGAGCGGGGAACGATGGCGATGGCGTCGCGGGGGCTGCTCGAGAGCGTCTGGTTCGGCTTCGATTCCGAGCGGCTTCTGATTCGCCTGGACGCCCAGGGGGGCTCGGCGGCCGAGCGTCTGACCGAGGCCGATCGGGTTCGGATTGGCTTCGTGGACCCTCCCGAGCGTGAGATCGTGGTGGTCGAGCCGAGCGCACCCCGGCCGACGGCCTATCTGAACCACGCGGGGCATGCGATCGCCAACGGCGCGACGGTCGCGGCGGCCACCGGCCAGATTCTCGAGCTCGCGCTGCCGTTCCGCCGGCTGGACCTTGCGCCCGGCGATCCGATTCGTTTTTACGTGGAGGTGCTGCGCGACCAAGCGAGCCTGGATCGGGCGCCGCGCGAGGGGATTCTCGAGCTCCAGACCCCCTCCGCCGACTTCGAACGCATCAACTGGCAAGTTTAGAGAGGCGACTCCCATGTCCGAACTGAGAAAAGACCCGATCGTTGGCCGCTGGGTCGTCGTCGCCAAGGAACGCGCCAAGCGCCCGAACGAGCCGCGGATCGCGGCCGCCCCTCGCGATGCCCAGGATCTTTGCCCGTTCTGCGAGGGGAACGAGGCGCACACGCCCCCCGAGGTCGCCGCCTTTCGCCATCCCGGCAGCCACTCCAACGGGCCCGGCTGGCGCGTTCGCGTCGTTCCCAACCGCTTTCCGGCCCTGCGCGTCGAGGAAAACCTGGAAAAACAGGGCGACGGGATTTACGACCGGATCGCCGGCGTGGGTGCGCACGAGGTGATCATCGAGACCCCCGTGCACCAGAGCTCGATGGCCGCGATGCGTCCCGAAGGCATCCGCGAGGTGCTCTGGATTTATCGCGACCGGTTGCTGGATCTCAAGAACGACCGCCGATTCGTGCATGGGACGCTGTTCAAGAACGTCGGGGCGGCCGCCGGCTCGACGCTCGAGCACACGCACAGCCAGCTCGTCGTTTCGCCCGTCGTCCCCACCGCGATCCAGGAAGAGCTCGACGGCTCGCGGCTCTTTTTCGACCACCGCGGCCGCTGCGTCTATTGCGACATGATCCGCCAGGAGCTCGCCGCTGAGAGCCGGATCGTGGTCGACACCAGCGGCTTCACCGCCTTTTGCCCCTACGCCAGCCGGTTCCCCTTCGAAACCTGGATCGTCCCCAAGCACCACTCGAGCCGCTTCGACCAGATCGGCAAATCGGGCGTCGACGACCTGGGCCACGTGCTTCACGAGGTGCTCTTCAAGCTCGAGCGCGGCCTCGACGGCCCGGCGTACAACTATTACGTGCACACGTCGCCGTTTGACCAGCCCGACTCGCCGCATTACCATTGGCACCTTGAAGTGATCCCGCGATTGAACGCGGTCGGGGGCTTCGAATGGGGCTCGGGGTTCCACTTGAACCCCGTCCCCCCGGAAAGCGCCGCCGCATTTTTGCGGGAGGTCGACGTTCCACCCGCGTCGGCCGTCGCCGGACTCCCCGAACGGACCCGAGAACCCCGTCGCGCACTCGTGCGGGTCTAGCTCTCGAGCCA
Organism: Planctomycetales bacterium; assembly: GCA_027459775.1. Classification (GTDB taxonomy): domain Bacteria; phylum Planctomycetota; class Planctomycetia; order Isosphaerales; family Isosphaeraceae; genus JAKBAP01. The sequence goes on along the minus strand of DAIDHE010000301.1, from coordinate 5,496 downwards.
GCTCCCATGGATCCCACATGCCGCACGTCCGAATGATCCTTGCCCTCCACAACCACCAGCCGGTCGGCAATTTCGCCGGGGTGTTCGAGGAAGCGTATCGCACCAGCTATCTGCCGTTCCTGGAAACCCTCGAGCTCTACCCCGAGATCCCGTTCGCCCTCCATACGTCGGGACCGCTCGTCGAGTGGCTGATCGAGAATCGGCCCGACTACATCGACCGCCTGCGCGCCCGCGTCCAGGCCGGCCAGGTCGAGATCATCGGCGGCGCGTTCCAGGAACCGATCCTGCCGATGATTCCGCCCCGCGACCGGGTCGCCCAGATCCGCGACTTTCGCGATTTTCTCGAGGATCTGTTCGCGACCAAGGTCAAGGGGATGTGGCTGGCCGAGCGGGTCTGGGAGCAAGCTCTGACGTCGTCGATCGTCGACGCCGGAGCAGTCTACACGATCCTGGACGACGTCCATTTCGAACGCGCTGGCGTCACCCGCGAGCAGCTCACGAGCTACTGGCTCACCGAGGACGACGGCCGCCTGCTCCGCGTCTTTCCGGCGTCCGAGACGCTCCGCTACACCATGCCCTTCGAGCCCCCCCATTCGACCTATCTGCACCTCAAATCGCTGGCCGAAAAAAACGCCGGCGCGACCGTGGTGTTCGCCGACGACGGCGAGAAATTCGGCTCCTGGCCAAAAACGTTTGATCACGTTTACACAAATGGATGGCTCAAGCATTTTTGCGACATGCTCATGGGGAATCGCGACTGGATCGAGCCGACCTTGCCGGGGAAAGTGCTCGAGCAGACGTTGCCGGCCGGCAAGATTTACCTGCCCGACGGCTCGTATCGCGAGATGACCGAATGGGCGCTCGACGTCGAGTCGGCGCGGGTTTACCGGGGGGCGTCGGAGCGGGTTTCGCGGCTCGAGGAAGCGGCCGCGGTGAAGCGTTTTTTCCGTCCTGGAGGGTTCTGGCGCAATTTCAAGGCGCGGTATCCCGAATCCGACGAAATGTATGCTCGCATGATGATGGTGTCGCGGCGGCTCGAGGGGGCCATGGCTCGAGAAGACGCCGATCCCGATTATCTCGAGGTCGCCCGCCGCGAGCTCCATCGGGGGCAGTGTAACTGTCCCTATTGGCACGGGTCGTTCGGCGGGCTCTATCTGCCCCATCTGCGCGGGGCCGTGTATCGGGCCTTGATCACGGCTGAGAGCGCCCTGGACGACGCGCTTGGCGGGCGCTCGGCCGACGTCGCGATCGACGTGGCCGACTTCAATCTCGACGGCCGCCAGGAAGTCCGACTCGAGAACCGGCGGTTGATCGCGCTCGTGCGTCCGGCCCAGGGGGGTCAGCTCTACGAGCTTGACGATCGCCGCACGGCGACCAACCTGTTGGCCACCCTCGAGCGCAGGCCTGAGATCTATCACGACGCCGTCCGCAAGTCGGGCGGCGACCACGAGGCGGCCGGCGAGCACAAGGTCGACGGGGTTCTGATCAAGGACGACGGCCTCGACAGCGCCCTCGTTTACGACCGCCTGCCGCGCAAGGCGTTCGTCGACCACTTTCTCGACGCCGCCGCGACCCTCGACGACCTTGCGCTCGGCGGCGACTCGGAACGGGGCGATTTCGCGCTCGGGGCATATCTGTCCAGGATCCGCCGCGATCCCGGAGTGTGTTCGGTGATCATGGAGCGGTCGGGCCGGGCGGCGGGCCATGCGATCCGGATCAAGAAGACGATCGCGCTCGAGGCCGAATCGTCCGAGCTGAAGGCGACCTACGAGCTCGACGGCCTTCCCGCCGGCGAGTCGCTCCACTTCGCGGTCGAGATCAACCTGGCGGCCATGGCCGGCCATGCCCAGGATCGGTTTTACGCCGCTCCGGGCGGCCACCCGCTCGGCATGCTCGACGCCCGGCTCGATCTCCCCGAAACCGACGGCGTCGCCCTCGCCGACCAGTGGCTCGACCTCAAGGCCGAGCTATCGTGGTCCACGCCGGGGCGGCTCTGGTGCTTCCCGATCGAGACCGTCAGCCTGAGCGAGGGGGGCTGCGAACGGGTCTATCAATCCTCGGGCGTCGTCCCGCACTGGCGCGTGGTCGGCGACGAAAACGGCCGCTGGTCGGTCGTGATCCGGCTCGCGCTGGGCCCGGTCAAGACCGCCCCGAACCCGGCCCAGGCTCGCGCTCGACAGTCCCAGCCCGCCCTGCCCTGAGCAAAAAGCCGCACGATCATCAAAAATTCACGCGAACTACCCGGATATCTCATCCGCCTGAAAGTCGGTCGTCTTATCATGTCCATCCCGTCGCGGCTTCTCGTTCGCGGCCGGGGGTCGTGCGCTTCCACGGGACGCTCGATCGCCCCTGCATGATTCAACCTGGAGACGACTTGTCATGACATGGTTTCGCATCGCGACCCTGAGCCTGATCGCGCTGGCCTGGGTCGTTCCCGGGCGCGCCCAAGACCTCGAGCTCACGCAGGCGACGCTTCCCCAGCCGTTTCTCGAGGACGGCTCAGTGAACGGCGTGATCGAAGCCTCGGGCGTCGAGCCCCTGCCCGACGGCCGGCGGTTCCTGCTCGCGCATGACAAGGCCCCTGCCCTGCACGTCGTCGACCTCGCCACCGGCCGGCTCGAGGGTTCGCCGCTCGGCTCGGCGAAATTCCCGCTCCAGAATGGAGCGGGCCCTAAATGGGAAGGGATGGCGCTCGATTCAGAGGGGCGTTTCTACATCATCGGCGCCCATAACGGCAAGACCGACCAGGAGCGCGCGACCAAGAGCCACCTGCTCCGTTTTCAGCTCAAGGATCAGGGCGATCCGGCGATCGACGAGGCTTCCGTGGCGTCGTTCCACGTCGCGCGCGCAATCGAGTCGGCGCTCAAGGCCCAGGGCGTTTCGCCGGAGCTCGTCGCCGAGCGCAAGGTCGAGGGCCTCTCGATCCGCGAACAAAAGGGGACCGACGGCACACTCCGCCGCGAGCTCTTGATCGGACTCCGTGCGCCAACGGATCGCGTCCGGGTCTTCGCCGCCGATCTTTCGACGCCCCCCTCACCCGACGCCGAGCTCGAGCTCAAACCCCTTTTCACGTTCGAGGCCGAGCGCAGGGAAGGCGTTGTTTCCGAGCTCACCGCGATGGAATACGCGCCGGCCCTCAAGGGCGTTCTGGTCGTGACCGCGTCCGAGGACAAGGCCAACGCCTTCCACGGCAACACCCTCTATTTCATCCCCGACGGCACGACCGACCGTGCGACCAAGGTCGCCGTCTTCGAACCGGCGATGAAATGCGAGGGACTGACCCTCCTGGGCAGCGAAACCGACGGAGGCGCAACCAAGGTCAAGCTCCTCTTTACCTTCGACAACGACCCCCACGCCACCAAGATCCCCAGCCGCTTCCAGACGGCCGTGCTCGTCAAACGTTGATCGGCGAGTCCATCGGCGGCCAGGGGCGAGGGATGCCGCCTCGCCCCTGGCTCATTCGGCCGAGTTGACCACGTTGATCGGGCGGCCGGCGAGAAAGGCGGCGATATTGGCGGCGGTCGCCCGCATCAGCCGGGCGCGGGCTTCCTCGGTCGCCCAGGCGATGTGCGGCGTGATGAGGCAGTTGGGCGCCTCAAGCAGCGGATTGTCGGGGCGGATGGGCTCGATGGAGACCACGTCAACGGCCGCGCCGGCGAGTTGTCCGTCGGACAACGCCGCGGCTAACTCGAGCTCGTTCACCAGCCCGCCTCGGGCCGTGTTGATCAGGAACGCCGTGGGCTTGAGCAGAGCCAGCCGGTGGCGATTCACCAGCCCCGCCGTTTGCTCGTTCATCGGGCAGTGCAGGCTGATCACGTCGGATTCGGCGAATAGGGCGTCGAGCGTCCGCCATGATTCCGCGTCCGGGCCCGAGCCGGGTCGCGACCGACCATGATGAACCAGACGCATGCCAAAGGCACGACCGAGCTCGCCCACCCTGCGGCCAATGCGTCCAAGACCCACGACGCCCAGCGTTTTGCCCTCGAGCTCGACCAGGCGGGTCTGGCGCAACGAAAAATCCGGCTGGTTGGTCCACTGGCCAGACTGAACGGCCGCGCCATGGAGCGCTGTCCGATGGCAGAGCTCGAGCAAAAGGGCAAACACATACTGGGCCACCGAGCCGGTGCCGTATTCAGGAACGTTCGAGACCGGCACGCCCAGCCGCCGCGCGGTTGCGACGTCCACGCAGTCGTAACCCGTCGCCGTGACCGTGACGTACCTCGGGCCCGGCTGGGCCTCGAGAATCTCGGCCCCGATCCGAGCCTTGTTGGTCACCAGGATCGCCGCCCCGGCCGTCCGCTCGCGTAGCTCCCCGGCCGGCGTGTGCGGGTACACTTCGAGCTCGCCAAGGCTCTCGAGAGGTTTCCAATCCGAGCGTTCGGCGGCGAGTGGACGCCCATCCAAGACGACGATCTTCATGGTTTACCCCCCTCGCCGACCGATCTCGACGATCGAATCGACTTGACCGATCCCGCCGCGGCACCAAACAATACGACCAGGATGGCTGAAAGACGACCTCGCGCCAACACGGGTGAACGACAAGCGCCGGCCGAAACCGCCGGCGCTCCGGTTGGGCCCGCGCCCACCGAATCGGCGGTCGAGAGCGCAGCCCGAGCGCCCGAGCCCGCAATTCCAGCCGCCCCGGCCGAGGCGGTCAAGCAGTTCCCGACCTCGCCCGGCATTTATCTGATGAAGGACGCTCGGGGCCGCGTGATCTACATCGGCAAGGCCAAGAATCTGCGCAGTCGGGCATCGTCGTATTTTCACAAGACGGCCGCCGAGGACGCGCGGATCCGCGACTGGATCGACGAGGTCGCCGAGGTTGATTTCGTCGCCGCCGACAGCGAGGTGGATGCGCTCCTCATGGAGGCCCGGCTGATCAAGGACGTCCAGCCCAAGCACAACCGCGACCTCAAGGACGACAAGACGTTCCCGTATCTTCAGGTGACGACCGGCGAAGATTTTCCCCGGGTCAACTTCACGCGCGAGCCCGCCGACCGCGGCGTCAAGCTTTACGGCCCGTTCCCCCGGGCCAAGAGCCTGCGAGGTGCGATCCAGGTCTTGCAGCGCGTCTTCAAGTTCCGCACCTGCTCGCTCGACATTGACTCAGGAGATCCCCGCTGGCGATGGTTCCGGCCGTGCCTGCTGCACTCGATCAACCAGTGCTCGGCCCCCTGCAACCTGCGGCTCGATCGCGAAAGCTACCGTGCCGACGTGCGCAGGCTTCAGCTCTTTCTGGACGGCAAGAAAGACACCCTCCTCCGCGAGATGGAAGACGAGATGAAACAGGCCAGCAAGGAGCTCCTCTTTGAAAAGGCCGCCCGCTTGCGCGACGAGATCAAGGCCCTGGGCTCGCTCAATCTGCGAGGGAATCTCGCCGACCACGCCCAGCCCGAGGTCTTTTACGTCGACCCCAGGCGGGGGCTGAAGGGGCTCAAGCAGGTGCTCAAGTTGGATTCGATCCCGCGGACCATCGACGGCGTCGACATCGCCCAC
>DAIDHE010000318.1 GCA_027459775.1 Planctomycetales bacterium | reverse complement strand
ACCGATCCGAGCTCGCCAAGGTTTTCGCGGTGACCCCGGCTGATGTGAAGCGGGTTGCCGAGAAGGACCTGGGCCCCGGCCGGGTGGAGCTCAAGGTGTTGCCAGGCGCACAGGCCGTGCGCGCGCCCGAGCCGGCCGCGCGACCGGCGGAACCGTCGGCGGCGCCCAGCTTGGGCGGCGAGATCAAGGACGACTTCGACCGCTCGATCATGCCTCCCTTGGGCCCGCCCCCGCGGTTCACGCCGTCGCGGTTCGTCCGCAGACACCTCTCGAACGGGCTCGAGCTGCGAATCGTGGAACGCCGCGATCTGCCAATCGTGACGTTCGACCTGGTGGTGAAATCGGGCGAAACCTCGACCCCGGCGGGCAAGGAAGGCCTGGCGACGCTCACCGCAGGCATGCTCGAGGAAGGGACGTCCAAATATGATTCTTTGGCCTTCGCCGGGGCGCTCGCCGAGATCGGGGCCTCGTTCGGAGCGTCGAGCGATCTCGAATCCTCCAGCGTGGGCGTGACGACCCTCACGCGGCACCTCGACAGGGCCCTCGATATCTACGCCCAGGCGATCCTCGCCCCCACGTTTCCGGCGAAGGAGCTCGAGCGGCTCAAGCTCGAGCGGCTCGCCCGCCTGAAAGCGCGGCTCGATGATCCCGCCAGCATCGCCTCGTCGGTCTTTCCAGGCTTGCTCTACGGTAAGACGCATCCCTACGGTAGGCCCGACCTGGGCACGCCCGCGAGCGTGGCCGCGATCACCCGCGACGACGTCGTTGGATTTCATCATAAGATCATGACAACGGGCGACGCCGTCCTGGTGGTGGTCGGCGACGTGGCGGCCGACGCCGTCGCGCGGCGGCTCGAGGACCAGCTTGGCGGCTGGAAAGCGGCCCCGACTCCGGAGCCCGTCGTCATTTCCCCGCCCGCTCCCGTCGCTCGCGGCCAGGTTCTCTATCTGATTGACAAGCCCGGGGCCGCCCAGTCGGTGATCATGGTCGGCCGGGTCGGGGCCGCCAGGCGCTCGCCCGACTATCACGCGCTTGAGATTCTAAACGCGATCCTGGGCGGGCAGTTCATCAGCCGGCTGAACATGAACCTCCGCGAGGACAAGGGTTACAGCTATGGCGTGCAGTCGGGCTTTTCCTTCTTGAAATCGCCCGGCCCCTTTGAGGCCGGCGGCGCGGTCAAGACGGCCGTCACCAAGGAATCGCTGGTCGAGATCATGAACGAGCTCGTGGGCGTCGTGGGTCCGAAACCGATCGAGGACGCCGAGCTGGCCTTCGCCCGCGAAAAGATGATCCAGGGCTTCCCCAGCCGGTTCGAGACGACCTTTGGCGTGGCCGGCCAGATCGCCCTTCTGGTCGAGGACGACCTCCCCGACGACGAATACGAGCACTTCCTGGCCAAGGTCGAAGCCGTCACCCGGGGCGATATCGAACGGGTCGCCAAGACCTACATCACCCCCAAGACCATGACCATCTTGATCGTCGGCGATCGGAAGACGATCGAGCCGCCGCTGGCCGGGCTTCCCTTCGTGAAATCCATCGAGCATCTCGACGTCCACGGAAACCCGATCGCCGCCGAATCCCGGACTCCTTGAGGAGCCCCAAGCCGTGCTTTCACCCGAGCCCCTTGCGCAACCGCTCGGCCGCCAGGTCGAGGGTCTGGTCGCGTTTGCAGAAACAGAATCGCACATATTGGCGGCCGAGCTCCTTGTCCTCGAAGAAGCTCGAGCCGGGGACCGTCGCCACGCCGATCTCACGGACCAACCTGCGCGCGAAGGCGACGTCGTCCAGAGCGCCCAATCGTGCCACGCCGGCCATGATGTAATAGGCGCCCGCGGGGGCGGTGAACTCAAAGCCAACGTCCCAGAGCGCCGTCGCGAACCGGTCACGGCGGGCTTGATAATCGGCCGCCAGATGAGAGTAGTATTCGCGAGGCATGCGATAGGCGACCGCGCCGGCCTCCTGGAGCGGGGCGGCCGCGCCGATCGTGACGAAATCGTGGACCCGGCGAAACGCCGCCGTGAGATCCAAAGCCGCGATGATCGTACCCACTCGCCAGCCGGTGACGGCATAGGTCTTGGACATGCCGCTGATCGTCACCGACCGCTCGCGCATGCCGTCGAGAGCGGCCAGGGCTCGATGGCGGAGACCATTGAATACGATATGTTCATAAATCTCATCGGTTATGGCGATGACGTCCCATTTCCGGCAGAGGGCGGCGACGGCCTCGAGGTCGGCCTGCGAGAAGACGGTTCCGGTCGGGTTATTGGGGTTGCAGAGGACGATGGCTTTGGTCTTGTCGTTAAAGGCGGCCGCCAGTTGGTCGAAGTCGAACCGCCAGTCGGGGGGCCGCAGGGGGACGAATCGCGGCGTCGCGCCGGCGAGAACGCAGTCGGGCCAGTAGTTCTCGTAGAACGGCTGGGTGAGGATCACTTCGTCGCCGGGATTCACGAGCGCGGTCAGGACGACGAGCATGGCCTCGGTCGCGCCGCAGGTGACGGTGATTTCGGTCTCGGGGTCGACCTCGAGACCCAGATGCCAGCCGGCGTGCTCGGCGATCGCCTCGCGAAGATTCGTCGATCCCCATGTGATCGCATATTGATTCACGTCGTCGGCTATCGCCTGGCGGGCGGCCTCCTTGACCGCGTCGGGCGCGGGGAAATCGGGCATGCCCTGAGCGAGATTGACCGCGCCGTATTTGCGGGCCTCGATCGACATGCCGCGGATCACGCTCTCGGTGAACCGGGACGCCTTGGTGGAAAGCCGGGGATGCCGCATCGGGTTCACGCCTCAAGCCTTGTCTCAGCGCCTCACGCGCGGCCGACCAAGGCCGCGTCGCCGGGGCCGGTCCATTCTATCCGAGTCGCTTCGACTCGATCGAGGAGACTTGGAGCGGCCGGCCTGTATGACTCCGTGGGCGGCGAGCGTGACCGATCCAACGCCAGGCGCAATCAAGATCTCGGGAAGGAAGGCTTCCACGCCGCGAGGCCCTTCCCGCTCGAATTCGGTCCATGGGCTCCCCGATCAGACCGGCGCTCGTCGCTCTTGCGACCCTCACTGGTCGCGATCCGCCTTTCAGGAGTGTTTATGCGATCAATACTCGTCCGCCGAGAGCACCTCGCCGCCAGCACGCGTGGCCATCGCCTGGAAGATTGGCAGGGGGCGCTGGGCCTTCAGAAATCGGACGCCGCCGTCGCACCAGAGAAACATGCATCCGCCTGGATGCATGCTCCAGAACTGATCGGCGTGGGCCGGGATCGAATTGGGACCGTTGAGCTCGCCCGTATGCGAAACCACAAGCGCATCGCCACCCTCGGGGTCGAGGCCGTTCTCCATCTGGAGGATCGTGATCGGGACGGCCGCGTTCGTGATGGCGCCCGTCCAGGTCGCCTGCGAGAGATTCTGACTACGCTCGCCCACCGCGAGGGTCTGGCTGGTTCCGTCGGTGATCTGGGCGATCGTCACCGATTTGTCGCGAAAGAACAGGCCGTTGCCAAAGTCACGCCCCGGGATGCCCGAAGGGTCGGTCGAGCCGAAACAGCCGGGATAACTCGACGACGCGACCTGGCAGATGGGAGCGCCCGGCGTGGTCGTGGTGGTGGTCGAGTCGACGACCGTGAACGTCCTCTGGAAAGTGGCGTCGGAGGGGCAAATCAGCGTCGAGATGCTGGCGAGCCGAGCGGTCGAGTTGGCCTGCGCCTCGATGGGCAAGTTGATGTTGATGGCGCTATAGACGCCGTTCTGCTCGAGGAACGGCAGAAGCTGAGCGTTCCATCCCCAGCCCGGCCCGGCGTTGCGGCCGTCGGGAAACGCATAGGCGACCCAGCCGGGCGGGAAGGCGCCCAGGGCGTCGTTATAGTTGTGCAGGGCCACGCCGAGCTGCTTGAGATTGTTCGTACACTGGACCCGCCGGGCCGCCTCGCGGGCCGCCTGAACGGCCGGCAACAAAAGCGCGATCAAGACCGCGATGATCGCGATCACGACCAGGAGCTCGATCAAGGTGAACGCGCGCAATCGATTGTACTTATGCATGTCAGTAGATGCCTCCGCGCATGGAGTGTGAATCGGGAACGGGATCGGGATCGGCCACGGAAATCGAGCGCGGCACGAATGCGCCCGAGAGTCCAGTGACCGCGGCCGACGAGATTTTGCCAGGCAGGCTAGCGCGAAGGGATCGATCGGGGAGGCCGATCAAGACGTGAAGGGAGAATCCGATCGAACTGGGTATCGAGCGTCGGCGGCAGCGGATTCTCGGGCCCATGATCGAGGGCCAGGAGAGTCGCCGAGCCCGCGGCGGGATCGAGGACTCGCGGTGTGGAAGTCGAGGGTGCCCCGGGCATTCCTCCGCAAGGGGCCGCGCTGACACACGAGCCCGCGAGCGCGGCGGCTGGTGCGCCCTGGCTCGCCGGCCTTGGCCTGGCGGTTGCGCGAGCCCGGGCGGCGCAGCAGCAATTGCCGCTGCAAACCGCCTCGCACCGACACCGATGCCCCTGCGCCGAGACGCCGTGCAGCGAATCGGCGAGCACGCCCGTGGGCGCGGAGATCCCCAGCACGACCAGCACGCCAAACCAACCGAAAAGGCGGCGCGGGCTTGAGTTCGACCCAGGGATCGCAAGGCGCGAGGATTGTCTCATCGGCACCGTAAGAATCAACGCACTCGAATCACTACACCTGTCAGATTATGAGTTTTCAGCGCGAAAGTCAAGTGGTGCGCCCCGCGCCACTCGAACCCTGCTCTGGCGGATCAAGCGGAAGAGGTCGACGAGCACGAACAGTGTGATTGCCAGTGAAGCGACCCGCGGCCACCAGATCTCCACGACCGATCGCAAGGGCGGACGAATCACGTAGGGGCGCGACAGCATGTGGCCGGGTGCGCCCCCATAAGCGATGATGGAATCGTCGATCCCGTAGTCGATCGTGGCCTCCTCTAACAAGTAATAGCCGTGCGCCTCGGCTGAGAGTCGGTGTGATCCCCAATCTTCGAGGCCCACGTCCGACCCGTCCCACCGACGACGCAGGACGATTCGGCCCTCAACGCGAATGATGACGGTT
>DAIDHE010000311.1 GCA_027459775.1 Planctomycetales bacterium | reverse complement strand
GGCGGCGCGGTCGACTTCGTGATGACTCCCGAGGGAATCGCGCGCGAGCTGGCGCGGATCGGCCGCCACCCCTATCTCGTCCCCGCGCGGGCCGCCCCGGGTCAGGACGCTCCCCGGGATGACGAGTCGTTCCGCAAGATCATCGCCCTGCTGCGAGCGGCCTTCGCCGCCGACTTCACCCACTACCGCGAAACCACCATCATGCGCCGCACGTTGCGCCGCATGGCCCTGCACGCCAAGACGACTCTCGCGGAATACGCACAAATGCTCGCCGAGGATCAGGCCGAGCTCCAGTCCCTCTATCAAGACATCCTGATCAGCGTCACCAGCTTCTTCCGCGACCCCGAGATGTTCGAGGTCCTCAAAACCGCCGTCTTCCCGGAAATCCTCGAGAACAAGCCCCAGCGAACGCCCATCAGGGTCTGGTCCGCGGGATGTTCCACCGGCCAGGAAGCCTATTCGCTGGCGATCGCACTCTCGGAATTCCTGGACGAGGCGCCGGTTCGCCCCACGATCCAGATCTTCGCCACCGACCTGAGTGAAGCCACATCGCTGGTGAAGGCCAGGGCGGGGCTGTATTCCGGCGGCATCGAGGCCGAAGTCTCGCCGGAACGACTCAGGCGGTTCTTTGTGCGCGAGGGGGACGATTACCGCATCAGCAAATCCATCCGCGACCTCTGCGTGTTCGCCAGGCAAAACATCGTGACGGACCCGCCGTTCTCGCGCATGGACCTGATCAGTTGCCGGAACGTGCTGATCTATCTTGCGCCTCCCTTGCAGCGGAAGGTGATACCGACATTTCATTACGCGTTGAACCCCACGGGGTTTCTCATGCTCGGGGCGTCGGAATCCGTCGGCGCGTTCGGCGACCTGTTCGCCGTGGTCGACAAGACGCACAAGATTTACCGCAAGAAGCCGACGTCGGCGCGGCAGTATCCCCATTTCAGCGGGTCCGCCGCGCAGGCGGCCGCGCCTGACCAGGCCGGCTTCGTCCAATCCCCGCCCTCCACCGCGGCGGATTTGCAGCGGGAGGCCGACCGGATCGTCCTGGGCGAGTACGCTCCGGCCGGCGTGCTGGTCGACAATGCTTCGGTGATCCTGCAGTTCCGGGGGCGTACCAGCCCGTTCCTCGAGCCCGCGCCGGGGACGGCGAGCCTGAACCTGACCAGGATGGCCCGCGAGGGCCTGGGCCTGCCGCTCCGCGACGCCCTGGCCGAGGCGAAAAAAGAGAACGCGGCCGTCGAACGGCGGGGAGTGCGGATTCGCGACGGCGGCGAGACCCGCGAGGTCGACCTCAAGGTCGTCCCCCTCAAACCGGCTGGCATGAACGAGAGATGTTTCCTGGTCCTGTTTGAAGAGGCCCGGGCGCGGCCCGGGCAAGAGCCGGAACACGACGGACGGACGACGGCGCCGCGGGAGGGCTCGTGGCTCGATCGCCTGTTCGGGGCGACCCCGACGGCCCGATCGGCCGCGGCCAAGCCGCCGCGATTCGACGACCGCGAGCTGATCGAGCTCAGGCGGGAACTGGCCGCGGCCAGGGAAGAGCGGCAATCGATCACCGAGGAGCAAGAGGCCGCCAACGAAGAGCTCAAATCGGCCAACGAGGAGATCCTCTCGAGCAACGAGGAGCTGCAAAGCACCAACGAAGAGCTCGAAACGGCCAAGGAAGAGCTCCAGTCGGTCAATGAAGAACTGACCACGGTCAACGAGCAGCTTCAGAATCGGAACGCCGAATTGAATCGGCTCAACGACGATCTGGCGAACTTCTTGAGCAGCGGCAACGTGCCCATGGTCCTGGTCGGCGTGGATCTGCGCATCCGGCGGTTCACCGCGGCGGCGGGGAAGATCCTCAACCTGCTGCCCACCGACGTTGGCCGTCCCCTGATCGATCTCAGAGCTCCCGTCGAGGTTCCCGACCTGGAAGACATGCTCACGGAAGTCGTCGAGACCGTCCGCGTGCTGGAACGCGAGGTTCGGGATCATGCCGGCCGCTGGTATCAACTGCGCCTGCATCCCTACCGGACGGCGGACAACAAGATCGACGGCGCCGTCGTCGTGCTTCTCGACATCGACCTGGCCAAGACGGCTCAAGTGCGTCTCAAGGAATCGAGCGACTACGCCCAGGCCATCGTCCAGACGGTGCGGGCGCCGCTGCTCATTCTCGACGGCGAACTGCGGGTGAAATCGGCCAATCGAGCCTTTTACGACCACATCCAGTTCACGCCCCAGGAGACCGAAGGGCGGCTCTTTCACGACCTGGGCGAGGGGCAGTGGGACATACCTTCCCTACGGAAGCTTTTGAAAGATATCCTGGCCGATTCCGAGAATCCGTCGTTCGACGATTTCGAGGTCGTGCACGAATTCCCGGGAATCGGCGAGCGAGCCATGCTGCTCTCCGCCCGGCGGCTGTTGCACGAGGACGGCGACACCCGTCTGATCCTCCTGGCGCTCGAGGACGTCACCGATCGCAGGCGAGCCCAGGCGGGCGTGCTGGCCTCCGAGCTGCGGTTCCGCCGGCTCTTTGAGACCGCCGGCGATGGACTCCTCATGCTCGACCCCCAGACCCACAAGATCATCGATGTCAATCAATTCATGATTGAATTTCTCGATTGTTCACGCGAAGATATCCTGGGCAAGGAACCCTGGGAAATTGGCCTGCTCGAGAACCAGGGGGCCAGCCAGGCCGCGTTTCGCCGTCTGACCGAAACCGGCGGCCTCCACCTGGACGGCGTGCCGCTTGCGACCAAACGGGGCGAGAGCCGGGAAGTGGAGCTGGTGGCCAACCTCTACTGGGAGAACGGCCATCAGGTCGTGCAGTGCAACATCCGGGACGTCAGCGAGCGAAAGCGGGCCGAGAATCTGCTCAGGTTGAGCGAGGAGCGGTTCCAATCGATCGTCTCCCAGATCACCGCGGGCATCGCCCAGACCGACTTCACCGGCCGGTTCATCCTGGTCAATCAGCGATTCCAGGAAATCGTCGGTTATTCGTGGGAAGAGCTTTGCCGGAAACGGATGCACGACATAACCCACCCCGACGACTTGGCCAAGAACGCCGCCCTGTTCCAGAGCCTTGCCGACGGGGGCCCCGATTTCGTCGTCGAAAAACGATACATCCATAAAAACGGATCTTACGTCTGGGTCAACAACAGCGTCTCGACCGTGCGCGACAACTCGGGCCAGGCCCGCGGCCTGGTCGCGGTCGTGATCGACATCACCCGCCAGAAACAGGCCGAGGAGGCGCTCAGGGACGTTGATCGCCGCAAGAGTGAATTCCTGGCGATCCTCGCCCACGAACTGCGAAATCCACTGGCCGCCGTTCATGGCGCGGTCCACCTGCTCCGTGTGGAGAAGCAATCCGAGGCGGATCTGGATTGGGTTCGCAACCTGATCGAACGTCAGGTGATACTGCTCACACGGCTCACCGACGACCTGCTCGACGTCTCCCGGATCAGCAGCGGAAAAGTCCGATTGAAGTGTGAAGCGATCGACGTCAGGGACTCGGTCGCCCGCGCGCTCGAGTCGGTACACCCGCTGATCGAGGCCAAGAAACACGAGATCGCCGTCGTGCTCCCGCCCGAGCCGCTCCGCGTGTTCGCGGATCCGACGAGGCTGGAGCAAGTCCTCGGCAATCTCTTGACCAACGCCGTCAAATACTCGAACGACGGAGGACGCATCACGCTCACCGCGCGGCTCGATCGGGAAAGCGTGGTCATCACGATCCGCGATACGGGCATCGGCATTTCGGCCGAGATGATCCCCCTCGTCTTCGAGCTCTTCACCCAGGTCGACAGCTCGCTCGGCCGCTCGCAGGGAGGGTTGGGCATCGGCTTGACTCTGGCGAAACAACTCGTTGAGATGCATGGAGGCTCGATATCAGCGGCCAGCCCGGGCGTCGGCATGGGGAGTGAGTTCACCGTTCGGCTGCCAGCGCTGCCCGACCCGAAGCCTTCCGATGCCGAGACCACGCTCGAGACGAACCGAGGAAGCCAATAAGCCGCTCTGTCGCCGCATCCCCCGGTCTTGCCAATTGACCAGGCTCATCGAGATCACTGCGATGCCGAGCGACGTGAAGGCTCGACGAGCCGTCGAGCCCATCGCCAGACACTGGATCGGTGGGCCGCTGGCTCTTCACTCATGTGACGCCTCATGTCCGAGACGAGGAGCCTGGAAATGAACGGCGACCCACTCGGCCCGGAGGACGAAGCCCTGGTACGCGAGGCCCGACGCCGCATTCTGGTCGTCGACGACAACGCCGACCTTGCCAGGCTGACGTGCCACCTGCTCGCGCGGCTCGGTTACGAAGTCGCGTCCGCTTCGAACGGTGCGACGGCCCTCGAGGAGGCTCGCTCCTTTCTTCCGCACGTCATCCTTCTGGACATCGGGCTCCCCGGCATGGACGGATACGAGCTGGCGCGGCTTCTTCGCCTGGTCGCGGGGACGAAAAACGCGCTCATCATCGCGATCTCGGCCTATGACCAACAAGCCCACCATCATCGCCTGGAGCAGGCGGGGCTCGACCATTATCTGGTGAAGCCCGTCGATTTCGCCGCCCTGCTCGCGCTCGTCCATGCAGCACCCCCCTGACCGGCGAGCCCTCCCGCATTCTCCCCTTCCTCACGGGCCACCGAACGAGACGCATCAGCCTCTGATTATCCGAGCCGTCAAGAGGCGCTCGCGGTAGCGCTCCTTGCGGATCGCCGCCGGCAAGTCCAGGCCCGCTGCTTGAGCGATCGGACCGAAACAATGAGACGCCAGAAAAGAATTTCGAGAATTTTAAACCACACGGCGGCAATGACTTCCGGCGCGTGATTGTGCGAATGGATCCCGGCTGCGATCACGGGAACTCGATCGCGCGCTAGTCTGATGGAAAAGACAAGGAATGCGCGCACAGCGCC
This sequence comes from Planctomycetales bacterium, assembly GCA_027459775.1. Classification (GTDB taxonomy): domain Bacteria; phylum Planctomycetota; class Planctomycetia; order Isosphaerales; family Isosphaeraceae; genus JAKBAP01. Next base: position 3,489 of record DAIDHE010000311.1, on the reverse strand, counting down.
CCCGTGCGGACCGCGCCTGGCGAGGGCGCGGCCAACGATCAAGGGGGCGAGGCGCTCGATCTGGTTGGAGTTTTCGCGGAGGAGGTCGCCCGACATGACGTAGTCCAGTCAAGACCAATCGACTACCGATCCCGGTGCGGCGGGGGGCCGTGGCGCGATCTGATGCGCGCGGCTCTCTCGCGGCGAAGGGCCATTCCAGGCCTCGTGCAAAAGTTGCCACCCAGTGCCACGGCGAACGTCGACGCCAAGAAACCGAAAGCACAGGGTTCCTGACACTTGCGCTGGATGTCCCCCTCGCCGGGCCCTGTGCGCCCGGCACGCCCGAAACCGCGCCGAGCGCCAACCTTTTCGGGCCATTACATTAAATAATAATATGTTAGGATTGATGGATATATTATCCGGCGGATGGTCAAGGGATCTGGCTGGTCCGCGACCTTGGCGTGAAAGGGGAGGGCCGACTAGCGGACTCGGATGTGGAGGTCGTATGATGCAAGCGTTTGACATTTCCTCGACAACGACCTGATTGCTTTTTGATCGATCGTGTGAAGGGCGGGTTGGAAGCGCCAGACGCGGGTGATCCCGGTATTCGGGGAATCGCGTTCAGGCTTTCAGGCTCAATCGGGATTCATTCTGTCAAGTCTCATCGACTCGGGGGGTAATAACCCATGAGGGAAGCGCCTGAGCTTAGAACCAGCGCCACGCTTCTGGGTCGGCTGCGATCCGCGCCTATCGACCAGGACGCATGGCGCGAATTCGTCGACCGGTACGGGGCTCATATTCATGGCTGGTGCAAGCGGTGGCATCTTCAAGACGCCGACGCCAGGGACGTCGCGCAGGCCGTTCTCACGTCTCTGTGTATCAAGATGAGGACTTTCACCTATGATCCCCAGCTCAGCTTTCGCGGCTGGCTGAGGACGCTGACGCATCACACGTGGAGCGACCTGATGGCACGGCGGCGGCTGGTGACATGTGGTGGCGGACGGGGCGAGCGGCCGGGTTGGCTCGAATCGATCGAGGCCCGCGAAGACCTGATGGACTCGCTGAACCGCCAGTTCGACCAGGAGCTCTTGGACGAGGCCAGCGTACGCGTCCGCCTGCGAGTCGAGCCTCACACCTGGGAGGCGTTTCGCCTGACGGCATTCGAGGGGATGGCCGGCACGACCGTCGCCGACCTCCTGGGCATGAAGGTCGCGACGGTCTTCAAGGCCAAGAGCAAGGTGCAGCGGATGCTCCGTGACGAGATCCGCCGGCTCGAGGGTTAGCCTCGACCGCGAACCAGAACGCGAGAACCATCCCGATGCGGAACATTTGCCCTTCACCCGATCAGCTCTTGCGGCTTCTGGCCGACGAGCTCGGCGAGGCCCGCGAGAGTCCGATTGTCGACCATGTCGAGGATTGCGCGCGGTGCCAGGACTCGCTCGAGCGGCTCACCGAAGCCGGGCTCGCGGCCGCGCCCGTGCGAACCCTCGCGCCGCCGTCCGACCGCGAGGACGCCGAATTCCTCGAATCGCTCAAGGCCGAGCCGCCGTCGAGCCTGTTGCCGGGCGACCGCGACCAGGGAGGGCTCGACTTAACGCGCGACTCGAGCGACCGGCCCAGCCCCGAGGGATACGAGATTCTGAGCGAGCTTGGCCGCGGGGGGATGGCAGTCGTTTACATGGCGCGACAGTGCAGGCTGAACCGGCTGGTGGCACTCAAGATGCTTTTGCCGGGCGGCTGCCCTGGCGCGCGGGAGCTCGACCGATTCCGTCGCGAGGCCGAGACGATCGCCGGGCTCAAGCATCCCCATATCGTGCAGATTCACGAGGTGGGCGAATACGACGGCCGGCCGTTCCTGGCCCTCGAGTTCGTCGACGGTGAGAGCCTGGCCCGGCGGATTGACGGCGTGCCCCAGGGGTCGACCCGCAGCGCTGAGCTGGTGAGCCTGCTGGCACGAGCGATCCATTCGGCGCACGAGGTTGGCGTCGTCCATCGCGATTTGAAGCCGGCCAACGTGCTTTTGACGGTGGCGGGCGAGCCCAAGATCGCCGATTTCGGCCTGGCCAAACGGCAATGGGGCGAGCAAGAGTTCCCGACTCTCGCCGAGCAGTTCCTGGGCACGCCCAGCTACATGGCGCCTGAACGAGTGGCACGCGACCGCGAGGGATCCGCGCGGACCACGGCCGACTCATCCCCCGCGGTCGACGTCTTCAGCCTGGGGGCGATCCTTTATGAGATGCTCACCGGCCGGCCCCCGTTCCGGGCTGAGACCCCGCTCGAGACGGTGCTGCAAGTGATCCATCAAGAGCCCGTCCCTCCGTCGCGGCTGCGGTCCAACGTCCCCCGCGACCTCGAGACCATTTGCCTCAAGTGTCTCGAGAAAAACGCAACCAGGCGCTACCCGAGGGGGCTCGACCTGGCGCTTGATCTCGAGCGATTCCTGCGTTTCGAGCCGGTCAAGGCCCGGCCGGCGTCAGCGTTTGAGCGGCTGGCGCGGTGGGCCAGGCGCAACCCATCGCTGGCGTTCACGGCCGGTCTGGCGGCGGTTTTGGTCGCGGCCACCATCGGTCTGTCGGCGAGCCTGGCGGTGCACGAGTATCGCGCCGCCTCGCGCCTGGGCGAGGCGCTCGCCCTGGTCCAATCACGAGGCCGGCAGGTCGACCAGCAGGCCGCCCATCTCGCCTATGAGCACGGCCAGGCCCTCTGCGAACAGGGCGAGGTGGCGCAGGGAATGCTTTGGCTGGTCCGCGGGCTCAAGAGCGCGACCCTGGCTCGCGACGCCGATCTGGCACGGGCGTTTCGCCTGAATCTGTCGGCCTGGACGCCCCGGCTCCACCCGCTCCGGGCGCGGTGCGATCATCCAGCCGCGATCCAGTCGGCCGCCTACAGCCCCGACGGCCGCCTGATCGCCATGGCAGGCGACTCGGGAGTCGTCCAGATCCACGCCGCCGCCACGGGCCGGCCAATCGGCCCTTCACTTGTTCATCCCAATAAGATCTGCACCCTTGCTTTCAGCCCGGATGGGCGAACCTTGATTTCCGGCTGCGACGACAAGCTCGCCCGCTTCTGGGACGTCGCGACCGGCCGGCCGAAGGGCCCGGTCCTCCGCCATGACGGGTCGGTGCTGGGCGTCGCCTACAGCCCCGACGGCCGGCTCGTCGCCACCGGGAGTTTCGACCAGACCGTGCGGCTCTGGAACGCGAGCACCGGCGAGCTTGTGGGCCGTCCGATGCATCACGACAATCTGGTTTCGGCGCTCGCCTATAGCCCCGACGGCCGGACGATCCTTTCGGGAAGCTGGGACAAGACCGCCCGGCTCTGGGACGCGACGACGGGCGAGCCGGTGGGAGCGCCCCTGGTCCACCGCGATTGGGTTTCGGCCGTCGCCTACAGTCCCGACGGCCGCACGGTATTGACGGGCTGCTACGATCGGACGGCGCGGCTTTGGGACCGCGCGACCGGGCGGCAGATTGGCCGTCCGCTCTGGCATCAGCACTGCGTTCGATCGGC
>DAIDHE010000290.1 GCA_027459775.1 Planctomycetales bacterium | reverse complement strand
GGCCGCCAAGGGCTGGCTCGCGGGGATTCTACGCCTCGATCAACTCGGCTCGGGGAACTGGTCGACGCAGGAATGGGTCCGGTTTCTGCAGGCGCTTCCCGAGCGTCTCACCGTCGACCAGATGACAGAGCTCGACCGGGGGTTCAAGCTCACGGAGCGGGGCAATTCGGAAATCGCTCATCAGTGGCTTTTGATCGCGATCCGCAACGCCTACAAGCCGGCCGATTCGCGGCTGGAGTCTTACCTGATCGGGATCGGCCGCCGCAAGCTCGTCTTGCCCCTGTACAAGGCCCTGGCCGCCACGCCCGAGGGACGCAAGCGAGCGCTGGAGATTTATTCCAGGGCCCGCCCGGGTTATCATTCGATCACAACCCAATCCGTCGACCGTCTGCTGCGAGATGCTCCTCGGCCGTAGCGAACGGTTCGCAAGGATCAATTAATTGATCATGTTATAATTTGCATGTTTATGGCGTGTGACTTGATCGATTTGATTATCTGGTCGACGTCGATTGAATGAATGAGTCCTGACCCCTTTCATTGCGATCCCTTGACTGTGAAAAGAGGACGGCCGCGTGGTTGGTACACGCGGCCGCGGTTTTTGGATATGAACCGCGCGGCTTAAACGCGGTGTCGGGGAGGGAGTTGGGGAAGGAATCTCGTGGACGTGGAGATGGGAATCAGTCGCGTGTCGCGCGTGTTTCCTTGATTGAGTCGTTGTTGGGCGGTCGGTCCACGGTTGGGCTTGGCGGGGTTTCCTGGAGCATGAGCACGAGTGAGTGTTCGAGCTCGGCGGGTTTGAAGTGGTACGGGCCGCGCCCGCTCTTGAAGGCGATCTTGCCCGAGTTGTCGATCAGGTAGAGCCGGCCGGGCATGCCGCTGTAGCGGGTACCCACGACGTCGTCGATGGTGTCGACCAGCATGGGGAAGCCGAGGTCGAGCAGTTTGCCGCACTTTTGCGCGACGGCGACCCGTTCGTCGTAGGTCTTGGGCTGGACGACGATCGCGCCCACACGGTCGTTGCTCTCCATCCGCCAGCCCTCGGTAGGGTGGGCCTCACGGACGTAGACCATGACGAACGTCGCGCGGTCCTTGTAGCGCTCGTGGAGTTTTTCGATGTTCCCCGAGTGGCTGCGAAAGGGTCCGCAGGTGAAATTGCCGAAGACGAGCACGACGGGCTTGGGCCCGACCAGCTTCGAGAGGGTGATCTCGGCCTTGCCGTCGTAGGTTTTGAGGGTGAAGTCGGGGGCCGATTGGTCGAGGCTGGGGCCAGGCTCGAGCGCTCCGATTTCCTGGCGAAAGAGCCCCTTGACCAGGGTCGCCTTCGAGGGCATGCCCGAGGCTGGAGGCTTCGAACCCGGCCGAGCGGGTGGCGGCGAGAAGGCCTGCTTGAGATCGTCGAGCGACAGGAAGCCTCGGCCGTCGGAATCGACGGCCTTGAAGAGCGCGTCGAGCTCTTGCCGGGTGACCTTGCCGCTGCCGTCGGCGTCGAGGCGGGAAAAGAGCATCGCGCCGGGCGACGGGGCGAGGGAATTGGCATTGAAGTCGAAATCCGCCGGGGTGAGGCTCTTGTCGCGGTCGCGGTCGAGGCGGGCGAAATCGGCGTCGCCGCCGGGGAATTCGCGGCGTGCGATCGTGCCGTCGCCGTTCTTATCATAGCGTTTCCTGGTCGACTCCCAGCCGTACCGGCTCTGGGCGACGGCCGTGCGAAACCAGCCGAAAGACGGACCCATCGGCTCGTCGTCGAGGATCGCGGTCAGCATGTCGACCCACTCGGGATGGTCGGGCCACGACTCGCGCAGGGCCTGCGCGATCTGGGCCCATTCGTCGCTCGCCGGTTGGGCGGGCGGCGGCTTGGGGTCGTCGGCGGCGACGAGGAGCGCCGCCGCCAGGACCGCCGCGACGGCGCGTGCGGGTCGACTCTGAAAGTATTCTTTGATCATAGCTTCATAGCTCCTCGAGGAATGATCGGTGGGGGAAAGAATGGTGAGGGAAAAACCGCCCTACGCGCCCGAGCGCGTGGGGCGAGAGATAATCAACGCCTGAGCATATCACGGAAAACGGTGACCTGGGGGCTGGTGCCGACGAGGTACCGGACGCTTTTCTCGGCGAGTTTTGCGCTCGATTTGCCAGTTCCGCCAGCCAGTGTGAGCTTCACGCGGACGCGGAGATTGGCGTCCTCGGCCTTGCCGTCGCCCAGGATCTCGTAGGCGACCAGGCGCGTGCCACCGGCCCATTCGAGATCCTGGACGGTCATCGGGGTGGAGGACGAGGCGAGCGACTTGGGGTCAGCGCCATTCTTCCATTCATCGAGGGCCGTCTTGAGCGCGTCGAGCGCCCGCGGCGAGTCGACGGCATGGGCGAGGCTGGGGTTTGAGCACCCCGTGACGACCAGGCTGGCGAGCACGGCCAGGCAGATCATCACGACGCCCAGACCGCCCAGGATGCTGTGATCGCGGTCTTCGCGGACGACGTCGACCCATCGGCGGAGCTGGAGTTTCGTGAATGCGGTCATCGCTGGATTCCTCCCGTTCAGGGTTGATTAATAGCTGTCGGCGGAGACGACTTCGCCGCCGGCCCGGGTTCCGAGCGCGCGCCAGGTTGGGAGGTTGATCGAGTCCTTGATGAATTTCACCGATCCGTCGCCGAAGAGGACGTTGACGCCGCCGGGGTGGCGGCTTGAGGGGGGCATATCGGCCCGCAGCGCGATAAAGAAGCCGCACGACCGAGTATTGGGGGTCGAGACGTGTTGGAAAACGTGCTGGCCGCAGAGCCAGGGAGCACCCATGAAGAGGGGGAACTGACTGCTGGGGTCGTAAATGTTCACGGCCATGCATTCCTGGAGGGCCTGGTCGGGGGTGGTGGGGAATGCGGGGGAGAAGAAGACGTCCGAGATCGGGCTTACGATCGAGAGATTGCAGTCGGCGTGCACCCGCTCGGCGAAGAAGGTGGTGTTTGACAGGCCGTCGGGAATCCCCGCGAACGTGGTCGCGCTGTCGCCGTAGAACACGCCGTTGGGCCAGGGGAGGCTGGCGTTCATGCCGATCGACTCTTGCCAGACGATATTGCTGCCCATGTTGGCCATGTAGTTGGTCTGGCCGCCGAGCGCCACCAGCGTGTCGGGATAGTCGGAGGGGCAGATGAAGCCGTTCACCACGGTCATCATGGACGTGTAATTGGTGGGATCCTGGTAGGAAAAATCGAAATTGATGGCGTTGTAGACGTTGGTCTGCTCGAGGTAGGGCAGGATCATCGACAGCGCGGACAGCTCGGTGGAATTCGCGCTGTTATAGACCATGTCGGCGCCCGGGAGAGCGCCGATGGACTGATGGTAGTTGTGCAGGGCCAGGCCGATCTGTTTCTCGTTGTTGACGCACTGGATGCGCCGGGCGGCCTCGCGGGCGGCCTGCACGGCGGGCAAGAGCAAGGCGATCAAGACGGCGATGATGGCGATCACGACCAGGAGCTCGATCAAGGTAAAACCGGAACGGCGATCTCGCATGGAAGATTCTCCGATGGAAAGATGATGAATACGAATCACGTGAATGATTGAATGCGTCCGCGCGGCCGCGCGTCGGCCCCAGAGCAGGGGCCTTCGCGGGGCGCAGAGCCGCGTTTGGCCGGCCGCGGCGATGAATGTCCGTGGGGGTGGCGCGCGTCAACAGGGCGCGGGCTGTAGCGCGCGAACAGTCGCGGCCGAGCGGTTCACGCCAGGGGGGCGGCGGTCAGGCGCGCGGGGGATGAAAGATTGCGGCCGTGGGCCCGGCGTGGAGCGTGGCGGAATGGTCGACGATCATGCGCCGGCGTGGAGCGGCCTCGGGAGCACGACCGGAGTCGAGCGCCCCCCAATGAGGCATGCCGTCGAGGCCGGTGGCGGCGGTGGGAACGGGGATCGGTGGCTTGCTCGACGAACAACCGGGTCCGGAGCAGGGCTTGCGATTGGCTGGCGTGCCCCAGGGCGAGTCGGCGGCCTGACGGAGATCGCCGGTGATCAAGCCGTCGAGCTGTCCGAGGTGATCAAGGAGCGACGAGCGGATGTCGATCGGATGGCTGCAGCCGGCTCGGGCCGACGTGGGCGTGAAGACGCCGACAGCGGCGAGCAAGAGCCACGCCCCGCCGATCCGCCCCCAGCGATTGAGCCCTGAAAAATGCATCCCACCCCTGAGTTGAAACCCCAGCGCGCCGACCGAGCGCTTAAAGGAATCGACGCTTGAAATGGCGACCGCACGAAGATTGTGATTCGATCGCAGAATGATACCGCGGGGCGGCGGTGGATTTCAAGCGGCGATTCTCCAAAAAAAAGGCCCGGTCGGGAAAAGCGCAGCCTGACGAAATCGAAGACGTCGTGGAACCAGATTCGTCTTTGCTCAGTACCGGAAAGTGGCCTGGAGGACGATTCCCTGGCTCCAGTACTGGCCCAGCGAGGGGGGGACGACGGGGGTGTTGTTGCTCTGGGGGACGCGGTTGAGATCCCAGATGGCCTCGTACTGATACCCGGCGAAGACGCGGGTGAGGCTCGTGGGTGAGGGTTGCCAGCCGAGGCCCAGGCGGCCATTGATCATGGGTGCGGCCTGGTGGCCGAAGACGCGGGTCTGGCCGAGCAGCGGACGGCCGTTCGGGCCGAGCGGGCTCGACGACGTTTGCCAGCCGTTGGTGACGTAGTCGAAGGTGCCGGCGACGTCGGTCCGCATTTCGATCGACCACCCGGAGCTTCCGAGTCTACGGGAGAGATCCAGGACGGCGTGGGGGCCGAGGCCATAGAGGTTGTTGAACTCGCTCGCCTGAAACACGCCGCCGGCGGCCGACTGGGTGAGGGGGCGAAACGCCTGCGAATCGAAGAACAGAAAGAGCGAACGGAGGCCGACCGACCATTTCATGTCCCACTGGGGTCCGAGCGAGAGCTGGCGGCTGTTGTAGTCGAAATCGAGCATCTGGAAGGCGAATCGGCTGTTGAGCGCGAGCGGCGTATTGCCGCTGGGCATGATCCCGCCGCCGGTGGTTCCCAGGCTGCGGTATGAGACCATGAATTCGCCAAACCCGGAGGGCAAGCGGTACCCCGCGAAGATGCGGGGCGAGGCGGTCCAGTCCAGGTTCGCGGAGGGGAGGTTCACGATGGTCGACCTACCGCCAATCGAATTGCTGGTGGGGATGTTGTTGATGAAATGGCCCGGCAGCACGCTGTTGCTCATTTGAGGGAGCAGGTGCGGCTTGACGATCTGCACCTCCGCGCCGGCGAACCAGCCTGGCGGGGCGGTCGGCGAGAAGTCGAGAAGGGGGTCGTGAGTAAAGTAGGGAGCATTGATCGCCATCGGGGTCGACGGGAGCAGCAAGGGCTGTGCGAAGAGCGACGCCGGCCGGTCCGGTGGCTGGGGGAGGGCCTCGAGCACGCCCGAGCCGATCCGCGTACCGGGCGCGCCCGGCATGGATTGCGGAAGGGGCTCCGGGGCGTCCACGGAGTCGACGATCTCCGCCACTGCGGCCGGGTTCGCGGGGGGCCGGGCGGGTGCTTCCTGCGCACGCGCCACGCCGCAAAGCAAGAGAGCGGTCGACCAGACCCGAAGCTGTTGTGTCATTTTGGTCATGACGCGCTCCTTGAGCTGGCGGGGCTCGTGGGCCGCGACGAATCGGGCGCGGCAGGCGCGGGAGGTGGTTGAGCCGCTGGCAGCGCGGGCGGAGGTCGCAGGGCGAGGGGGCTGCTCAAGGTCGAATCGACCTTTCCGAAAAGCTTGTCGAAGAGCACCCGGGTGGTTGCGGCGTTCGAGGCGATCAAGGGGGGCTCGAGAAAAGGCGTTCGCGAGTCGTGCGTCGTACCCCTCGGGGGCGTGGCCGCGCGGGGTCCACGAGCGGCTTGTGGTCCG
>DAIDHE010000297.1 GCA_027459775.1 Planctomycetales bacterium | reverse complement strand
CATGGTCGACGGCACGGCGGGGGCGACCGATCGGATCTTGCCGGGCGAGTCGCTGGTGATTTACACCGACGGCCTCACCGACGCGATGGACCCCTCGGACGTGCTTTTTGGCGAGGATCGGCTGAAGACCTTGCTCCAGTCTTACCACGGCGCGGACCCAGGCGAGATCTTGACGCAGGTCGATCAGGCGCTCACCAAACACACCGCTCCGGGTCGTCCCTCCGACGACATCAACATCATCGTCGTACAACATCGCGCCAGGTGATCGCTCCCCAAGCCGCGCGCGGCGTGATAGACTCAGACGATGGCGGGTCACGGTCCGCGCGGGCGCGCCCGCGGCGTTCCCGCCGTCATTCTTGGAACAATCGGGGTCGGCGCCAGTTCAATTCTTCAGGATTGGCTCGCGTTTGGAATGGGACCGCGCCATGACGGTCGAGCCGGAGGGAGAGGACACGATCGCGCTGGCCGGGCCCGTCACGATCTACGAGGTCGTGGGCGTTCGTGAACGCTTGGCGACAGCGCTGGCTGAAGGAAGGCGCCCGCGGGTCGATCTTCACGATGCGGGCCCCTGGGATCTGGCGGGTCTCCAGCTCTTGATCGCCCTGATCCGTTCGGGGCATGAGCACGACGTGACGATTCGGCTGGCGCGGGTACCGGCTGTTTGTGAGGAGGCCGCGCTCCGTTTCGGGCTCTCGGACTGGCTGGCGGGAGTCCGGGAATGACGGTTCCGGCGGTTGGTGGGACGAGCGAATGACTTGCCGGGGGAGCATCCCGATCAAAAGCAGGGCCGAGGCGGGAGGGGCGACATCCATGAGCAAGACCGTGCTACATGCCGATGACAGCGCTTCGGTGCGAAGGTGGGTCGCCGAGCAATTGGCCGCGCTCGACGTCAAGGTCGTCTCGGTCGCCGACGGCGCGGCCGCGCTCGAGATCCTGCGCGAATCGCCCTGCGACCTTCTACTCACCGACCTCGAAATGCCCAACCTCGACGGCCTGGAGCTGGTGGCGGCGGTTCGCGACCTGCCCACCCACCGATTTCTGCCGGTGCTCGTGCTCTCGTCGCGGCAGCCAGCCGACGTCGAGCCCGAACAGCGGCAGGGAGTCACCGGCTGGCTTGTCAAACCGGTCGAGCCGGAACACCTGAGGCGCTGGGTGAAGCGGGCTTTGCCAAGGTGAGGGACGTATCAGTGTAAGAGTGGATCACGCGAGTTTCTGATTTCGGGGGGGGCTTGGACCCTTGAGCAGCGGGGAGGACCGCTTTCGCGAGATGTTCTATGAAGAGGCGCGCGAGCTCTTGATCGGTCTCGAGGAGGGGCTGATGGAGCTCGAACGGCGGCGGGGGGACCGCGCGCATCTCGATCAGACGTTCCGGTCGGCGCACAGTCTCAAGGGCGCGGCCGCGATGGTGGGTCTGGCGGCGATCGCCGAGTTCACCCACCACATCGAAGCGGTCCTGGACCAGATCCGGTCGGGGATGATGGGGGTGGACGCCGAGATCATCACGAGCCTTCTCGAGGCGCGCGACCATCTGGCGGCGATGGTCGAGGCCGAGGCGGCTCATTCCCCGATCCCCCCCTCGACCGAGCTCGTCGGGCGGCTGGCGGGGCTGATTGGCGGCGGATCGGCGAAAGCGCGGGCGAGGGAAGCGATTCCACCTGCCGCGGCCCCTGCCCCTCCCAAACCCGAGCCCAAGTCCCGCTCCCGCAAACTGGACGCCAAGCCTTCTGCCGCGGCGGCTCCAACACCTGCCAAACGGAAGAAAAAGTCGTCGACCTCCGAGCCCTCCGCCGTCCCCGCGCTGACCCGATACCAGATTTCGCTTCGGCCCGGGCACGACGTTCTCAAGCGTGGGATCAACCTGGCTGGAATCTTTGACGAGCTCCGCGAGCTGGGCCAGACCACGCTCACCGCCGACGTCGACTCGGTTCCCCCGCTCGAGCGGATCGACCCCGAGCAATCGTATCTGGTGTGGACGATCACGATCGCGACCGACGCCTCTCCCGAGCGCATCGACGAGGTCTTCTTGTTCCTGGCCGAGGATAGCGAGATCACGATCGGGCGGATCGAGGCCGACGGCCGGCTGGTTCCGATCGGCTCGGCCCCGCGGGTCGAGGCGTCGGCGGCCGAACCGGGGCCGCGGCGCGCTCCCCGCCCTTCGAGCGCGATCGTCCCGGCGGTCGAGCCGACCGCGCTGCCGCCGGCCGCCGCCCAGCCTCACGCCAATGGCGCGCCCGAGCATGCGCCCGCGCGGCCCTCGCACCCCACCCTCGCGCGGCCCCACGCCCGGATCCGGGTCGACGCCGGCCAGCTCGACGAGCTGGTCGGGCTCGCGGGCGAGCTCGTGGTCGTGACCGACAACTTGATGGGCCTGCGCGAAATCGGCGGCATGGACCCCTGGTCGCACGCGCTCGAGGCCCTCGAGCGGGTCAGCCGCCAGATCCGCGACACCACGCTCGAGCTGCGGATGGTCCCCGTCGATGAGCTGTTTTCCCGGTTCCCGCGGGTGGTGCGCGACCTCTCGGACCGCTCGGGCAAGGAGATCGACCTGCGGATCATCGGCCAGGACACGCGGCTCGACCGCACGATCGTCGAGCGGCTGGGCGACCCCATGGTCCACCTGATCCGCAACGCCGTCGACCACGCCCTCGAGCTCCCCGCCGAGCGGCTGGCCAAGGGCAAGCCGCGGGCGGGGCGAATCACGCTGTCGGCGGGCCATGAGGGCGACCGGGTCGCGATCCGGGTGGAGGACGACGGCCGCGGGCTTGATCGCGAAAAGATCGTCAAGAAGGGGATCGCACTGGGGATGGTGCCGACCGGAACCTCGCCCGACGACCCGCGGGTCGTGAGCCTGATCTTCGAGCCCGGCTTCTCGACCCGCGACTCGGTGAGCGACATGTCGGGCCGGGGCGTCGGGCTCGACGTGGTGCGCGACGCGGTCCGGGCGCTCCGGGGGGGCGTGGCCGTCGAAAGCGTGCCTGGCAAGGGGACCGCGTTCGTGTTTCGGCTCCCCCTCACCCTGGCCTTGATCGACGGCCTGCTGGTCGAGACCGCCGGCGGCAGATTCGTCGTGCCACTCGCCCAGGTCGAGGAATGCGTCTCGCTCGCCGGCGTGCGGTCGGCCCTGGCCGAGGGCCGGCCCTGCGTGGCCGTCCGCGGCGAGCTGGTGCCCATGGTTTCGCTGCGAAATCTGTTTCGAGCCGACGGACCGCCGCCGGCGCGGCAAGAATTGCTTCTGACGCGGCACGCCGGCCAGCGGGTCGGCGTGGCCGTCGACCGGCTCCTGGGCCGCGTCCAGGCCGTCATCCAGTCGCTCGGCGAGGGGTTGCACGGCCTGGGCCGATTCTCGGGCGCGACCATTCTGGGCGACGGCGCGGTCTCGCTCATTCTTGATCTATCAGCCGTGGTGTCCGAATCCCGATTCGCCGAAACGGCGACGCGATCACCCTACACCGCCAGTCCCTGGGCGGAGAGCCAACGATGAGATTCAGCCTCGGAAAACAGGTGACGACCACCCTCGTCCTCTTCGGCGTCGTGCCGGCCCTCATCATCGCCGGATTCGCCTATCAGGCGAACGAGGAGTTCGGCAAGAACCAGACTCTGCTCATCCGACTGGCCGCGGTCTCGATCGCCAAGGACGTGGCCTTGCTGATGGACCACGAGCCCAAGCTGCTCGATCAGGCCAAGGACGGCAAGATTCCCGAGAACATTCGCGACGACCTTCGCGGCGTGATCGACGAAACGCTCAGCCAGTTCAGACTCGAGAGCGCCCGAGTTTATCTGCTGAACCCCAAGGAAGGCGTCCTGTTTCACCGCAGACACTCCGGCGATTTCGATCCCAAGCCGGAGGAGTATCTCAACGACTCGCGTTACCGTAACGTGGCGAAGAACGCCGTGGGACGAACCGACACCGTGCTCGTGGCCGCCAACCCCTTGGTAGCCGACTCCAGGGCCGAACTGGTGGGGTTCAGTCCGCTCCCGCTCGTCAGTGCTCAGGCACAAGCCTTCCTGCAGACCCTGGCTACCGGCCAGCATGGTTTCGTCGTGCTTGTGATCATGCCAAAGGATCTCGCCTTCGCCACGATTAACAAGAATCAAACGCTGACCCTCGTGATCCTGGGGGCCGTCCTTGTCTCGACGATCTTTCTGAGCGTCTGGTTCGGCATGCGGTTCGTCCGGCCTCTGCGCGAGATCATCCAGGTGACCGAGTCGCTGCGGGACGGCCGGCTCGACAACCGCACGCACGTCAAGCGCTCGGACGAGCTCGGCGATCTGGGTCTTCAGGTCAACTCGGTCGTTGACAAGCTTTCCGAGGTGATCAGTCAGATCCGCGAGATGACGACGTCGGTTTCGACGGCGAGCAACGAGCTCAATTCGAGCGCCCATCAACTGGCCCAGGGGTCGGCCGAGCAGGCGGCGACGCTGCAAGAGATCGCCTCGAGCCTGCATTCGGTGGATGCGTCGGTGGGCCGTAACGCCCAGCACGCCAAGGACACGGCCCGGATGGCCAACGACGCCAGCTTGCAGGCCGAAAAGGGGGGCGAAGCGGTTCGCGAGACGGTGGTGGCGATGCGCGAGATCACCCAGCGCATCCTGATCGTCGACGACATCGCGTATCAGACCAATCTGCTGGCTTTGAACGCGGCGATCGAGGCGGCGCGGGCCGGTTCACATGGCAAGGGATTCGCGGTGGTGGCCGGCGAGGTTCGCAAGCTCGCCGAGCGCAGTCAGGCGGCGGCCCAGCAGATCAGCGACCTGGCCAAGAAGAGCGTGGCCGTCGCCGAGAACGCCGGCACCCTTCTGGACCACATCGTCCCCATGATCCGCGACACCTCGCACCTGATCCAGGAAATCTCGGCCGCCTCGCAAGAACAAACCACGGCGATCCGCGAGATCAACGTCGGCGTCAGCCAGCTCGAGGAGGTCGTTCAGCAAAACGCGGCCGCCAGCCACGAATTGTCCGCCACGGCCGACGGCCTGGCGACTCAATCGTCAAACCTGCACGACCAGATCGACTTTTTCCAGCTCGACGGCGCGGACGACCGGGGGCGGGGCGGCGGGCTTGGGTCGCGCTCGCACCCTGGGGCGGCGTCGCGAGCGCGCTCGAACCTCTCCCGGCCGCTCCCAGCACCCGCGCGACGATCGGGAAGCCCGAGCCACTCTGGCGACAACCCGTTGGGGATCACGCATCAGGTCCACGGGATGCTTCCTGTCCCCCAGTCCGGCGGATCGCAGCACCCGAACCCGGCCCAGCCACCCCAACCACCCCCTGGCAATTCGACTCCGCCCCGAGGCGGAGTCATCGTCAGCCTCGACGACGACGATAACTTTCAGAGGTTTTCGTAGACTGGATCGACTCCACGCACCGGGACGATGCTCACTCAGGAAGCCGAACAACGGCGACGGGACGACCGGCTTGATCTCGAACCGACAGCTCAGGATCTCGGGGGACGGACGATGGTAGACATGGTCACCGACGCCAGTATCGAGGAAGACGACCGCGATCGGGCGCAGTCCTACGTCGTGTTTCGCCTGGGCGGCGAGGGCTATGCTCTCGAAGTGATGCGGGTGCAAGAGGTGCTCGACATGCAGGCTCTGACCGAAGTCCCCGGCGGACCAAAGTATCTTTTGGGAGTGATCAACCTGCGCGGACACGTCGTCCCCGTCTACGATTTACGGACGCCCTTTGGTCTGATCAAGGAGCAAAAGCCCACCCGAGCCCCGTGCGTCTTGATCGTGGAGTCAGGCGCGGAAAACGCCGCCCAGATCACGGGGCTCCTGGTCGACCGGGTTTCCGACGTGCTCGAGATCCCCCCTGAAGAAATCCAACCCTCGCCGAGGCTTGGACTTGGGAAGGCGACGCCGTTCGTCAGGGGATTGATCCGTCACCAAGATGCGTTCTTGCTCGTACTGGACGTTGACCGAGTATTTTCGACCCTCGGGTCACTGAACGGCGAGGGCGTGTAACGTGGCGACATCGGGAGGCCTGCCACCCCCACCGGCGGAGCCCGAGCCTTGGTCGGAGAAGGACTTCGGTCCGATCACGCTCTTTCTGCGCCATCAGATTGGCATCACCCTCGAGACCCACCGCATGGGCCTGCTCCAGGCCCGTCTGCGCTCGCGGCTTCAGGCCAAGGGCTTCCGTAGCTTCGGCCAATTCCACGAGCAGGTGCTCCGGACCGAGCCCACCGGCTGGGGGGCTCAGCTCCTCATCGATCTGTCCACCGTGAATCACACCTCGTTCTTCCGCGAGCCCGCCCATTTCACCTTCATGGCCGAGCGGGTGGCCGGCTGGCTCAAGGAAACCCCGGCGGGTCCGATCCGCATCTGGTCGGCGGGGTGCTCGTCGGGCCAGGAGCCCTACAGCATGGCCATGGCCCTTACCGAGTCCCTGGCCGGCGCGGCCGCGCAAAAGGTCGAAATCTGGGCCAGCGACCTGTCGCTCGAGATGCTCAAGGCCGCCGCGGGCGCGATCTATTCGACCCGCGACGTCCAGGGGGTGTCGCCCGCGCGGCTGCGGCGATTTTTCTTGCTGGGCCGCGGCCCCCGCGAAGGTTCGTTTCGCGTCGTGCCCGAAATCCGCGACATGGTCCGGTTCCGCCATATCGATTTGCGCAATCCGGTCTGGGCGGTCCCCAGCGACCTGCCCATGATCTTTTGCCGCAACGTGTCGATCTATTTTTCCGAGGAAGAGCGGCAAACGCTCTTGCATCGTCTGGCCCAGCACTTGAGGCCCGGGGGTTGGCTGGTGATGGGCAACGGCGAGATCCTGCCCGAGGTGCCCCCCGCGCTCCGCAAACATTCCCCGTCGCTTTTTCAAAAGGAAGGGTAACCTCCCATGGCCCGGCGCGACGCGCCCACGCCGGCTCGGCCGACGCCGTCCGAGCCGATCGAAGTCCTGGTCGTGGACGACAGCGCCGTCGTGCGCCAGCGGCTCAAAGCGATCATCGAGTCCGACCCCCGGTTTCGCGTCGTCACGGCCGCCGACCCCTATGAAGCGGTCGCGATGCTGAGAAAATCGATCCCGGGCGTGATTGTGCTCGACGTCGAGATGCCCCGGATGGACGGGCTCACGTTTCTGGGCAAGCTCATGCGCCAGCACCCGTTGCCGGTCGTACTCTGCACGGCCCAGGCCGAGCGGGCGGTGACAGCGCTCGAGATGGGGGCGATCGAGGTCATCGCCAAGCCCGACTGGAACGACGCCGGCCGCCTGGGCGAGTGGTCCCAGGCCCTCATCGAGAGCATTGCCAACGCGGCCCGGGCCGGCAAGATCCCCGTCGGCGAGGAACGCCCAGCCACCCCCAGCGAACACCGGCACAAGGCCGACGTGATCCTACCCAAGCTCCCATACACCTCGCGGGCGGGCGCGGGCGAGCGGATGACCGCCGTGGGCGTCAGCACCGGCGGCGTGCAGGCGCTTCAGCAGCTTCTGGCCGGCTTTCCCAAGACCTGCCCGGGCATCGTCATCGTCCAACACATGCCAGCGGCGTTCACTCTGGCGTTCGCCCAGCGGCTTCACAACGACCCCCGAATCGCGATCGAGGTCGCTCAGGCCAAGCAGCACGAGCCGATTCACCCCGGCCGCGCGATCATCATCCCCGGCGACGTCCACGGAGTCGTTCGGCGGACTGGCCTGGGATATCGCGTGGAACTGATCGACGGCCCCCCGGTCTGCCGCCATAAACCCAGCGTGGAAGTGCTGTTTCGCTCGACCGCCCAGGCCGCCGGCCCCTACGCCGCCGGGGTCATCATGACCGGCATGGGCGACGACGGCGCGGGCGGGTTGCTCGAGCTCCGCGAGGCCGGCGGGCTCACCATCGCCCAGAACGAAGCCACCTGCGTCGTCTTCGGAATGCCCCGCGAGGCCATTCGCCGCGGCGCGGCCAAGGCCGTTCTTCCCCTGGACGCCATCGCCGCCACCATCATGGCCTGGAACGCCAGCGACTCGGGAACCTGGTATTAACCAAGCCTCCTGGGACAACCGAGGCGTCGCCCGCTCCCAGGAGGCTTGAGTGATTCCCCGTGCCGTCGCTCAATACTGATCCGAGCTGATCACCTCGCTGCCGGAAATCGTGTTCAGCGCGATCCAGGTCCGCATGTTGACCGAGTTCTTCAGGAACCGCGCGGAGCCGTCGCCCATGAGCACATTGATGCCGCCGGGATGCCGGCTGCGAGCGCCCGCGTAGGCCATCTGGTCCCCTGCCCCGCCGGTGCAAGGCAGGTCCATTCCCGGCTCGTTCACGCAGAAGATGGTCTGATTGAGCTGATCGCCGTAGTAACCGGTCTGGTAGTAATCCACCGGATTGTTCGGAGGCATGCGCGAGAAGAACGACCCGCCGCCGGGGATCGTCGACCACATCACGCCGCGGACGTCGTAGATCTCGCCCTGAAGCACCTCGGCCACGAAGACCGTGTTCGAAAGTCCGTCGGTGATCGCGGACAGGCCGATCGTGTAATGGCCAAAAGCGGACCTCAGGAAGACGGGCACGACTCCCGTGACGGGATCGAGCATCGGCGGCCTCGTCGCGGGGATGTCCTGGCCCCAGTACGTGTTACCGAAGCTCGCGCCATAGTTTCCCTTGGTGAAGATCGGGCCCGAGAGCGCCCCGCCGGCGTATTGGGGTGTGATCTGGAACTGATTCACCCGGTCGCTCGGGCACTGGAACGTCGGAAGCTTGGTGGCGGCGACCGTGGAATTCACGAACAAGCCAAGGACCGGCCCGTACGGACCCAGGAACGAATACCCTTGCCCCTCGGCCCCGATCGAAAAGTTGAACGCATTGGCCAGGGGCGCCTGCTCGATCTGCGGCAGCATCAGAACGAACCAGGGGGTGTTCTGACATCCGGCGAAAATGTACCGCGCGCAGCCGTCGGGCGCGTTCGGGTTCAGGTCGTCGGCGATCAGGCCGGGAGGCAGCGAGCGGGTCTCGTTTTCATAATTATGAAACGCGAGTCCGAGCTGTTTGAGATTGTTAATGCACTGCGCGCGGCGGGCCGCCTCGCGGGCCGCCTGCACGGCGGGCAACAAAAGCGCGATCAGAACGGCGATGATGGCGATCACCACCAGCAGCTCGATCAGGGTGAAGCCCTGACGAAGACGTCGAATGGACATGGGTCCTCCATTCCGAGAACGATCTGGATGTGAAACGAATGAAGGCGAGCACGCACGACCCGCCAGCCGAGAAAAAGGTGGCGACGACCGCCCTCGAAATCCATCGGATCGATCACCGCCAACCTGAAAGTATCATGACCGCGTCCGACTTGCGAGAGCCAGGATTTGGAATTTTTTCCGAACTCTCTTCCGTGATGCACCAGATCATCGCGCGAGCGCGGGCACCAGACGATCGGCGAGGATCTCGATCGGATGCCGGGCGACAATACCGGCGAGATCGTGGAGCTGGCCGCGGCATGAGAAGCCAGGGGCGGCGACGATCGCCGCGGGATCGGCCTTCGCCGCCGGGATCAGCACCCGCTCGGCGAGAGTCCGACTGATTTCGTAATGGTCTTTTTCGTATCCAAACGATCCGGCCATTCCGCAGCAGCCGGCGTCGAGCTCGACGACCTCGAGACCGAGCGCCCTGCGCAGGGCGTCG
>DAIDHE010000287.1 GCA_027459775.1 Planctomycetales bacterium | reverse complement strand
CGATAGTAGAGCGTGAGCACGTCGGTATCCAGGACGAAGAGGCTCATAGCGCCTCTGGGTCTTCACCCAGTTTACGGCGGTATTCCTCCATCGCATCACGCCAGGGCTGATAAAGGGGATCGTCGTGTAGGTATCCCGCATCCTGCTTCCAAGCGGCTACGCCTGTGGCAAGACTCAACTCGGTCAGTTTCGCTCCCGCGTGGAGGCGCGACTGAATCTGCTCGGAAAGTCGGTCGATGGCCTCCGCAGCGGTCGCTCCCTCGGCTGTCAATCCGAGTGATAATCCGCCAGCCCCGGTCACGCGATACCCATTACCGCTGACTGGTTCGATAATCACAGGAACTTCCACGGCATGCCCCTTGGTCTCGACACGACTCCGATCCCCCACTCATTTTACAACGGGGGTAAATGGGAGGGAACGGCATCGTCAGGCCTGCGACTGCCGCTTTCAGGGCAACGGGACTGGCGACGGGATTTGAACTGCCACATCATCCTGCGGATAAAACATTTGCGTCAAATCGATCACGAAGTCAATGCAAGGAGCCGCGTCTTTTTGAACTTGAGAGACAAGGGGTGCCGATCCATCACTGGCTCATGAGAAAGCCCTTCGACGTTCTCGCCGAAGGGCTCATTTCTGAAAAAAGTCGGGGCGACCGGATTTGAACCGGTGACCTCTTGCACCCCAAGCAAGCGCGCTAATCCAAGCTGCGCTACGCCCCGAATGAGACCAAGATAGCGTCGGCAGGTGACTGCCGTCTATCCCTAGGTCGTCGGGAGATTGTAGAATCCAGGGGCGAGATGTCAATCCGTGGTTCCGAGGGATCGATGAGCGTGCACTTCGTGGATCGGCTGTTCGCGGCGATGCGTCGCGTGGGAAACCCGGTGGTGGTGGGGATCGATCCCCGGCCGGAGGAGCTTCCCGGCGGCTTTCTTGAGCGCTTTCCCGCTGATCAGAAGGGAGTGGCGGCTGCGCTTGGGCAGTTTGGAAGGGACGTCGTCGACATCGTCGCCCCAGTGGTCGCCGCTGTGAAATTCCAGTCGGCTTTTTATGAAGCCTACGGGCCGCCGGGCATGGTTGCGCTCCACCAAACCGTGGAACACGCCAAACAAAAGGGGCTGCTCGTCGTCCTCGACGGCAAACGCAACGATATCGGCTCGACCGCCGAAGCCTACGCCCGCGGATATCTGGGAAAAGTTCCCATCGGCGGGTCGTTCGAACCCTGCTGGAACGTAGACGCTCTCACCATCAACGCCTATCTCGGGACCGAAGGGGTCATCCCGTTCATCAAGGTCGCCGCCCGCGAACACAAAGGGCTCTTCGTCCTCGTCAGGACCAGCAACAATTCGGCGGGAGATTTCCAGGACCTCGTCTCCGACGGCCAACCGCTCTATCGCCACGTGGCCGAACGGGTCCGACTCTGGGGCCAATCCCACCTCGGACAAGAGGGCTACAGCTTGGTCGGCGCGGTCGTTGGCGCGACCTACCCGACCCAGCTCGCCGAGCTCCGGGCGGCCCTGCCCAAGGTTCCCCTGCTCGTGCCCGGCTACGGGACGCAAGGGGCAACCTCGCTCGATATCG
The DNA here is from genome assembly GCA_027459775.1 of Planctomycetales bacterium. GTDB lineage: Bacteria > Planctomycetota > Planctomycetia > Isosphaerales > Isosphaeraceae > JAKBAP01. Next base: position 4,615 of record DAIDHE010000287.1, on the reverse strand, counting down.
CCTCGGCCTTCGATGAAAACGGCCTGGGCGCGATCGTGAACAACTCGCGCGGGGTCACCTTCGCGTATGAACGACCCGCGTACCAGGCACGATTCGGCGACGACTGGCAAGGCGCGATCCGCCAGGCTCTTCAAGATATGATCGACGACCTCGCCGCGAATACGCCCGCGGGCAAGCTCAGGGCGTGAGAACCTGCCCTATGCCGCCCGTCACAGCTCGGGAAACACGCCCCGCTTGACGGCTCTTCGGATCGCCACTCCGCCCGCGCTGAAGAGAGACGCAGGGACGCCCAGCATGAAGAGGATGCTCCAGTTATAGCCGTCGGCCAAACCCTGGGCCTCGGGCGATCCGGACGCCACGGCCTCCTTGCAATTGGGACAGGCGGACGCATCGGGGGCGCTGGCGGCAAGCGCCAGGAGGGTGGCGGCCAACGCGGTTCGCACTCGCACCAGCATGCTCGATCCTCGGGTGATGAACAAACTCGATGTCTCTTGGATCGTACGCGCGATCCATCGCGGGCGTCAATGCGAGACAAACGAGGCCGGGCTGTCAAAAGAGCCCGCGTCCGCGCCGCATGAACGGAAACACCCTGGCGAAGAATGGGGGCGAAGCGAGCTTGACCGTCATCTGGCCGAACTGGCCGAGCCCGTTCAAGATGCCGATGTCAGTACGCCCGGTCCCGCCGCGTAGCTTTTGCACATGACCCATCAGCACCGACTTGCGGGGCGCCATCCCAATCACGGTCAAAACCTCTCCCTCACCGGTCGATGATCGCACTTGTTCCAGGTATCCTGGGCCTCGAACTCTCATGAAGACCCGGTTGTGCGCGTTGTCGAGATAGGAAAACTTCGTTCCTTGCTCGAAGCATGCGGAATAGTCGAGCCCGGGCACGTTGGGCGCCTGGCCCGCCAGAAGGTTCCCCGAAACATCGCGGATCGCCGTCGCGCCCGTGCCGACCACGCGAAGATTGTAGGCCTGGCCCGAGGGCAAGAACACAACCGGCGTGAGCAAGACCGTACGCGTCGCCATGTTGTAGGACGCCGAGACCGGTACGACCTGGCCCGCGGCGGTGGTGATCACATAATTGGACGAGTCGGCGGCGTAGGTCGGGTTCATCGCGGCCGTGAAACCGACGGTGAGATTCCAGATGGCCTGGGCGTTCCCGTTCCACGTCAGGTTCGAGACTTGCGGAGGCGTCGTGTTGGGATCGACGTCGATGATCTGGATCTCGGCCGAGGACGTGGCGCCCAGGATCGCCCCAGCCGTGGGCGCGCCCAGGACGACGGCGAGCCATTCGTCGTGATTGTCCCAGGGATTGGCGAGGACCGGCACGACGATCGTGGCCGCGGTCTGGCCAGCCGCGAAAGTCAGGGTTCCGGAGACAGGCAGATAGTCGAGCCCAGGGGTCGCGTTGAGATCTACAGTAGAGAATGGAACGCTCACGGCCCCGAGCGAACCGTCGACGCGGTCGACGGTCAGAACGGCCTGCCCAGCCGTCTCGGGCACCGCGTACAGACTGGAACTCAACGCGAGGCTGCCCGCCGATTCGATGGCCGTCGCGGTCGCCGTCGCGTAACTCAGGGAGGGGTTGATCTGGAAGACGGGCGAAGTGGCGGTCGCGGTCTCGGAGACCAATCCAGCCTGTGCGGCGGTGAAGACCACCGACACCGTCGCGGTCGCGCCCGGGGCAAGGATTCCCAGGTTCGCCACGACCTGATTGGCCTCGATCGCGCTGGTCGCGGCCGAGGTTGAATCATAGACGAATCCGGGCGGGATCGGGAGCGACAGCGTGACGCCCGTGGCCGGGTCCGGCCCCTGGTTCGAGACGGTCGCTCCAAAGGTGATCGGTCTGCCTGTGAGTGCACTGGCCGGCGCGGCCGCCAGGGAGACCGCCAGATTCGCCGCCGGGGCAACGTTCACCGTGAGCGAGCCCGCCGCACTGGCGGGGTCGGGGTTGATCTGGTCCCCGTTCACGGTTGCGAGCGTTGTGAGCGATCCGGGGGCGAGCGGTTCGACGGTGATCGCGATCGTACTCGATGCCCCGACCGCCATCGCTCCCAAGCTATCGACGATCGTATTTCCCACCAGGCTCGGGGACGATCCCGCGGAGGTCGCGCTCAAGAACTGAGATCCGGCCGGCAGAGGGGCGGAAACGACGACGCCCGTGGCGGGGCAGGGGCCGGGATTGGTCACGACCAGGTTATAGGTCCAGGGAACCTGGTCGTAGGCGGGCGCGGCGGACGGCGCGACCTGAATCGCGACCGCGGCCGCCGCCGCGACCTGGACCGTCGCGGTCGCGGTATTGTTCGCCGCATTGGGATCGATGTTCTGGCCCTGAATCTGGAACGAGAGCGGGAACGCGCCGACCTCGGCCGAGCCCGGAATCAAGCTGACGGACACGACGGCCGTCGAGCCGGCCGCGAGGTCGCCAATGTTGGCCGTGAGCAAGCCCTGAGCGTCGACCGTCGGCGGCGAGCCGAGGCTTGTGGACCCCGACGAGAACTGCATGTCCGATGGAAGCTGGGCCGAGACGACGGCGTTTGGCTCGTCAAAGGGCCCCGCGTTGGTCGCCGTCAACGTGTAGACGACGTCCTCGCCGACATAGGCCGAGCTCGGCGTCACCGAGGCTGAGATGCCCAGGTCGCTCTGGCCGACGATCTGGGTCGCAACCGAGCTCGATTCATCACCGGGGCTGGGATCGAGGGTCTGGCTGGCCACGATCGCCGTGTCGGTGATGGTCTGCTGGGGCGGGCCCGTGGTCTGCACCTCGATCGTGAGGAGGGCCGTCGCGCCTGCGGCGAGTGAGTCGAGCGCCAGGGTGACGACGCCGTTCGCCAGGGTCGGCGTGACGTTCTGGTCGGACGTGGCCGAAACGAGGAGCGCCGAGCCTGGCAGCGTGTCGGAGAGGACGACCCCCGAGGCCGCGTCGGGACCGGTGTTGGCGAGAGTGATTTGATATTGCAGGTCGCCCCCGGCCACGACGCGCGGAGCCGATGCGGCCGCGGTCACCGCCAGGTCGGCGGCCGGGGCGACGGTGACCGTCGTGCTGGAGCTGTTGTTGCCGGGGTTGGGGTCGAAGTTGCTGCAGGCGGCGACCGCCGTGAGCGTCGTCGGGCCGAGTTGACTCGCCTGGGCGATCACGGTCAACGTCGCCTGGGCGTTCACCGCGAGGTCACCAAAGGCGGCCGAGGCCGTCCCGTTCACGAACGACGCCGTACCGACGCTCGAGGTCGCCGACACGAACGTGAAGCCCGCCGGCAAGGGAAGCGACGCGGTCGCGCTCGACGCCGTCGAGGGACCGAGATTGGTCACCGTCGTCGTGAAAGTGACGTCGCCCTCGATCGGCGCGGGGTTGGGCCCAGCCGCGAGCAACGTCGCCAAGTCGGCCTCCGTCTCAACCTGGACCGTCGCGCTCGCGGATTCATAGGCCGGGTAGGGATCGGTTTCCTGGCTCGCGACCGAAGCCGAGTCGGTGATCGAGCCCGAGAAGCTTGAGCTCGTCTGGAACACGACGGTCACGGTGGCGGACGCCCCCGCCGCGATGGTCCCTAGACTGGCCGTGAGCGAGCCCCCCGAGCCAGGCAAGATGAACCCCTGGCTTGAAGAAACGGAGACGACGGTCCCGTCGCTCGGCAGCACGTCGGTGAGCACCACCTGATGGGCGTCCTCGCTCCCCTGGTTGGTCACGGTCAAGGTGAAGGTCACATCGCCCCCCGAGGGCGCGGGGTTGGGGGCGGCCAAGGCCGACAACCGAAGATCGATCACGCCTTGCGACTGGATGTCCTGGCAAAACTCCGACGTATCGCCGACCGGGCTGGTCGCGGTCGCCGAGATATAGCTTCCCGGCGCCGACGACGTCCCCGGCACGCTCAGCGAGGCGTTACCCGAGGCGTCGGTCGTGACATCGAGCGTGCCGATCAGGGTTTTTCCCTGGCCGAAGCCCGAGGAACTCTCACTGGGGCTTGCGAAAAACTGGACCACGTAAAGCGTACTGGCGGCCGCGCTCAGAGTACCTGTGACCGTGGTCTCGCCGTCCTCGCTGCGGGCCAGATTGAGGACGGGATAATTCTGGTAATCGTTCGGGCCGGGCGTACCGGGCGCGTGGTTCGAGGTCGGACCCGAGCCCAGGTTGATGCCCAGCCCGTTGTTTTCATAGATGCTGTTCGAGAGAAATGTATTCTGGACAACGTTGCCCACGAGCTGAATGCCCGCCCCGGTTGTTCCCGAGCCGTTGTAATCAATCGTGTTGCCCGCCCCCGCCGCCGTGCCGCCGATCGAGTTTGACGACGTGGCCAGGCTCACGCCGTTGAATCGGTTCCCGAGATCCAAAAGCCCCGTCGCGTCGGTGCCGATGTCGTTCCCCAGCACGACCACACTCGTCCCATCGCCTTGCGTCTCGATTCCATTGGCTTGATTCGCGGAGATGACGTTGCCCTGGCCCTGGTCGGTCCCGCCCAGTTGCGTTCCGGCCGCGCCGTCGATCAAAACGCCGTCGCCGAGATTGCCTACCGGAGTCTTGCCGTCCGATCCGACGCCAATCAAGTTCCCTTGGATCAGAGTCCCGGCCGCGCCCCCCTCGACCTCGAGCCCCGGCCCCGAATTGCCCGAGATGACA
>DAIDHE010000278.1 GCA_027459775.1 Planctomycetales bacterium | reverse complement strand
GAGGGGTTGGAGAATCTCTTCGCCGACCGGCCCGACGTCTATCTTGCCAGCGACATGTTCTGGTATCCGGTCGAGGGCGATCCCGATATCCGCACGGCCCCCGACGTGATGGTCGTGTTCGGCCGGCCCAAGGGAGATCGGCATTCCTACATGCAGTGGGAGGAGGGCGGCATTCCGCCCGACGTCGTCTTCGAAATCCTTTCGCCCAGCAACCGACCCGCCGCGATGACCGACAAGCTCCGGTTCTACGAGCGATACGGCGTCGCTGAGTACTACATTTATGACCCCGACGAGATCGAGCTCAAGGGGTTCATCCGATCGGGCGATGAACTGCGGCCGATCTCCAACATCAACGGCTGGACCAGCCCCCTCCTGAACGTGCGGTTTGACCTTTCAGGCCGGGAGCTGGCGATCGTTTGCCCGGACGGATCCCCGCTCCGCCCCGTTCAGGAGGTCTTCAAGGAACGCGCCGCCCTCGCCGCCAAGCTGGATGAGTCCAAAGCCAAGGTCGATGCCATCGCCGCCAAGCTGGATGAGACCAAGGCCAAGGTGAATGCCATCACCGCCAAGCTGGATGAGTCCGAAGCCAAGGCGGATGCCATCGCCGCCGAACGCGACCGGATCGCCCGAGAACGCGACGAACTTCTCGCCGCCCTCCGCGCCGCCGGCTTCAAACGCCCCGAATAAGACCGCGGGGCCGCCGATAATCGAAGTTCGGACCATGAACGACAGGGGCGAGGGCCGGTGAGTCGACCGGAAATGCGCGAGGAATCCGGGCCATGCACTCGATGGGACTTCGGGCTCGTATTCTGACGACCGCGATGGCTCGAAATACGAGCACGACGCGCCAGAGAGTGCATTCCGGCCGTTGCCATCGGCCCACTCGCGGGTACGTCGCGCTTGTTTCCGACGTCGTTCACGAGTGTGGTAAAAAAAGGGACAAAGCGACTATCGATATCTGTCATGGACGTCGATTGACGCTGATGCAATCGTCGAGAATCGCCGTGCCCCGTATCCCGTTCGTCGAAAACCGTGATCTCCCCATTTGAAGTTTCTTGTCAAATGGCCCGGGCGAGCGTAATCTCAAGGTTGATCTCTTTCATGACGCCGGGCGCGAAGGGCTGGTCGCCGCCCGCGGGGATCCCACCACACGGGACGACGCTTCTCGCGCGATGCGTCCGCTCGTCTCGTGAAGCGCGGCTCCGGGCGACAACCGGCTCAAGAAACTCCCGGTCGCTTTCATGCCGCTCCGCACTCGGTTCGTGGGGGTCGTCAGCGAATATTTACACCCGTTATCGAGGAAGCCATGTACGCATTCTTGCTCTTGGCGTTGTCGACGGCGTTGATTGGGGACGACGACGCCAGGTTCCAGGCCGGCTCGGATCATGAGGTGCTCCAGGCTCTCGCCCAGGGCTACACGGCCAATCGGGAGGGCGTCGAGCGGTGCCGGGCAAGCTTCGTCTACCGGGAGGGGAGGGCGCCCGACCTCGAGACGGCGAGGCAGGGGAAGCTCAGCGATCCCGCGGAAGCCAAGGGGGCGTACCTTTTCGATGGATCCCGGAAGAAGTACGAACGCCTCTTCGATCGCGAGCAGACCATTTCGCACACCAGCACCGAAGGCGAGCACCCTGGAACCTGCGAATTCGTGTCGGTCCAGTTTCTCACGGACGGAACCTCGACTCTGAGCTACACCCCCTTCTACAACACGCATACGAGGGCGTTCGACACCCACGCCAGAATCATGGATGCGGACAACGGATGCGATCTCTCCTTCGGTTTCACCCTGGACCTGGGCACCAAGGCTCAGAACGCGAACGGTTTCGCGGACCAGCTCGATCGCGCCTGGAATCACGGCCCCAGGGGCGCGAAGGCCGTCCGGCTGAAACGAAACGTCCCCTACGACGGCCGGAAGGTCCATCTGGCGACCTTTGAATTCGACGGGGGCGAGGTGTCGTACTGGGTCGATTATCAGCGCGGCTGCGTCCCACTGCGAATTCTTTACCGCACCGCCAAGGAGGGCGATTACGACGACGAATATCACGAACAGATGTCTCTGGTGGGCGGCAAGCTGTGGTTCCCCGCGCGGAGAGTGAGATACAGCCTTCCCGGTCGTCGCGTCCGGATTCTGGAAGTCGACAAGATCCAGATCAACACCCCGATCGCCGACGCCGAATTTCAGCTTTCGTTCGTCGAACCCGTCGGGGTCTACAACGTCGTCACCCGCGACAGTTACAAGAATGTTCGCTCCTTCCCCCTGTCGGCGCTCGTCGATCCGGGCCCGGCCCAGGTTCACTAGATCGGCGCCGCGCCATGTCGCCCTGGGCTTGCGGGCAAGCCGCGGGTAGACTTGGGATTCGAGGGCATTTCGAGCTTCCGTACCAGGACCAGGGGTGATCGCGATGGCCGAGCAAGCACCCGCCATGCGGGAACAGAACCCGCTCGCGGATCTGGATGAGTGGGAGGCGTTTCTCAAGGAGCGCTATCCCGTCGCCCACGAGGAATCGACGTTTCGCGACTACGGCGACAACGTGCGCCCGGCTGTCCGCGAGTTTTACCGGCTCAACCACCGGCATCAGACGCTGGACTTCGTGCTGGCCAAGGAGCGCGAATACCTGGGCCTCGACCACCGCGCGATGGGCGTGTGGGAGGCGATGGAATTCCTCAACACCCTGGTCGACGACAGCGACCCCGACACCGAGCTGTCGCAGATCGAACACCTGATGCAGACCTCCCAAGCCATCCGCCGGGACGGCCACCCGCGGTGGTTCATCCTGACGGGTCTGATCCACGACCTGGGCAAGATTCTGTGCCTCTTCGGCGAGCCCCAATGGGCGGTCGTCGGCGATACGTTTCCGGTCGGCTGCCGCTATTCCGACAAGGTCGTTTTCCCCGAGTTTTTCCAGGATAATCCCGATATGGGCCGGCCCGAGCTCCAGACCGAGCAGGGGATCTATCAACCCGGCGGCGGGCTCGACCAGGTCCACATGTCGTGGGGGCACGACGAATACCTGTATCACGTTGTCAAGGACTATCTGCCCGAGCCGGCGCTGGCGATGATCCGTTACCACTCGTTTTACGCAGCCCATCGCGAGCGGGCCTACACCCAGCTGATGAACGAGGCCGACCACAAACGCATGGAATGGGTCCGGCGGTTCAATCCGTACGACCTCTATTCCAAGGGCCACGAACCCCCTGACGTGGCCGGCCTGCGGCCTTATTACGAGGAGCTGATCGCCGAGTTCTTCCCGGCCAAGCTCGCGTGGTGAGCAGGACGACGGAACGCGGTCGCGCGGGGGCTGCGATCTCGCGGGGCGGCTGACTCAGCGCATCGCCTTCGCCAGGCTTTCCATGTAGGCGTTGGGGTCGAGTCCGTGGGCCCTGGCGAGGGCGTCGATCGCGGAGGTGGTGGCGCGGCTCTCGCCCTTCTCGATGCGGCGGAGCTGGCGCTCGGTGAGGCCCTCGATCCTGGACTGCAAGATCCCCGCCTGCTCGCGGACCGCGCGGATGGCCGCGCCATACCGCCGGTTGAAGCCGGCGGTCCGCTGCTGGGCCTTGCGGTGCTCGGCCGGCTCGACCGCTTGCAAAAATTGATCCCAGCCCAGATGGACGTCCAGATCCGGCCACTCGATGAATGAACCGTCGGGGTCGATCGTGAAGTTTCGAACGGCGGACCGAGGCCGGCCCGTGAGCGCGCGGATGGATTCCAGCGGCACGTGCAGCATCCGGCCCATCGGACCGCGGACGAGCAGCCAGTCGTCGACCAGACGCGCGTCGATCATACCCTCCACCTGTCTTCACGTCCGCGCGGGACCGCCCGCGCGCGTTTTTGCGATACTCGGGGACCGGATGTCGGCCCGAACCCCACTGGTTCTGCCTTCAGAGCATATCCCACGTCCCACGGTTTCTCAATCCAGTGGGGAAAACGGCGCGATGGGAATGGGCGGGAAAGCCCCCGGCGTCCGCTCCCTGTTCGCCATCGCTTGATTCGTGGACCCAGGCGCGAGGATCGCTTCGTCCCGCGCCGGCGTGAGACGAGAAACGAGGGTCAGCTCGTCATCAGACCCTGGACCCGGCCGGAGGTTGTGGGAATCATATCGAAGAGGAGTCTGGACCGGGCAGGGACGTCGAGACGGACCCGGTCTGGGCAACCCCGCGAACGAGAACGGAAATCGGAGTAGGCGCGCGATGATCGGGAAACATGCTGGAGTGGTCGTGGTTTTGCTGGCCCTGGCGGCGGACGCTTGGGGCCAGCGGCTGGCGCCTGAGGTGGTGGTCTCGAATCCCCAGGTGTTCGAGGTCGCGATCACGACCAAGTTCGTGGCGCCCGAGAACGGTGAGAAGCTCTCCGAGCTCCGCGTCTGGCACGCCTTGCCGACCGCGCGGCCATGGGACGGGCTGGACCGAACCATGGGAGCGTCGTCGATCACGGTCGAGCCCGAGACTGGCCACGTCCAGCACCTGTCGAGCAACGAATCGCAGAACGTCCTCTGGGAGCTGCGTGGCGGTCTCGAGCCCGGGACGAAATTCGAATTCACCAGCCGGTTCCGCGTTCGCTCGGCCGATCGTGACTATGACGTCAAGCGGTCGATCGCCCAGTGGTCCGATTATTATCAAACCATTGGCGCCGACGCGCCGATCATCGAGGAAAAGCTCGACTCCATCGTCGATGCGATCAAGAAGAGCCATCCGCCGGCCGAGGCCGCCCTTGAGTTTTGCAAATGGGTCGCGGCCAACCTGACCTATGACGCCTCGGTCACGTACGACCCACGCGACCTGGGCTCAACCTTGAAGAACCGCAGGGGGCACCGCGGGCACCAGGCGCGGGTGTTTGAGGCGATGTGCGCCCGCGCTGGCCTGCCAACGCGGCCCGTCGTGGGACTGAACCTGCGAGTTCCCGACGGACTCGGCGATCTGCACAAGATCCGGCCCGACTACGAAAACCAGCACACCTGGGCTCAGGTCTATCTGCCCGGCTCGGGATGGATCGAGATCGACCCGGGCATGGGAGCGAAGGCGTACTTCATTCCAGCCCAGCTCATCCAGAACAACGCCGACTTTCAGAACTACGTGGTCTGGGTTCGGGATCCAGAAACGTGGAAGCTGGTGGAATGGGTGGTGCGCGACGGCCAATGGACCTCGGCCTACAGCATCGAGAACCGCAGGTCGTTCCGGCGGATCGAGAGCAAATAAGCAACGGTTTGAACGCTGGCGCGAATGAAGAAGGGTCGGGCTCTTTGGACCGCCTATCACGGCGGAGTCGCGACTCGTCCGTTGGGAGCCGCCCTATCGCAGCCTTTCAGGCTGCAATACCAAGAGAAAATGGCATTTGGGGGTCATCGCGACCTGGCCGTCCCAGGGCTATCCTCTCTCAGTCCTTCGGACTGAAAACGGGTCGCTGGCGCGTTCGATTTGTATTCACCTCAACGGGGTGACGGGCTCTAGCCCAGGGCGCAGCCCTGGAATTACGCGGATCCTCGCGTCGGGCCGGCTTTCACGGAGACGAGGGGAGAGCCCTGCGCGGCGAGGCTGCGACCAGGAAGCCGTGCGATTGGCGATACCGCGCGGGATGAGCGCACGGCGCTGTACGAGCCTGCGCTTGAACGTGATGAACCGCCCGTCTCGGAGGGGCTCGGAACGGGCGCCTCCCATGCCGTGTCCCAGAAACCGCGGCAGGGAGACGCCTTGTTCCTGGGCGGCTTCCGCGATCGCGCTGAGCCAGGTTTTTGGTCGGGGGTTTTCAGTCGTCTTCTTCGTCCGCCGGGTCGTCGGAAAACATGACCTCGTCGAGGGTTCCCTCGATCAGATACTCCGCTTCACCGGCTCTGCCCTCGAACACGCGATTCGGATCGAGCGCTCGTGAAATCGAAGCAGTCGAGAATCCTTGTTTCGTCTCGTCCGAGTGACGGGGGACCGCGGGGGATGACGCGTAGGGAGCAGGCAGTTGTTTGTTCGTCCTGATTCCGTTCGCCTCGTCGTCTCAGGTCTCATTGCTTGCCCTGGCGGTTGCCAGCCGTCAGGGCCCTGATGATCGCATCGGGGTCGAGCACGCAGCCGCCCCAGACGCCGCCCGAGACGGCCTGAAGGGCCGCCCACAACCGGGTGTCGGCGGGCAGGTCGGGGTCTGGCGAGAGCATCGGGTTGGGCGAGCGCTCCTCGAGCAGCCGAGAGGCGGCATCGGGGTCGAGGTCGCGCCCCTCCGCGCCGACCAGGTCGATCGAGCCGGTGAGATTCACGCGGTCGACGACGATGCGGACGCGGTCGCCGTCCTGGAGCTTGCCCAGCGGGCCGCCGGTCAGGGCCTCGGGGCTC
>DAIDHE010000027.1 GCA_027459775.1 Planctomycetales bacterium | reverse complement strand
CGATGTCCAATACGCGACGGCGCTCTTGATCTCGTCTCAGTCGCGCGACAAAACCCCCGAGACGGCGTGCCCACGAAAACCATCGTCAAGACCAACTCTTCACCCCACCCAGGGGCGAGGCGCCCGCCGAGCCGGAGCCCGCCTTGATGTTGCGCAACACATTGTTTGGTAATCAGTTGTATCCTCCGGCTCGGCTGGAGCTTCGCCCTCCCTTTCGGCGTCTGGAGGAGCGATCCGTCCTCGTTCGCCGGCAAAACCGCGGCGGCGGCCGCGGACGCTATCGCCACGAACGAGTCAGTCGCTCGATCAAGACCCCGGCCGCGACGGCGACGTTCAAAGAGCTCGCCCCCGGGCGCATGGGGATCGTCACCAGGCGCTGACAGAGCTCGAGCCACGCCGGCTCGAGCCCCCGGTCCTCTTCTCCCATGATCAGGGCGAAACGCTCGGGAGCGGGCTCGCGGTCAAAGGCCAGAGCGCCCGCCTGCGCGACCGCGCCCCAGAGCTCGACTCGCCCCGTTTCATGGAGCTCGAGCGCAACGGCCGTCAGGTCTTCACGCTCCACGACCGGCAGGTTCAGAACCGCCCCCATCGAGACGCGCAACACCCTGCGCGAGAAGGGGTCGGGGCACGACGGGCCCACCACGATCGCGTCCAGGCCGAACACGTCGGCCGTCCGCGCGATCGCGCCCAGGTTCTCGGGATTCGAGAGCCGCGGGCAGACGACCAGGCCCAGCCGGCCCGGCCGGCTTAGGATCTCGCCGAGGCCGGGATCCCGAGCGCGACGGCCGTGCCCCAGAACCCCCTGATGAAAGGGAAACCCCACGAGCCGGCTCACGAGCTCGGGCTCGGCCATATAGCTCGCCACGCCCTCTTTCCCATCCAGAAGCGCGGCCATTCGCGGCAGCTCGCGCTCGAGCGCGAGAATCGAGAGCGTGGGATGCCGGCTCGCGAGCAGCCGCTCGACCAGCCTTCGCCCTTCGACGATGAACTCGGTGCGCCCCCGCGTGAGGTTCGTCGCCTTGAGCGCACGATAGGGCGCGAGCCGGGGGTCGTCCAGATCGTCGATGCGTATCGGGTTCATCACGAGGATTCTCGCGACCACCCACATCGGCCACAAGCCCGACCGTCCGCGGGACTCGCTCGACACCTCATTCCGTGTCCTATGTTTCTTCTTGGATGGCCCTGGCTCAGCTCCTCCGAGGAATCGGTTCTCGCGTGGGCTCACCGAGACCATCCACGGCGCGACGCCGCGCCTCGATCGGGCACTTTCCGCGGTCGGAACGGAGATCCGTCCCCAGAATCTGAAGCCACGCGAGGTCTAATCGGAAGCACGGTATTCCTCTGATTGGATCACTTCGCGAGGGGTTGGCCGCGCCGAGGGACGTCGCGACCGGCCAGAACCGTGGGATGCGAGGGATTCATGGATCACGGGAGCAAGCCGGCGCGGATCCTGATCGTTCACCCTCAAGCCGCCGAGTGCGAGCGCCTGCGGCGGGTCGTCACGAGGGAAGACACAGCCCCAACGCGGATTCACGAGGCCGGCACGGCCGACGAGGCCCTGGTGATCTGTCACGCATTCGCCCTCGACTGCGTGGTGATCAAGCACGCGCCCCCCGAGCTGGACGCGCTCGATTTCCTGGCTCGGCTCAAAGGCGAATCGGGCGAAACGACCCCTCCCTTGATCGTGGCGGCCAGTCCCGAATGTGAGACGATCGGGGTTCGCGCGCTCAAGATGGGCGCTCAAGATTTCTTGGTCGAGCCGCGGGTTGAGGAAGATCTGGGCTTCGCCGTCGAATCGGTGATCCAGAGAGGAAAGCTGCTCAGCCAGATTCGCGAGCATCGCCGCGATCTCGAGCTGGGGGAGAGGGCGCTCGAGGAGAGCGAGGAGCGCTATCGCGTGCTGGTGGAGGGGGTGACCGATTACGCGATCGTGATGCTCGATCCGGAGGGGCGAATCATTTCCTGGAACGTGGGCGCGGAAAACCTCTTCGGCGAGCGTGCCGAGGACGTCGCGGGCGAGCACTACGGGCGCTACTTCACCGACGAGTCCCGAGGGCGAGGCGACCCCGAACGGCTGCTCGCGCTGGCGGCCGCGCACGCGCGGGCCAGCGAGGAGGGGTGGATGATCCGCCGCGGCGGCGAGCGGTTCCTGGCGAACCTCGCCATCACCTCGCTCCGCGACCACGACGGCGTCTTGCGCGGCTACGCGAGCGTGACTCGCGACGTCAGCGAACGGGTGCGGACCCAGGGCGAGATCCTGGACTTGAACTCGCGGCTCGAACGCCGGCTGCGGCGGATCAACGCGCTTCGGCGCATCGACGTGGCGATCGCGTCGGGGCGGAATCTGGGCACGATCCTCTCGGTGGTGACGGCGCAGGTGCTGGGCGAGCTGGGGGTGGACGCGGCGCTCTTTTTTTTGGGCGATTCGTCGGGAGACGAGCTTGTGCACGCGGCTGGAGCGGGTTTGCCCGACACGTTCTCGCGAACCCTGGAGGGGGGCTCGGCCGGGCTCGCGCGGCGGGTCGTCCGGTCGGGATCCGCGCTCCACGTTCTCGACCTGGCGCGTGTTCTTACTCCCGACCCCAGGCTGCCGCGGCTGCTCGAGCTTGGCTTCAAGGCCTATCACGCTGTTCCCCTGGCCGTGGAAAAACGCATCCTGGGCGTCATGGAATGCTTCCGTCGCGACGCCTCGCCCCCCGACGACGAATGGCTTGACTTTCTGCGCATCCTCGCCCGGCAAGCATCGATTTCGATTGAACATATTAATCTATTAACTGAACTGCGTGCCTCGAACGCCCAGCTTGGCCTCGCCTATGACGCCACCATCGAGAGCCTGTCGCGCGCCATGGATCTGCGCGACCACGAGACCGAAGGGCACAGCCGCCGCGTCACCGAGCTCACCGTCAAGCTGGCGCGCAAGATGGGTCTCTCGGATCTCGAGCTCGTCCAGGTGCGCAGGGGATCGCTCTTGCATGACATCGGCAAACTGGGAGTGCCCGACCAGATCTTGCTCAAGCCTGGCGCGCTCACCGACGACGAATGGGTCGCCATGAAGCGCCATCCGACCTACGCCGTCGAGATCCTGGGCCCGATCGATTTCCTGCGCCCGGCCCTGGACATCCCCCACTACCACCACGAGCGCTTCGACGGCCAGGGCTACCCCGCCGGGCTCGCGGGCGACGAGATCCCGCTGGCGGCTCGGATCTTTGCCGTCGTCGACGTGTGGGACGCACTCTCAAACGACCGCCCGTATCGCAAGGCATGGGATCGGGAACGGATCCTGGAACACCTGGGCTCGCTCGCGGGAAACCACCTCGATCCCCACGTCGTCGCCGAGTTCCTCGAGTTCGTGCGGACGACCTCGGAGCCGATCGTGAACGGCGTTCAAGCCGCCGAGCCCGCGCTCGATCCTTCCCCGCGGCCCGCTCACATGGGCGAGGCCGCGGCGTCGCCAGGCCGGCCCGCTCGAAACGGCGCGGAAGCACGCATCCTTTTCACGCTCCCCGAGAGCGACCGATCCCAGGGCCTGTTGCGGATGATGGGCGAACTGGGAATCCATCCGTCGATCGCCGCCGACTCCGAGGCCGCCTGGCAAGACGCACAGGCCCACCCGTTCGAGATTCTACTGGTCGACGACCCCTCGCGCTCGTCGGCCAGCCAGAACCTGATCGCGCGCGTTCGGGGCCTTCCCGGCCGCCCCTACACCTACATCATGGCCTTCCGCGAACGGCAGTCCGAGCTCGATCGGGCGCTGACGCAGTGCCTGCTCGCCGACGACTTCGTTCCCCTTCCAGTCGAAAGCGGAGAGCTGGCGTTTCGCTTTGATCTGGCCAGGCGCTCACTCGAGATCAGGCGCGAGCTCCTGGCGCGCACGGTCGACGCCGAACGGCTCCAGGACGAGCTTCGCCTTCGCGACCAGAAGCTCGCCGATCCCGCCGTCAAGGATCACCTGACCGGGCTGGCCAATCGCCGGCAGATCGTCGAGACCCTGGACGCCTACATGGCGATGTTGTCGCGCAGGGGCGAGCCGATCTCGATCCTGATGCTCGACCTCGACTGTTTTCGCGTGTTCAACGAAGAGCACGGTCATGCGGCGGGCGACCAGGCCCTCCGCGCGATCGCGGAGCTGCTCGGCCGCGCGGTCCGCCGCGGCGACCTGATCGCGCGCCACGGCGGCGATGAGTTCGTCGTCATCCTGACTCACTGCGACCAGGAGACGGCCCGAGTCGTGGCCGACCGGATTCGCACCTTCATCTCGCGGGCCGATTGGGGTCCGCGGCCCATCACCGCGAGCGTGGGACTCGCCACCCGCGGGGGCCCCCCCTGGGACGGCGAGGACTTGCTCGCCAGGGCCAATCATGCGCTCGCGATGGCCAAGCGACGCGGCCGCGATCGCGCTCTCCACCACGACGACCTCAA
>DAIDHE010000272.1 GCA_027459775.1 Planctomycetales bacterium | reverse complement strand
GGATGCCGAACGGGCACATCCAGTTGCACCAGACCCGGCCCAGCATCATCGTCACCGCGATGATCACCAGCCCCCAGACCAGGTTCCGGTAGATGGTGTGCGTGGTCAAGGCCGTCGCGACGGCCACCAGCGGCGTGGCCTCGAGAAACAGCGAGACCGGCCAACCTTGCAGATAACGCAGGTCGGTGATGAACAGGAAGAACAAGAACAAGCCCAGGAAGAGGACTTCATAAGCGCGGCGAATCTTAACCATCGATCCCTCCAGCGGGGGGACTGGAATCAGAAGGCAGGCCAGACGCGTCGACTTCCAGCCAGTCGTCGGCCTCGATCAAGAGTCGACCCAGCGGTAGTACGAATCCGGGCAACAAGGGCGATTCGTGATTCTGTCCTTCGGGGACGACCGTGACAATCGGACCTTCGGGGCCGGGGCGAAAGACGGTCAGTTGGCGAAGGAAACGATCGATCACCCAGTCTTCCTTGACGCCGAAGCCGAGGTATTCGTCGCGCTTGGTTTCGTAGTCGCGGATGGCGGCGCGGCGGCCCGGCGAGACGAACTCGATCACGATCGAGGGAACGTCGCGTCGTTCGTCGGGACGTCGTCCGAGGCCCGTCCAGATCACACGGTCGGCGCGACGGCGATTCTTGGGCAGAAAGATGTCGCGCTCGGGGAGTGTGGCGTCGAGGCATCGCCCGCTGGGATGGGTTTCCCGATACAGCCGCAATAGATAGCCAAGGTCGTCATTGGGACCGCCTTCGGCGGAGCTCACGGCTGGGCTCACGACCAGGACTCCGTTAATGAGCTCGTACCGATAGCCTTCCACGCAGTCGTCGTATGTCAGTGCGTCGAACTCGGCGGTGGTCATGAGCCGGCCGGCGGAATCGGGGCCGATCAGCGGTTGGCGCGATCGCTTCGGACGGGGCTTGAGGATGGCGCTGGTCGTGTTAGCCATTTGACCCTCCCTGGGAAGGGCCGGGTGGGCGAGACTTACGCGATGGCGAGGATTGGTCTCGCAGGTCCGCCCGGGCGATCAGCGTGCCCAGCGGCAGTACGAATCCCGGCAAAAGAGGCGTCTCGTAATTCTGGCTTTCGGGAATGACCGTGGCGATCGAACCTTCCGGGCCAGTACGAAAGACGGTCATCTGACGCAGGAAACGATCGATGACCCAGTATTCCTTGACGCCGAAACCGAGGTATTCGTCGCGCTTGGTTTCGTAGTCGCGAACGGCGGCGCGGCGGCCCGGCGAGACGAACTCGACGACGATCGAGGGGATGTCGTACCTCTCGTCAGGCATTCGGCCGAGCCCCGTCCAGATTGCCCTGTCGGCCCGGCGACGATTGTTGAGCAGAAAAACGTCGCGCTCGGGGAGTGATTCGTCCAAGCATCGGCCGTTCGGATGGGATTCCTGATAGACGAGCAGCAGGTGACCAAGATACTCGTTCGGCCCCGTCTCGGCGGAGCTCACGGCCGGGCTCACGACCAGGACTCCGTTAATGAGCTCGTACCGATAGCCTTCCGCGCAGTCGTTGTATGTCAGTGCGTCGAACTCGGCGGTGGTCATGAGCCGTCCGGCCGAATCGGGGCCGATCCGCGGTCGGTGCGAATTCTCCAGACGGGGCCTGAGGACGGGGCTGGTCGTGTTAGCCATTTGGTCCTCCCTGGGAAGGGCCGGGTTGGCGCGACTTGCGCGGTCTCGAGGATTGGTCCCACAGGTCCGCCCGGGCGATCAGCCAGCCCAGCGGCAGCACGAATCCCGGCAAGAGAGGCGTCTCGTAATTCTGGCTTTCGGGAATGACCGTGGCGATCGAACCTTCCGGGCCAGTACGAAAGACGGTCATCTGACGCAGGAAACGATCGATGCCCCAGTATTCCTTGACGCCGAAACCGAGGTATTCGTCGCGCTTGGTTTCGTAATCGCGGACGGCGGCGCGGCGGCCCGGCGAGACGAATTCGATCACAATCGAGGGGATGTCGTGCTTCTCGTCGGGCAAGCGGCCCAGGCCCGTCCAGATGACCCGATCAGCCCGGCGACGATTCTCGGGCAGAAAGATGTCGCGCTCGGGGAGCGTGGCGTCAAGGCATCGGCCGTTCGGATGGGATTCCTGATAGACGAGCAGCAGGTAACCAAGATACTCGTTCGGCCCCATCTCGGCGGAGCTGACGGCTGGGCTCACGACCAGGACTCCGTTGATGAGCTCGTACCGGTAGCCTTCCACGCAGTCGTCGTATCCCAGTGCGTCGAACTCGGCGGTGGTCATGAGCCGCCCGGCCGAATCGGGGCCGATTCGGGGCAAAAGGCGAGGGGTTCGCCGTCGGGCGGTGATCGGGCTCATCGCGAGCATCCCAAGTGACGGAGAGCGGGAATGGAATCCACATCGAGCTCGACGCTCGAGGAGCGGTCAGACCGTGATTTCCTGGGTCCACTGGGGACGCCAGTCCTGGCCCAGGCCGCGCTTGATGACCTTGTCCAGGTAAATAATGTCACTGCGCGTTCGCTCGAGCAGTTTCGAGACGCACCAACTGTCGACGGCGGTGTGGTCGGTGCCGACAACGATCGTGTCGCCCCGCTTGACGTCGTTCAAACTGCCGCCGGTGGGGCCGTTGCGCATCAGCAGCTTGCGACCGTCGGCGATCACCAGGGACGGTTTCATCATGAGGGCGAAATCCGAGATGATGCCGTGGATGTTTTGGTGGAACTGGTTGCGGGGGTTGCCCAGAAGACCGTACCAGTTTTTCATGGTGATCGTCGCCTTGCAGAGGTTGTGGTCCTTGACCGGCGAGATGCCGATGACCTTGGTCGCCTCGCGAAACGGCCGGTAAAACATCCGCCAGGTGGTGGTAATCGTTTCACCGCCGATGTAGAGCTGCTCGAAATAGCTGTCCTTGGGGAGCATGAGCTCAGCGCCCGCGCGAATGGCGGCCTCGCCGACCTTGGTCTTGAAAAAGCAGCTCTCGGGGTTGTTGATCGGGTTGTCGGCGACGATGACCTTGCGCGCGCCAGCGCCCAGGCAGAGCTTGGTGACGGCGGCCACGGTGTCGGGCTGAGTGGTGGCCGCGAGGTCGGGGTTTTTGTCGAAGGCGACGTTGGGCTTGATGACGACGACGTCGCCTCGCTTGATGAAGTGGTCGACGCCCCCCATCGAATCCAGAGCCGCCTTGACCATCGCGAACGCCTGATCCTCGCGCGCCTGGAGCTCGAGATCCCGGGACGTGAAATTCTCGGGCAAGATCGGGCTCGAGCGAACCACGACCAGGCTGGGCTTGCTGACGGGAACCGGAACGGAATAGTCCTTGAGCCGCACCGGCGGAGGCGGCTTGACCCCTTCCATGCCCCACGGATCGCGCAGCAACATGCCACCGGCGACCGCGCCGCCGGCCACGAGTGCGTATCCCCCGACCTGGGCGGCGAATTGACGCCGCGAAAAGGGCTGGTCGGCGGGATTGACGCCCCCCAGCCGCTCCAGGTTTTTCACTTGTGTCCGCGTCAGCTTTTCGCCCATCGTGAACCTCGACTGAAAGACCTGGAATCGAGCTTGTAAGCCATTATACCAAACCGCCGTGCAACAAATCGCGACGAAGCGGTTCTCCACTCTCTATTGAGCGCTCTCCAGCGCCGGCAGGGAGGGGGGAAGTTTCTTGCAAAGTTCCCGGGCGAACGCTTCGGCACTTGGGGCACTCGAGCCGCCGTTGGCCCCGGCGAGCGCATTTCCCTTGCGAAACACCACGTCGACCAGGCCGATGTTGGTGCTCATGATCGCTTCATCGGCCCCCTCGATCGTGAGCGTCTTGACCTCCGCGCCGTCTTTCTTGACCCCCTCAACGTACAGGGCGAGGAGTTTTTTCGCCTCGGCCGCGTCGCGATAGGGGCGTAAAAAACCCTGCCAGACGTCGTCGCCCTTCTTGTAATCAGCCATGAAGACGTCCGAGAGGAAGCTGTAGCCGAAAACGTCCTGGGCCACGTACTTGGGATCGCCCTGCCGGCCGTCGGCGGGGAGCATCCCAAAGAACGTGGCGGGATCGGTCGCGGCTGGCTTGGCCGCGGTCGGCTTGGCCGCGGTCGATTCCACGGCCGGCTTGACCGCGACCGCCGGAGCAGCCGCGCCGCCCGGCTGTTGACGGGCGGCCACCTTTCGCGCGAGCTCAAGTGCGAATGCCGCGAATTTGGGGTCGTCCTTGGTCGAAACAATCTGGGTGTAGTACTTGCCCGCGTAAAACAGGGTGCTCCCCGCCGTCGTGTATCCCTGCGAGCCAATGGCGACCGGAGTGGCTTCATCGGGCTTTTCCGAGCCGTATTTGCCCAGGGCCTTCAAGGGATCGGCCATCTCGAAGAGATAAAGCTGAAGCTCGTTCGAGGGATCGCCAGAGGGGTGGTAAAACGCATACGCCATCCCCTTCACGCCGTACTGAATGAAACTCTCGGCTCGGCCGTCGATTTTTTCGTAAAGGTTGTCCGCGTTGAAGGTTTCGAGGTGTCGATCACCCGATTTGCCAACAGCCCATTCCGGAGGAAGGTCGCCCAGGGGAAGCATGGCGGCGATGGTTTTTTGGGGATCGGGGACGGATGCCAACTCGGCTTCGATCTGGGACTTGGCGAGGCCGGTCTGGGCGGGCGCTGGGCTGGACGCCGGGGCGCTCGCGACGGCGGTTGGCGCGGCTAACGGAGCTACGGGAACATTCATGACCAACCCGCGCAGGTCGACGGGGAGCGCCGTCTCGTCGATGAGCTGCTGGGGGCCGTCGACGCCGACGCTTCTGCGCACGCCGGCAAGCGCCTGGAGCACCGCGGGAAACCGCCGGGATGCCTCGGCCGGCGACGCCGCGGCCGCGCGCAGGGCCAGCATCGCCTCGTCGAGCTTCTTGACGCCGTTCACCAGATTCTTCCGTTCGAACGCCAGCCGTCCCATCTCGAGTCGCACGGCGTTGTCGGCGTCTTTCACGCTCGCGTACGACCGCCCCTGGTCGAGCACGGAATAAGTGCGATTGGGATCGAACTCGTAGCGGTCGCGGTCGAACGACCGGCTCTTGAGTACGATCGCGGCGAAGATCGCGGGGATGCTCATGACGAGCATTATGCCGACCACGATCGCCGAGAATGCGGGCCGCTGGAGAACCCGGCCGCGGCGGGCCTTGAACCAATCCAACCGGCCCAAGACCAAAAACGCGACCGGCGTCGTGGCCAGAGCGATCAGGGCCGCGGCCAGGGCCAAGAACAGGATCGGGTCGCCCGCCAGCTCGTTCTCAAGCCGGGACCAGAATGGCGACACCGCCCAAAGTTGCATCGATACCATGAAATCGTCCGCCTCGGGGTCTCTATCGCGCTCGTAACGATGCCGAGCGGGCGGTGTCCACGCGCCGGGCGCGAGGGCAGGGAGGGGCCGTGGTCCACCACGACATTCTTCGATTATAGCGGCATCCCCACACTGGCGGCAACGAATTCGCTCACAAAGCTCGTGCAATTGCCAGCACGGGGTCATGAAAGCAGCGACTCCACGAACGCGGAGGCATCGAAGGGTTGAAGGTCGTCCAGGGACTCGCCCATGCCGATGAACTTCACCGGCAAGTTCATCGTCTGGCGGACGGCGACAACCACCCCCCCCTTGGCGGTGCCGTCGAGCTTGGTGAGGATCACGCCAGTACAACTGATGCTCTTGGTGAACACCTCAGCCTGGCGGATCGCGTTCTGGCCGATCGTCCCGTCCAGTACCAAGAGCACCTCGTGAGGCGCTCCCGGGATCAAACGCGCCAAGACGTTGCGGATTTTTTCCAGTTCGCGCATCAAGTGGGTCTGCGTGTGCAGCCGGCCAGCGGTGTCGACGATCAGGACGTCGACACCCCGAGCCAAGGCACGCTGACAGGCGTCGTGGGCAACGCTGGCCGGGTCCGCGCCCGGCGAGCCCCGGACGATCTCACAACCCGCGCGTTCGGCCCAGACCGAAAGCTGGTCGGCAGCGGCCGCCCGAAAGGTGTCGCACGCCGCCAGCAGAATCGTACGTCCTTGATTCTTGAGAAGCTGGGCAATCTTGGCGATCGAAGTGGTCTTGCCCGATCCGTTGATGCCGGCGATCAGGTAGACGCTTGGCCCCTTGGAAGCGACGGCGAGCGCCGACTTGGCCGGGTCGTCGAGAAGCGCTGTGATCTCGCTTTTGACAAACGCGAGCAGGTTTTCGTCGGCGGTCTGGTCGGAATAGGCCGACCGCACGCGATCGATGATGCGGCGCGTGGCGGCGACGCCGACATCGGCCTGGATGAGCCGGCCTTCGAGCTCGTCGAGGAACGACTGATCGACCTTGCGGCCGAACCACGACCGGACGTTGAAGATTTGGGCCGTCCTGGCCAGACCCTGTTTGAGTCGTTCCATCCAGCCTGAGATCGCCATACCACTCCTGGGGCCAAACCGTGTCGAGAGAAACCGCGGCCTGGAACTGCTTGCTTGAAATCAGGCCGGGCTTGGGATCGTTATTCTAGCGGCGATGATCACGCATCCGAAGAGCGATCCGGGTCAAGCGGGGCGACGTCCGGGGACTGTTCCTGCAGGATGCGGTCGAGGATGCCGTTGACGAATCGGCTGGATTGGGCGGTGCTGTAGCGTTTGGCGAGCTCGAGGGCCTCGTTGATGGCGACCTTGGGGGGGGTCTCGGGTCGAAAGAGCATTTCGAAGACGCCGATGCGTAGAATGTTGCGATCGATGGCGGCCATGCGGTCGATCCGCCAGTTCTCGGCGACGCCCGAGATGAGGGCGTCGATCCGGGACAGGTTGTCGCGGACTCCCTGGGTCAGGGCCTCGGTGAATGCACAAAGCTCGCGGTCGCCCAGGAGCCGGCGTTCAATGAACAGCCGGATATTCTCGGGCGTGGTTCCGCTGTTCTGCTCGAGCTGATACAGAACCTGAAGGGCGACTTCTCGGGCTCGGGATCGTCGCATGATCATGAAGAGGCCTCATCCTCAAGCGCCGGCGCGGCTCGTCCATCGGCCCGGTCTGGGCATCGCGTGTTCAGGGTCGCGGATGGGCGTGGCCTCGGCGCCTCGGCTAACCGATCATACGCGACAGCGACCCGACCCGAAAAGAGAGCCTTCAAGGTCGGACCGGCAGGCCGAGCCGCGAGTGTCGATGAACGAGGCGAGGGAGTAGTCGACGAATGAAAGGCGAAAAGACGCGCTGTATTGCCTTGCGAAGGCGCGGGCTCGCCGCCTGGGCGTGCGCGGCCACGGTGCTGGTCGCGATTTATCTGTTCATTGGCCGGTTCGAACCGCTGGGCTCGCCTCGGGCGTTTCACGGGCGACTGGCAGCGACGATTCTGACAGGGCTACTGGTGATCTATCCGGGTGCGGCGATCGGAGCGATCTTGGGCCTGGGATTCTTCACCCGGGTGGTCGTTGTCCGGAGCAAGCGGTCTGGCCGGATTGCACCGGCGTGGGCCCTGCGTGCAATGCTGGCATGCGGCTCGATGGTGCTGGCGATCCTCGTGGCCGAGGCGGGGGCGTCGGCCTGGCTGAGGTTTCGTCATCGCATGCCTTCGTTTCCCGCTCGATTCCCCGAGCGGCTTCCCGGCGATCCGATCGAACTCGTCGTGATCGGCGGTTCGAGCGCACTTGGAGCGCCCTATGAAGACTGGCTTTCGGTCGGCGCGATCGTGGGCCGGGAGCTCGAGCGTGCGATGCCTGGGCGGCGGTTCCATGTGAGCGTCCTGGCCGAAAAGGGGGCGCCGCTCGAGAGGATGCACCACAAGCTGGCCGCTCTAGAGCGCAGGCCTGACGCCCTCATCGTCTATTCCGGGCATAACGAGTTCCTGGCGCGGTTCACGCTCGAAAATCAGACGGTCTATTACGACGACGAACGGCCGGCGGCCAGGGCCTGGGCGATGCTCGAGCGGTTAGGCCGCGTCTCCGCCGTGTTTCGTCTGACGCGGGAGAATCTCGAGAAAGAGCGGGTGGGACTCTTGCCAAGTCAGGCGCTCGGGACCGTGGAGCGCACGATCGGCCGACCTTCGGCGTCGGCTGCCGAGACTCGGGCGGTCCTGGCCGATTTCGCCGCCCGACTCGAGGCAATCACCGCCTTGTGCGAGCGGATCGGATGCCTGCCGATCCTGGTCGTTCCCCCGGGAAACGACTACGCCGACCCCAATCACTCGTACGCCGACCCGCGAACCCTGCACCACCAGCGCCAGGCCCTTTTCGATCGCTTGGTCGAGGCGCGTAAAAGAGAAGCCGACTCTCCGGCCGACGCGATCGCCGCCTATCGAGCAATCCTCGCCGACCAGCCGCGATTCGCGGTCGCGCATCACCGGCTCGCGCGGCTGCTGGACGATTCCGGCCAGTTCGCCCTGGCCAACCGCCATTACGTCATGGCCCGCGATTGCGACGGCTTGCCCCTGCGCTGCATCTCGGCGATCGAGGAGGCGTACCACGCCGTCGCCACGCGGCACGCGGCGTCCGCGATCTTGATCGATGGACCCGCGATCTTCCGCGCCGCCAGCAAACGAGGCATCATCGATCGCACACTCGTCCACGACCTGGTTCACCCAACGCTCGCGGGGTACGGGCTCTTGGCCCAGGCCGTGTTGACCGAGCTCAAAATGCACAAGGCCTGGGGCTGGCCGGAATCGACCATGGCGCCCACGATCGAGCCGAGCCAACTCGAGAGCGAGTTTCGACTTGACTCAAGCGCCTGGGCGACGATCTGCAAGCGAGTGGCGGCCCAGTACGAGATGATCGAGTTCCTGACCGTCGATCCTGGCGAGCGAATTGCCTGGCGAGACCGTTTCTTGGAGGCTGCCAAACGCTTGAGCGCGGGGGCTCGACCGTCGAGGCTGGGGCTGCCGGGGGTGGGCGCTCGAGTGCCCTTCTCAAAAACCAGTCCAGAGTCCACCAACGGACCGTAACAGCGCGGTCGGAGAATTGGACTCATCGTCAGAGGCGGGCGCGGCCGATCTTGCTTGTAAGCGAACCTGGACGCCGACGGAGTCGGTATTGGCTCGGAAAGGATTTCGGCATGGCGAGGATCCGCTATCTCTTGATCGCGACTCTGCTGGGTGCGTGCTCGACGGGCTGTTCCTTCACACACTGGTCGGTGTTCCATTGCTCGGAATGCGACGATTTTCCGATGCAAGGGCGGATGTCGACCTCGATGATGCCGGGAAGCTACACGGGCCCTCCCGCGCGTGACTATTACGGCACTAGCGAGCCGTCGCCAGGCACGAACCCACCTGCCGCTGAAAGCAGGCTCCCAGTCTTGCCAGAGGCCGCCCCGCCCGTCGAGACCGCCCCGCCAGCGCCGCCGGCTCCACCCGCCCCCAACGTGCCTCCTGGCTCATGAACTTTTAACCTCGAGCCAGCCAGATCAAGGAGATCGCCATGCGCGGAATCGCACGCACTCTCGTGCTCGCCCTGCTCGTGATCGTGGGCCTGAGCGCGGCCGGCTGCATCCACACCTGGACCCAGACCTACCACGACTACCCCCCCGAGGCCTACACCAACCCGCCCCATTCACGAGCCCAGACCAACCCCAATTTCGACTGAATCACGCGAACATCCTGTAAAGACTCC
Source organism: Planctomycetales bacterium (assembly GCA_027459775.1). GTDB lineage: Bacteria > Planctomycetota > Planctomycetia > Isosphaerales > Isosphaeraceae > JAKBAP01. The sequence goes on along the minus strand of DAIDHE010000272.1, from coordinate 5,782 downwards.
CTCACTTGTGGGGCATTTGAGCCAGGATCTGTTTGAGCGCCAGACGGAGTTCGCCGATCGTCTTGAAGCGGTCGTCGGCGTCTTTCTTGAGGCAGCGCTGGACGATGGCGTCGATGGGTTTGGCGAATTTGGCGTAACGGTGAGGGATCGAGGGGATGAGCGACGGAGGCGGCTGGAAAGTGTGCTGGTCGTCGAGCAATTCGCTGGAGCGTCCCTTGAAGGGCAACGAGCCGCTGATCATCTCGAACAGGACGACGCCGAAGGCGTAGATATCAGCGCGGATATCGACCGAGCGGGGGTCGCGGAACTGCTCGGGGGCCATGTAGGCGCTGGTTCCCAAGCGTGCGCCGGTGCGGGTGATCCGGGGGTCGAAAGTTTCGTAAGGCGAATGATAATCGCTGGTTTCGCGTTCGACGGTGGTCAAGTCGGCGGCTTCTGGCGGCGCGCCGTCGACCGGAATCGCGCCCGAGGAAGACCGCAAGCTCCGCGGCCGTGAGGGAGCGCCCGCGGCGGATTGGGATTTGCTTGTGGGGGCGGGTTGTGATTGAAGCGATTTCCGGAGATCGCCAAGCGGCGCGGGCGCGGCGGGCGTCCGTGGCGGGTCGATGGCCGCCGCCGGGGGCCGGTCGCGGGGATCGGTGAAAGTGATCTGTTGCCGCGCGACGGGCTCGGAGAGGGGAATTGAGCCGTCGGGAAGGGAGGGTCGGACGGCGACCATCTCTTCACAGACCCGCGCCAGGCCGAAGTCGGTGATCTTGAGGCTGCCATTCTCGGTGACGAGCAAGTTTCCCGGCTTGACGTCGCGATGGCAGTGCAGCCCTTGCCTGAGAGCGTGTTCCATTCCCAGGCAAAACTGATTCCCAAAGCGAAGCGAGCGAATGAGATCGAGCCGGGGCGTGCCGATCCAGCGATTAAGGTCGCCCCCCTGCACGAGTTCCAGAACCACGTAAGGGTGGCCCTCGATGACCTCGACCGAATAGGCGCGCACGACATTGGGATGCTCGCCAAGCTGCACCCAGAGTCGGCATTCGGTCGCGAACCGGCTCACTCGGATCCGGCTTCGTAAGAGATCGTTCCGCAACGTCTTGAGAGCCAGTACCTTGTGTTCTGACTGGGCCAAATGGTCGTTGACCACATAGACCAGGCTCATGCCCCCTTCGTGGACGTCGAAAACCTGAAACCGACCGCCAATCCAGTCACCCACCGCGAAGGCGCCCGTCATCGACGGTCCCCTCCTTCCGCTGGAATGCGTCGTTCGACACGACCGGGGATCGCCTGGGGGGTAGGCGTGAGACGCCGCGGCGATCCTGGGATCTCGCACATGCCTAAGTATACGGTCATCGGTTCGAAAGAGTTACCTTGTTGAGGACGAATTGGGGATTTTTTCATTCTGGGCGGGTGCTCGCGGGTGGTCGTGACGCGCCAGCACCATTCCCAGACGGCAGGGGGTTGTGGTAGGGTCGTGGGCGTGCGGTCAGCCCCCGCGCCCTCGATCACGGGAGCACGGCCGGCCTCTTCATCCCCATCGGACATGCCGCCGGCAGGGGGATACACCAGGAGTAAACCCTTCATGAAGCTCGAGAAACCCCGAATCGTGACGACCCGGAACTTCCTGGCCCTGGCCGCGGCGGCGTGCGTTTGCGCGTCTCTCGCGACCGCCGGCTTCGGACAAACCGGCAAGGAATCCAAGAAAATGACCAAGACCGACAGCGGACTCCAGTACCTCGACGAGAAGGTCGGGACCGGCGAATCGCCCAAGACCGGCCAGACCTGCGTCATGCACTACACCGGCTGGATCTGGGAAGACGGCAAGAAGGGCAAGAAATTCGACAGCTCGGTCGATCGCGGCCAGCCATTCTCGTTCCATATCGGCCAGCGCGAGGTCATCGCCGGCTGGGACGAAGGGGTGTCCACCATGAAGCCCGGCGGCAAGCGCCAGCTCTTGATTCCACCCGACCTGGGCTATGGCGCGCGGGGCTATCCAGGCGCTATCCCCGGCAACGCAACCCTGCTCTTCGAGGTCGAGCTGATCCAGGTCAAATGACCCTTGGAACATCGGCCCGGCGATCGAATCACCACGGCATCAGTTCATTCGACCCCAGACGCGAATGAGCTGGTGCCGTCTTCGTTGCCGGACCGTGCATCGAGAAACAGGAACCAAGCCGCGTGCGGAGTTCCGAGATTGACCCCGATCGGATAATCGGTATATCTGGGATCGCACTTGAGCCTTTCTCGGCAAAGGTTTTCCCAGAATCATCTCCCTGTGCGTCGTCGTGATTCTTGACGCTCATTTCCGCTGGCCTGGCCAAGGAGGGTCGCCCGGATGGCGCTCTGCCCCGATTGTTGGAACCGGAACTGGTTTTATCGTGCCGCGAACGCCGCGAAGCGAGCGAGAGTCTGGACAGGGGCGATGTTGGTCGTCGCGCTTTCCCTGGGAAGTGGGTCGAGCCGGTGCGAGGCCGCCCGGCTGAGCCAGATCTTGTCGGCGCGCGATCTTGCGCAGCCGATCCTGCTCGATCAGAACGGCAATGCGCTGGCGTTTCCTTCGAGTCATGCGCCCAACCCAGCCGAGCCGGCGGGCTCGATTTCGACTTACATGGCGTTTCCGCTTCTGGGCGGCGAACATTTGCCAAACGGCCTCGCGACGATCGTCGCCAATCCGTCGAGTGCGGGCGGCGTGGCCGGCCCGCTGGATTTCAGCCAAACCATGAAGGCCCAGCTCGACCAGGCCCTCGGGCAATCACGCGCGGTCGAGGTCGAGACGCCGGCGGCGAATTACCTGATCGCGATCTTGCCCCGCCGTGCTGCCGCCGTTCTCGCCAGCTCGACCGCCCCGCCCCCGCCGGCAATCGGCTTGGCCACGCCCACAGGTTCCACCACGAATCCGCTCTCGTCCGGACTTCTGCCCGGACCGCTCGCGAACTGGCTGAGCGCGGGGTCGTCCAAGGTCTTGTCGTGGACCAACCAGGGGCTCTCGGAGCTGGAGACGCTGCTCGAGCTCAAGCGCAATACAACGCTCGCCCATGCCCGGGCCAAGTCCAACAAGCCCAGCCTCAATCTCGAGGCCCAGGTTCTCGCTCCATTGCCCGTGCCCGCGCCCGAACCCAGTGCATGGATGCTTTTCGGCATCATTTTCGGCGCGATCGCAACAACTGGTCGCCGCTGGAACCGGAATCGCGCTGAATCTGAGGACTAGTCGTGGTCCCGCGGACGCCGGCCGACGAATAATGGGTTAAGAGGACGAACGGCGACGCCGAATACGATCAAGGGCGTCGTGAATCGCCGATCGATCCTTGAAATCAAGAGCGGGCCTCACCCGAACAGGGGGGCGTCATGAGCTTCTTCGAACTTCGCGAGCCAGCCAATGCTCTGACCCATGGGGTGGGCTTGGTGGCGGCCTTGGCGACTGCGCGGCATCTCTGGAGATTGTCGTTCGCGGCCCAGGAAAACAACGGCTGGAGCCCGCGCGACAGCGAGCTCTATAAAGCGGGAAAATCGACGGCGCTTCTGATCTTCGGCCTGACTCTGATCGCCTGCTACGCGGCGAGCACCGTCTTCCACGGCGCCGAGGTCTCGGGCGATGCGCTGCGGCGGCTGCAACGGCTTGATCATGTCGGCATCTATCTCTTGATCGCGGGCACCTATACGCCGATCGCCTGGGCGCTCATGCGCGGACCCTGGCGATGGGGCACCCTGGGAACGGTCTGGTCGATCGCCGCCACCTGTTCGGTCCACGTGCTGGACAGCGGCGCTCCCCCCGTGTGGATTTGCACCATCACCTACCTGCTGATGGGTTGGGGCGCGCTCTTTTGTTACCGCAAACTCGCCGGTGACCACACCCACCGCGCCCTCTTGCCCCTCCCGCTCGGGGGCGTCTTCTATAGCGTCGGCGCGGCTATCAATCTACTCAAATGGCCCGTCCTTTACCCCGGCGTCTTCGGCGCGCACTCGCTCTTTCACCTGTTCGTCATCGCCGGCAGCGCCTGCCACGTTTGGTTCATGATCAGCATGGTCGTCCCTGCTCACGAACCGGCCCTCGCGCCGTTCCGATTCGCCTGGCACAGGCCAACCCTGGCCCCGATCCCGATCGACGTCCCTTCAGATCGGTCGAGCGAAATTCCTTATGGAATCCGCCGCCGCGACGACTCCATCGCCGATCGAGTGCCTTCCCAATCCTGAACGAGACCCGGGAAACCAAGGCCGCCGCTTTCCTTAGGACTGGATCACAATCTCCGCCATGGTAGAATGAAACCGGCGGCCTGGATAACTGCTACGGCATCTGGTTGTTTATCATGTCCTCGACCTTGACCATCCCTGACGATTTTCTCGAGCTGATGGCCGAAAAATTTCGCATGCTGGCGGATGCGACTCGGCTGGCGATCCTGCGTTCGCTGATGGCTGGCGAGCGGAACGTCACCCAGGTCGTCCAAGAAACCGGGCGCGGCCAGGCCAATGTCTCCAAGCATCTGAAGCTTCTGGCCGAGGCCGGGCTGGTGGCTCGCCGCAAAGAGGGTTTGCAGGTTTTTTACCGGCTCGCGGATCCCATCGTCGAGCGGCTCTGCGCCCAGGTCTGCGAAACAATCGTCGAAGGCGCCGCCGTCGAGGTCAAGCGCAATCGTGGCCTCATCGCCGGCTGGAGCCGCAAGAAATGAGAAGCGGCTTTTGCGTGATCGTGATCGTGGGCGTGATCTCGCTTGGTCTTGGCGCTCTAGGCGCGTCCGAGGCCAGGGGGCAATCCGGCGGCGCGAGCGCCCGGGCCTCAAGCGATAACGCAACTCGGGACGATGCGCCCCGCGTCGATTCGCGCGAGTCGTTCTTGTCGTGGATGGTGCGGGCGTCGGGGCCGATCGGATATGTGATCGCGCTCATGTCGTTTTATCTGGTCGCGCTCGTCACCTGGATGGCCATCTATTACCGAGCGCAAGTCGCCATTCCGCCGACCCTTGAGGCCGACCTGAGCGACTTGCTCGATCAATCGCGCTATCAGGACGCCTATAACCGGCTGGCCGGCGATTCATCGCCGCTGGGGCGGGTGCTGATGGCGGCGGTGCGCAAACTTCCCTCCGGGCTGCCAAAGGCGCGGCGTGCTCTCGAGTTGGCAAGCGAGGACGCCGTCATGGAAATGGAGCACCGCACAACCTACCTGGCGACGGTGGGAACCCTGGGCCCAATGATCGGCCTGGTCGGAACGGTTTACGGGATGATCATGGCGTTTCGCGTGATCGCGACCGAAGGTTCAACGCCCCAGGCGAGCCAGCTCGCGGCGGGGATCTCGACGGCCCTGTTCGCGACCCTGGAAGGCATCGCCATCTCGATCCCAGCAATTTATTTCCACTCGTTTTTTCGTAATCGGATCGCGCGGCTCTCGCTTCAGGTCGAGATGGCGGCCGAGCCCCTGCTCGAGCGTTTCGCGCCGGGGGTTCAGCGGCTCGGCTCGGGCCCTGGCGCGGGCTCTCCAGGGGCCGCGCATCCACACCCTTTCGCGGTGAGCGCGGCCCTGGCGGCCTCGTCGGGCGCGCAGGGGACCAGCCGACCGGCCGCCTTGCCCCCGGTCGACTCGCCCGACGCTTGAAGCCGCGGAGGCCCTCCCGATGCGCAGCCGGCGAACCTCCCTGAGCGCGCTCTCGCCCAACCTCACGCCGCTCCTGGACATGGTGCTGCAGCTCATCACGTTCTTCATGATGCTGGTGCACTTTGGAGCACAACTGGACGAGGGCCCAAAGGCGATCCGGCTGCCGGTCGCCCCGGCGGCCTTGCCGGGCTCGGATCTCGCCCTGGACCG
>DAIDHE010000245.1 GCA_027459775.1 Planctomycetales bacterium | reverse complement strand
TACAATGCGTCCGCCCCGTCCAGGTTCCCCTCGCGCATGGCCTGATCGGCCTGGGCGAGGTAGCCCTCGCACCGCCAGTAGGGGATCGCGCCCCCCAGAAATGCGCCTATCAGGGCCGCCCAGCCGCAGGCCAGCCCAAAGGCCGGCAATCGCGTGGGCCACTCGATCAAGCGTGAGGCCCGGCGATCTTCGGCCAGATTGAGCCCCAGCGCGACCAGCGCCCAGAGCTCGAGCGCCACCGTCGGGATGCCGATTCCGCCGGCGGCGAGCAAATGCACGACCATCGCCAGGGCGCCGGCCCCGACGACCGCCGCCGGCAGGCTCGCCTCACGCCAGAGCGACCGCCCCAGCAACACCGCCAGCAGCCAACCCCCGCCCAGAACCAACCATCGCGCGAACAGCTCGCCCAGGAACGGGTTGAGCCGTCCCAGCCCCACCACCACCAGCCACCCCGCCCCGGCCGAGACCGTCAGCCACCCCGTGCGACCCATCCCCACATCCGAGTCCGGGTCGCCCGGGGAATCCGGCTCGAGCGCTCCGTCGGCCGCATCCTCGCCCGATCTCGACCCGAGCGTAATCCACAGGCCGAGCCCGAGCGCGGCCGCCAGGGCCACGAAGGCGAAAACGCCCCCCGTGGCCCAGACCTCGAGAAACAGGTTGTGCGGATCCTGGATTTCCTCGCTCGACTCGGGCAGCTTGTGGCGCAGATACGGGCCGGCGAAGTTGGCCGGTCCGACCCCGCTCCAGAAGTTGGTCGAATCGAGGACTCCATGCGAGAGCGTCGACCCCTCCGTGATCACGCCCCAGGCGCCCTCCCAGTATTCCCAGCGATAACGCAGCGAGCGCATCGACTGGGCGACCAGTCCTTGATCAAGCCTGCCCATCGCGAGCGCGGTCCCGAGCAGCCCCGCCGTCACGACGCACCCCGCCGCCACCCCCAGTACGAGCGTCCGCCGGGCCACCAGCCGCCGCGCCCCCCACGCCAGAAGAGCCATCCCCACGGCCAGGCCGACCCAGGCGCTCAAACACTTGGTGAAAATCAGGCACGCGACCGAGATCAAGACCAGTGGAACCGCCGCGAACACCCCACCCCAGCGCGAGCCGCCCGCCCCGGGACGGATCAGCGATCGCAGACAGGCCCCCAGCGCGACCACGAGCGGCCCCACCAGAAACCCGCCCAGCGAATTCGCCAGCCCGAAGGTCGAAAACACCTCGCTTGAATTCAGCAGCCGGTCGCGAAACATCGCCTCGCCCGGCGTGCCCGGGCGCACCCCCACCGCCTCGAGCATCGGCCCGGGGTTCTTCAGGAACCGCGCCTGCAAGACCGGCAGCTCGACAAAGCCCTGATACAGCCCATAAACGGCGGTCGCGACCGTCGCGGCGAACAGACAGCCGAGAAGCGCCTGCGACTCTTCACGGGTGCGCGGCAGGTTGCGAACCATGAGATAGGCCAGGCCAATCGCCACCCATTCCCACGACATGTTGAGCGCCGGTCCGCGGTCGACGGCGTGATTCGCGCTCGAGGCGACCACCGCGACGAGCACCAGCAAGGCGGCGTCGGTCCACGACCAGCGGATGCGAAACCGGCCGTCGACCAGAAGCGCGGCCAGGGCGACCGCGGCCGTGACCATCAGGCACAGCACCCACCCCAGACCGTCGCCAGCGCCCCCCTTGGGATCGGGCTCGCTCGGCCAAAACGCGCGCGCCGTCACAAGCGCGATCGTCGCCCCGAGGGCGGCCTTCCGCAGCCGCTCGCCCCACAGCGCGGTCGCTCCCCCAGCCTGTTCGTCGTCGAACTGATCCCGAGCCGGCCCCGGATCGGCGCAGGCGGTCGAGCCCCGACGCCGCGCGGCTGGCCCCGATCTATTCGCGCCCCGTCTTGCCATTTCCGTGTCCCGAACGGCCCGCCGAGAGCTCAAGTATCGCCACCACCCCCAGCAGGCACCCCGTCTGAGCCAGAACCACAAGCGCGCCCATGCCGTCGAGCCGATGCAACAGAAGCGCGCCCATGCCGCTGGCCAGGGTCACAAGGATAATCGTCCCGACCGCTTGCGGCGGCGTCAACCCACGCGCCACCAGCCGGTGCGAGAAGTGCCGCCGATCGCCCTGGAACGGGCTCCGACCCTCGTGGATCCGGATCACGATCACCGACGTCATGTCATAAAGCGGCACCGCCATGACGACCAGGGGGGCGATCACGCTATACGGCGAATAAGGCGCGCGCGTGAACGTGCCCACCACCGTCAGCGAGCCCAGCAAAAACCCCAGGAAATTGCTCCCCGCGTCGCCCATGTAGAGCCGTGCCGGGGCGTGGTTGTGGACCAGAAAGCCGATCAAGGCCGCCGCCACCACCAGCAGCACCGCCGGCGAAAACAAACCGCCGACCGCGAGCTGCGCCCCGCAAAACACCAGCGAAACGACCACGCCAACGCCCGCCGCCAGCCCGTCCATGTTGTCGAGCATGTTAAACGCGTTCGTCAGCCCCACGATCCAGAGCACGGTGACCGTTCCCCCCAGGATCGGGTGCGTGAACGGACCGAAGAGCGTCACCCGTACGCCCCCCAAAACCACCGCGATCGCACAGCCGAGCTGGACCCCGAGCCGGATCCGCCAGTCGAGATCCAGGCGATCGTCCAGAAAGCCCATGACCATGATCACACTGGCCATGGCCAGGATCAGGATCAGCTCGCCCGCCTGCGCCCGCGCCCCGGCGGCATACCGCGCGAGCTCTTCCGGCAAGAGCGGCGAGGCCGCGAACGCGATCGTCAGGATGGCCAGGGTCGTGATCCAGAGGGCGAGCCCGCCCCCCAGCGGCACCGGGACCGCGTGCCCCTTGTGGCCCCCCGGCCGGTCGAGCAGCCCCAGCCCGGGCGCATACCGCCGCGCGAGCGCGCAGAGCGTCGCGCTGGTTCCCAAGGCCGCGATCGCGAGAACCAGGCCAGCCGTGACGAACGTCAGATCGGGGTGGGTCATGGCGTCGCCGCGGGGCCTCCAGATGGTCCCTGCGCGGAATCGCGCGGTCGCGAACGAGCCAGGAACGGCCGGCCCCACCAGCCCACGGTGAGACAGCCGACGAGGAGCAGGATCTCGACCACGACGACGCCGGCCGCGACAATCCACTCGACCGGTCGATCGGGAGGCCAGCCACCGCTCGCGCCCCCCATCACCACGACCAGGATCAAGAACGGCCCGCCGAACGAACCGAGCGAAAGCGCCCCCAGCAGCACGAGCGGGAACAGCCAGCCTCGAGACCCGCCGCTCATACCGGTTTCGCGGCGGCTCGCGCGCGCCTGCGCTCCTGGCAAAGCCGCTCGTGCTCGGCTCTCGCCGTCGCGATCAACTGGGCGATCGCCACTCCCGAGCCGGCGGCCGGGATCTGCTCGGCCGCCGCCCGGTCG
>DAIDHE010000291.1 GCA_027459775.1 Planctomycetales bacterium | reverse complement strand
TGGATTCCGTGCTTGGCGCGGGCGTGTTCCTTGAGTTCGTCGATGCCTAATGTGCGGCCGGCGTGCATGTCCGCGAGGCCTTGGCGGATGCCCTCGAGCACGCGGGCTTCCTCGGCCGATTGGCGGAGCTTCTGATAGGCGGCGGCGTCCTGGACGACCAGCTCGGCCTTGCCGTTGATAGTGAGCACGACCGGCTCGCCGGTCTGCTTCAATTGAGCGACGAATTCAGAAGTGTTCTTCTTGAAATCGGTCAGCGAATGGATGTCGCGGTTGAGGTCGAACATGGGGCCTCCCGGCGAGAATCGTTAAAGAACCGAATTCAATTCTACCACGGACCGTCCGTAGCTTCTGGTAGCTTTCAGACACCGATCATTCCGCCGCCCGGTGTCTTGCCCATCCCAGCCGGCCAATCCCGGCCAGGTCACGCCTCGGCAAGCGCAACAATGGAACGGCCAAAAAAACTTTTTCAAGATTTTAACTCGTGCTTTGGACACAACTTCCGCCGAGCGAGCCAAAAAATCCATCGGGGTTGCAATCACGCGAATCCAGACGCGCGCTAACCTGATGGGAAATAGCCAAGGTCTGCGCACATGATGCGCCGGGCCATCGCGGGCGCCTCATCAACCGGCTCGGTCCACTCCACGCAAAGCGGCACGCCGCGATCCTTCGCACTCGATCCCGAGAGCGACTCGACACGACAACCCGGCTCGGGCCGACCGCAGCTTCGCTCGGGCCGGCCCGTTCCATTCTCACGACCCACACACAAAGACATAGTTTCATGGCACACTCTGATCACAACAACCCAGTCGAAAGGCCCGGCACGATCGGCCGGTCACCCCGGCGAAGCCCTGCTTTTGACGGGCGCGAGCTTCGCCAGGCGCGGCGGTCACCGCCCGCCGCGAGACGCGGAAACCGCGCCCAAAAGCTGCCAAGTGCGCCACTCCAGGCTGCGCTGAGAGAGAACGGCGGGAATCTGGAACAAGCGGGCATGGACGTCTTGTGCCAGGATCAGGCAGCATGGCCTCCTCGCCGACCCCAGCCCAGGAGCGAAGGGTTGCCAAGACCCGACCGGTCGGTCATGCTTGATGTATAACTGTTGTTGAACGGCCGTTGAGAGCGGCGGTTTGAACGGCGGTCGTGTGGGAGAGGGCTGGCGCGTGTGCGCCTGCGGCAGGTCAAACCAGGGGGATTCGATCATGGATCGTCGTCATTTCCTGAGTCAGTCGGCGCTCACGGGCGCGGGCGCGATGTGGATGGGGGGAGCGCCTGGGTTCGCCCGGTCGCTCAAGCCGTCGCCGAACGAACGGGTCCAGTTCGCGTGCATCGGCGTGGGGGGCAAGGGAGACAGCGACACCCACGCGGCGGGCAAGCACGGCGAGATCGTCGCGCTGTGCGACATCGACTCGGGCACGCTCGACAAGATGGCCAAGAACTACCCCAAGGCCAAGAAATACTTTGACTATCGCACGATGCTCGAAGAGATGGGCGACAAGATCGACGCCGTCACCGTCAGCACGCCCGACCACACCCACGCCCCGGCCAGCGTGATGGCCATGCGGATGGGCAAGCACTGCTTCTGCCAGAAGCCGCTGACATGGTCGATCGAGGAAGCGCGGCTGATGCGCACCCTCGCCGCCGAGAAGAAGCTCTGCACCCAGATGGGCAACCAGGGCACCGCCGAGAACGGCTTCCGGAGCGGCGTCGAGCTGATTCGCTCGGACCTGTTCGGGCCTGTCAAGGAGATCCACGTCTGGACCAACCGGCCGATCTGGCCCCAGGGCATCGACCGGCCCAAGGAAACGCCGGGGATTCCCAACAGCGTGCGCTGGACCGAATGGCTGGGGGCCGCGCACGATCGGCCGTACAACCCCGCCTACCACCCGTTCAAGTGGCGCGGCTGGCTCGATTTCGGCACCGGCGCGCTCGGTGACATGGCCTGCCATACGATCAACGTGGCGGCGATGGCGCTCGAGCTCTTCGACGCCGAATCGGTCGAGGTCGTCGACACCTCGGGGATCGTCAATCATGAGACCTATCCCGTGTGGTCGATCATCCGCACCCATTTCGGCGCGCGGAACGGCCGGCCGCCGCTGAGCATGACCTGGTACGATGGCGGCGACAAGCTCCCCGAGGGCAAGCGCGCTTACAAGGATCTGCTCCACGGCGAGAAGGCGCCCGACAGCGGCCTGCTCTTGGTCGGCGAGAAGGGCTCGTTCTTCTCGCACAACGATTACGGCGCGGAGCATCTTCTGTTGCCGCGCGACAAGTTCAAGGACGTGAAGCGGCCCGAGAAGACCCTGCCGCGCTCGCCGGGCCACTTCACCGAATTCGTCGATGCGATCAAGGCCGGCGATCCCAAGAAGGCGCTGTCGAATTTCGAGTATTCCGGGCGGCTCACCGAGACGGTCCTTCTGGGCGTGGTGGCGCTCAAGGCCGGAACGGCGATCGAGTGGGACGCGGCCGGCATGAAGGCCAAGAACCTGCCCGCCGCCGACCAGTACATCCGCCGCCATTACAGGAAGGGCTTCTCGATCCACGTTTGATCGATCGGAAGACCGCTTGTCCACGTGGGCCCGGAGGGGCCGAAAACCCCTCCGGGCGTCCACGCATCGTGAGGGCTCAATAGGCGTCGCCGGAAAGGATCTCGCCCCGCGCCCGGGTCGCGAGGGCCTGGAACACCAGTTCGGGCTGAGTGTAGATGGGCGAGCCGATCGAGGTCGCGCCTCCGTCGGCCAGGATGGTCTTCAGAAAGTGGACCGACCCGTCGGCGAAGACAAAGTTCGCCCCGCCGGGATGAAGGCTCGAGCAATCGTCGAGCCCGCCGTCGGGATCGGTGTTGGCGTTGATCAAGTGGCAGTGAGCCTGAACCAAGGTCGCGGCGGGATAGTAAAGCGCTCCCGTCGTGGGACACCCGTTCGACGTTCCGCGGCGGATCACCCCGTTCGTTATCGCGCCTGCCCAGATTCCCTGGGCGTTTGCCCATGCTCGCTCGACGATCAAAACCGTCCAGCTTGTGCCATCGAGGACATCGGCGAGTCGCGTGTGGCTGTTGCGAGAGAAGATGCCGGTCCCGAGCCCGTCGTTGTTGATACCGGTGGCGGTGTCGGTCTCATTGCCTCCGACGCAGGCAGCGTAGCTGGCCGGGGCCGCCATCGCGAGAATGGCGCCCGCGGAGTTCGTGACCGGAAACGGACCTTCCGTCAGGTCCGACGGACAGACCAAGGTCGTGAGGGTTGTGGCGATGACCGTGGCGTTCGCGGGGCTCTCGACATGGCACTGGTAGTTGATGGCGTTATA
>DAIDHE010000218.1 GCA_027459775.1 Planctomycetales bacterium | reverse complement strand
GGCACCCATCAGGGCCGCCTGGATCTGGACGAGATACCGTTCGCCGTAGCTGAGATTGACGTTGTTGTAGGTGACGGCGTTGCCCTGCGAGACGCCGTTCACGGTGAGCGAGGCCGTCATGGACGAGATCGCCGACGTGCTTACGTTGGTCAGGGTCGCGCTCACGACCGGAAGGGCGTCGGCCTGGAGCGAGCTGTACTGGAAATCCAGAGTGTTCAGAAGGCCCTGCGACTGATAGGCCACGAGGGAGTGGTCCTGAAGATAGGCTCCGGTGACGATGCTGGCGTTGGACTCCATCGGGCCGCTCAGATTCATCAGCGGATTGTTGGGGTTGGGATTGGTCGGGGGAGCGCCTGCTCCGATGGGAAGTCCGCCGGCTCGAAACTGGGGAACGCCGGGCCCAGGCAGGCCGCCGTTGACGGTCCCGCTCAAACAGTTGCATTCGTAATTCAGGGTATAGCCGTCGGTGGTTGCCGGCTTGAGCGGTCCGATCCCCGAGTCAGGCGACGCACCGGCGCCGGCGGCCGGCGCGGGCGAGGCTAAACCGGGGGGGGGGAGGGTAGAGGGGGCAATCTGGGTCGTCGAAATCGACGCATTCCCCGATCCCGGCGGCATCGGCTTGAGTCCCGAGTCGCGGGCGAGCGTGGGATGCTTGAGCGCCCAGTGGTCGAACTCGACGGTGAGCCGCTCGCCCATGGCGTCGAACTGGTGGTCGCCCTGTTTTTCGAGCCGGTCGACCAGCTTCAGTCGGCCCCAGGGGCCGAGGTCGGCGGTCCCGCTCAGGGCGATGGCGGCCTCTTTGAGCAACAGCGGGCCCGAATGCATGAGCTGGCGCGGCTCAAGGGGTTCGACGGCGGCGATGACGCGAAGTCGGCGCTTGCGCTCGAGGCGGCTCATGGTGCGAATCCTGGGTGGTTGTGCGATCAAGAATCGGACAAGGTCGGCGAGGCGGATTCCGCGAGCAAGGCTGGGGACGATTCCCCCGTGACGAGTGCGACGGCGCGATTCGTAGTCCCTCTATAAGAGTAATGGGTCAAATCTCGCTTGAGCCCGACATGGAACCGGCGAAAATGAGAAAGATTTCTCAAGAAGCCAAATCCAAGCACGCACGCTATTGTTAAATTGAGAAGATCAGGCAAAATAATCGGCCATGAGTGGCCCGTTTGACTGTTCTGTGGTTGGGGAGTGGCGCGGGAACGACGATGGGCGCGCGCGACAGGTTCGCCCGCGGTCACGGACAGGGCGCAAGCTGATCCGATCACGCTTTCCGGGACCACGCTGAATCACACGGCCCGTTCGTCGAACAGCCGGGCTCGGAAGTCGGACCATTCGCTGGGGGTGGCCTGATTATTCTGGGCCGAGTGGTGGGCGATGAACTCGCTGAAAAGGCCGTCGATCAGGTCGAATCGCTCGGAGAGGACGCGCACGACGGCCACGGCGAGGGATTCGGCCGCGCGGGGGTTTTCGAGCCGAAGCCGTTCATGGGCCGGGTGATAGAGCGTGAGCATCCAGACGTCGGTGACGGCCCGGACGGTGGCCGTCGGGGGCTTTGGCTGAAAGAACGAGGTGGTTCCGAACACCGCCGGGGCCGAAAGAACGGTGATGAGCTCACGGCGTCCGTGGCCGATGGATCGCTCGAGATCGGCCTTGCCCTCGATCAGGAAGGTCAGGTGGTCGTTGGGCTGACCCTGCTCGAGCAAGACGGCCCCGGCGGTGGCGCGGCCCTCGTCGAGAGCGGCGGCGATCGCGCGCTTGCATTCGGCGGAGACGTCGCCCAGCCAGGGCGCATTCATGAACCGCTCGGCGGCTTCCGAATCGATCATCGTGTATGCCTCGCACGACCCTTGGTCCGGATTGATTCCAGGGGGAGAGCCACTGGAAAAAGGACTCAAGACCGGACCGATCGCCCTCATTGTTCACATTGTGCCGAAGGTGGCAAATGGAAAGTTTTTCCTCAAGGTAGGAATTGTATCGCGACGGCGCGCGGCCAGCCGATGGAATCCGCGAGAGGTTGGTCGAGGCGACGCCGATCATGACACCGTGGGGCCACGGCTCGGAGCAGTCGGCAGGCCCGGGTTCACGGACGCACGAAGAACGCGGCGGGAGGATACGCCATGAGACGGCCGCCCTGGCTGGGTCTGATCGGGATCGCGCTTCTGGCGGTTTTGCCAGGCTGCGCGGGCTTTCAACAGCGGGAATGGTTCGGCACGCCCAGCACGGGTGAAGACCAGCCGCGCGCGGCCTCGCCAGGACTCTTTTCCTGGTGGCGAAGCCCCCGACCGGCGAGCACGCCTCCCGAACAAGCCGCCGAGACCAACCGCGTCGAAAACCAAGCCCCGCCCGAGCGCTATGAAAGTGTCTGGCCCGAGCCGCGTTCGACCGGCCTGTTCCGCTTTTTTCCCTGGTCGCGCCGCCAACCAGCCGATGCCTCGACCCATCGCCTCATGTCCCCGTTCCAGGAGAACGACGCGGCCGAGACCGAGTCCCCGGTCCACATGTCGTCGCGATCGCGGCGGCCGAAAGCTCACGGCCTTCCCGAGCCGGCGGGCGACGTCGAGCTCGACGTGAACGCCCGCCAGGCCAGCGCGGACGAGTCTGCCAGCGAACCCTCGAGCGTTCAGAGCGCGGCCATGGGCGATGATTCGCTGTTGCCGCGCGACCTGTCGGCGTCGAGCGTGAACAGTAGCCTGCCTGCCTCGGTTCCCGATCACTCGGCGCCGGTCGTCCGCGCCGTCGACGCCGCCCCGCGCCTGGCGTCGACCGGGCACGCGGGTGATGCCTTGCCGCCGGGGCGAGGCGTCGTGGCCGTCCCGGGGCCATCCGGGGAGTCCGAGCCGGTCACGCCCCCCGCGCTTTTGACCGACGAAGAGCTTTCGGCCCAACCAGCACCTGAGCCGACCCTCGCGCAAACCACCGGCCAGGCGCCCGCCAAGCCCGCGACGCCGCCCGCGCCCCCGGTCACGAAACCCGCGGTACCACCCCCGCCCCCGGTCACGAACACCAAGCCCCTGGCACCGCCCGCGCCCCCAGCCATGAACCCCCAACCGGCCGCGCCGCCAGCGCCCCCGGTCACGAGCGCCAAACCCCTGGCACCGACGGGGCCGCCCCCTTCGATCGCACCGGACGAGCCTCCTCAGACCACCGCCAACAAACCCGCACCGAAGCCCGCGGAAGAGCCCATTTCCGCGCCTCCGCCCGCCCCGGCCGTTCCCACGGCAGCTCCTCCGCCCGCAGCGCCGGCTGTTCCCCCGGCAGCGCCGGCCCAACCGCCCACCGCCGCGAGCACGCCCACCGCATCGCTCTAGGAAACGCGAGCGACCGAGCAAACGCCTCCTCCCGCCCACTCGCATCGCGAATCGTTCTTCAAATGGCCCGGGACGCACGCCAAACCCACGGTCTACGCTTCGCCTCAGTTCCCGCCCGTTCAGTTCCCGGCCGCCTACTACGCCGCCGCCCAGCAACCGGCCGCCGCGCCTCGGAAGACGATGCCGGCCGCCGCTCCTCAGAAAACCATGCCGGCCGCCGCTCCTCGGGAGGCCGCCCCGATCGCGTCGCCCCAAGCGACCGCGACAGCGCACGTGCACGAGCACAACCACTGGCAGCCTGGCATGTACACGATGGCCTTCCTGCAAAAGTGCAAGGATCTGGGCCGAGGGCTTGGCCGGGGCTTTGGATGCTGCTCTTGCTGCACCTGCCCGAGCTGCAAGAAGACTGCGCAGCCGTCGCCCCAGGCCCCATCGACGGCGGCACCTTCACCCCAGGCTGCCGCCCCCGCTACGCAGTCCGCGCCCGTGGCCGGCGTCCCGGCCAGGCCGCCCGCGAGCCAGCCCGCGCCGGCCGCGACCGCGCCGGCGGGAATCACGCCCGCGAACTTGCTCGGCCAGTTGTTTCCCGGGGGCGACCCCGTCGCCCAATCGCCGTCGGTCCGGCTAGCCCGACCCCAACCGAGCGATATCACGCAAGGGGGGCAGGTCGTCGAGCCCGTCCTTGCCCAGGGCGTCGATGAAACGCCGAAGCGTTAG
>DAIDHE010000204.1 GCA_027459775.1 Planctomycetales bacterium | reverse complement strand
GCCGATGGGAGTACTCTCTCGCCAGACGGCGTCGGGGACGGTATCGTGGTATCTGGCCGACCGTCTTGGGACGGTGGGCAATCTCATTGACAATTCGGGCAACATCATCGACCACGTCGACTTCAGCGCCTTCGGCGTGGTTCTGGCCGAGACGAATCCGTCGGTCGGCGACCGCATGATGGGCTTCGCGGGCCTCGAGCGCGACGCGCTGGCCGGCCTGAACTTGGCGGTGATGCGATCGCAGAACCCCGGCACCGGCCGCTGGACGACGCAAGATCCGCTGAGCTTCGCGGCGGGGGATGTGAATTTGTATCGATACGTGGGGAATGGGGCGACGACTGCGAACGATCCAGGCGGGGAGGATTGGCTCGGAACGCTGACCGGAACCACATTCGGCGGTCTCGGGGCCATGGGTGCTTATCTCGGCGTGTCGATCCTCATTGGGGGATCGGCCATTGCCTCGGCCCCCGTCACCCTTCCCGTTCTGGGGCTAGTCGGCTTGGTGGGCGTTATAGGGGGAGTTTCGGGAGCAGCGGTCACGTGGGGCGTCGATGACCTCGGGGAGGCCGCAGTGAAGGGAGGACTTGCCGGAGCGTGTCAGGGCACGGTCTCTCGCGTAGGTGGGCCACCCGTTTGGGCAAAAACTCGGCCTCCCATTCGTCTAGGCCCCGGACTAATACGGCATCCCCCCCAGGGGCCGTTCAGGGGTCCACATCTATAATTCTAAGGCGTCTGCTGTTCCTCAAACAGGCGTCCGAAACCCAAGATTGTGGGCACATGCTTACTGCTGCATCAGGCAGGCCGCAGCCTATGGCAAGTCAGCCCGAATCCATTATCAAACAAGGCGAGAGACCAAGTGGTAAAACGCCGCGTGCTAAACCCTGCCGCCGTGCTGATTCTCGCCTCGTCTCTCCTACTGGGAAGACTGTTGGAAGAAGTGGGACTTGTGCAGGGATGGAGGCTGGCAAGCCTGGTGGTGCTCGTTCTGATCACACAGACTCTCACAGTCTCGATGGGAATGCGTCTCATGGGACCGCTTTTCCTCCTTAGATGGTTGCTCCTCTGGTGTTGTTTTGGCTTCCTCACCCTAATGGTATGGGATGCCTGGCGAACTCATTCAGGAGCACGCGGGTCCTTTTTTATTCTGATCGATATCTTCGCTACTATCGGTGCCATTGTGTTTTTCTCGTGGGTGAACGATCGTATTGGGGGACTGTTTCTAGGGCCGGCCTCAAAACCGCCTCCCGACAATTCAGTTGGCCTTGAAGATCGTTGGGTGGACTAAACTCGGAAGGCGTTAAGACCGCCATGTGGTAACTGGGCCGGGAAATGATGCGCATACCTTCCACGGACCAACTCAAGGTTGGCTCTTAAAGGATTAGGACGTCGCGCCGGGAGGCCAAGGGCCACCTCTATCCTTGGTTGTGATCACGGTCTCGCCATACTGGTATATCAGGGGAGTGACCCCACACCGCCTTATCAGGCGTTGGTGATCGGACAGAGCGCCACGCTTATCTTCGGCTTTTCGCCTTGGGGACAGTCGACGTTGTTCGGCCCCAGGCCCGATCCGGCTAGCGAGGAACCTCCTCCCCTGACGACGTTGATTCTACAAGATTCACCCCCAGTCGCAAAAGCACCACGGGAAGCAGTTCGCCGATCAGGCGAGGCCCGCGACCTCGCTTGCGGCCCGCCGACTCCAACTCCCCGGCCAGGGACGTCGCCTCGGCGACATGCTCGGCCTGGGGAAGCCGCCCCACCGCGTTTGCCAGGGTCGCCTGCGCCTGGACGACGGGGGTGACATGTTCACAGTGGAATTTGATCAGCTTGTTCAGGATGTAATCCCGACGCCGGCAGAACGGATGCCGGAACACCTGGCCGCCCGCCACCATCTGGTACGCGATCCGACAAAAGCGTCCCGCGACCTTCACGTGAGAATGCCTCGGATCCTTCCCGGCCTCGCGCCACTCTTTCGACAGGCCTCGGAAGTAGTCGTTGCACGACATCAGGTTGTCGGCGATCATGAGGATCGCCTGCCGGAGGTCGTGGTTGGCTTGGCGGATCAGGGGGCCGTCCTTGCGATCCACTTGGTCGCTCTGGTAGCGCGACGGAACCAGCCCCGCGCGGCGGATGATCGAACGGCTCGTGGCGTAGCGGCCGATCGGTCCCATCTCGCCGGCGAATTCGGCGGCCGACACGACGTTGATGCCCGGGACGCTCAGCAGGAGGATGTAGGGCGTCTGGGCCAGGAGTTCGGCCAGGTCCGACTCGAGCGGGGCGATTTGCCGGAGTTTTCCCCGGCGATCGTCGTCCAATTCGATCGCGGTGCGTTGCTCGGTTGAAGCCTCGTCCGGGGGATCGGGGGCGTCCTCGGCCCAGGCCGCGATCCGAGCGAGGGTGCGATTCTGGAACCCGACGCCGACGTCGCGGAGAATCCGTTCGAGGCCGACGACGCCGGCCTCGCGAACCGCCCGGGGCGAGCCCAGACGGCGTGCCAGAGTCGTCGCGACGTCGCCGTTGAAGGGGTCGGCGAAGCAGGTTTCGAATCCTGGCATGAACACATTCAGCTTTTCGCGGATTTGGCATCGAAGCGTGGTGCCCTTGCGGACGAGATCGCGGCGGTGCCTGGCCAGGATCTTGAGCTGGTCGTGGATCGAGTCCGGCGGCGACTGCACGAGGCCGAAGCCGTTGACGGCGGCGCGATGGATGGCGGAGAGGTCGGTGTCGTCGGTCTTGTTGCCGGGGTCGGCGGGCTGCCGGAATTGTTTGGTGGCGTAGGGATGGACGACGCGGACCTCAAGGCCCATGGCGACAAAGGGGTGTCGGACGGCGTTGTGATAGCGGCCGGTGCGCTCGACGACGACGATCAGGTCGAGGATCTGGTGCTTGGCGGCGGCCTCTCGGATCCGCTCCACGGCGGCCCGGAGGGCGGACTTGACGTGGTTGAGTTGGGTCGGCCTGACGAGGACGTTCCCGTAAAAGTCGGCGAGCATCCATTTGGATCGCGCCTTGGCGCAGTCGACGGAGACGATGCCGAAGCGCTCGGGTCCGACCTGCTGAATGCGGGGATGGACCGAGCCGTTGGGCTTGTGGATTTCGTGGGGCCGTCGCGAAGGACGACGAAGCGTCTTGGTCGCCATGATAAACAGCCTCTGAGAATGGGGTGAGTGAAAGCCCGATTCTCACAAGGTTGTCTGGGCGGGCGCGGGAGAGAAGATTCCTCTCTCAAGATTGCCACATACCAGGGGACATTCCTAAATTCCGGCGCAGACTGGGTGTTTCCGTGAAATTACGCATTTTGGGAAAGAAGGCGTTAGGGGTCGTAGCGTCGGGTCGTACAGGGGGGCATCGCTCATTTCCGGTACAGACTGGGAATTTTGGAGAAATTAAGCAATATGGACAGATCCAGCACGCGACCAAAGGGGCGGGAGGGGGGCAGTCCTCAATTCCAGAGCAGATTGGGTGATATCGATTCAACGGGCGATTGAAACAGGGGCTGTTTTCGACGGAAGTCGCCACGGGGGCGGCATCACTCCTCAACACGACGGCGGACGCCAGAATCAAGCGACAAGGTCACGCACGAGCCTCCGGGCGAGTGGCGTGAGCTGGCGGCCGATTCCTTGCCAAACGACGAACCTGGACCCCTTGTGCGAATGGGGACCGTGACATGCTGCCCAAGTTCTTGCGGCGGTGGATCGAGGCGCGCGATTCGAAGGCGTCATCCGACGACCCCGAGCCGTCCCCCGAGGACAAGAGCAGCTTCTTCGTCGAGGAATTCGCGGCCGGGCGAGTCGAGGCGCTCGACGAGATCGTGAGGCGCTACCACGGGATCATGCTGGCGACGGCGCGGCGGCTCAGTCGGCGCTATCGTGTGCAAGGCGTCCTCGTCGAGGCCGACGACGCCGTGTCCGGAACGCTGTTGCGACTGCTTTCGGACGCGCGCGAAGGCCGGGTGGGCTCGATGAGCGACTCGACCCGGTTCTGGAAAGCATTCCTCGACCGGCGCCGCCAAGAACTCTCGGACCTCGAACGCGGCGCCCGCGCACTCAAACGCGGCGGGCCAGGACGAGCGCGAAGCGTCATCATCGTCAGCGGAACGATCGAGGAACTCCCGACCATGCTCCGCCAGGTCGGCGCTGTGATCCTCGAACAACTCGCCGACCAAACCCCCGGACCCGAAGACCTGGCACTCGCCAAGCTCGAGATCGAGGCGCTCCCCGACCAACTGGACAGCCCGCTCGTGACCGAGATCGTCCGCATGCGTCTCGACCAACACACGTTCGAGCAAATCTCGGAGCGGGCCGGCCTGGCGATCCGCACCGTCGAACGCAAGCTGAGCGGCGTCCGAGAAGCCTATCTCGAACGCGCCGGCGCCCGACCGCCGGGAACGGGACTCAGACTCTGTCACCGCGAAAAGTCAGGATTGGGCCTCGGGCGAAAATCGCCCTAGTTATAAATAGTTGTACATTAGTCTATGCGAAAAGCGCGCGAGCGAATCGCATCGACGCGAATCGCACGGCAAGGCGCGAGACCAAAAAGCTGGGTTCGGGATGGGCCGGTGATCGCGATCCAAGGGTGGAATGAAGCGCTGAGCTCGAGCGGTTTCTCAGGGCGGGGTTCACGTCTCGTGTCGAGACGGGCTGTTCGTGATGCTCGCCCGGCGCGATCGAGAAAGCGGCGCTGCCGTTGACGCCGGACGTTCTTGGCTTCAAGATACGTAAGAGCCGAAAGGTTGGGCCTGGAACAAGGATCGAGTCGCGCGGCGCGGTCGCCGTGCGTTCCCTATTCATTCTGAGTCTCGTTCGCGGGATATGTTGGCTTTCATGAGCTTTCGATCCGTTGAGAAATCCGTTCACTGGCATCCCGCTTTCGATCGGCTCCTGGAAACGGTGCGGGGGTGCGGCCCACACGGGCAGTTGGTCGACGTGCGCGAGGCGCTTCGGCCCGCGCTTTCGCCCGACCGGCCGCTGGTGATTTTGTGCCCGCACGCCGACGATGGCGCGATCACGGCGGCGTGTCTCTTGCACGAATACGCGGTCCGGCTGGGAATGCCGGTGGTCGAGGTGCTGGTGTTCGCCGGCGAGCGGAACGTGGCCGCCCCCTGGCTCAACACCGAGAAAAAGGTCACCGTGCGCGAGGCCGAGTTCCGGCTCGAGTGCAACGTGCTGGGGGCCGAGTCGGTGTGCTGGGAGCTCGAGGCCTATCACATGCCCGGCTATCAGCCCACGGCGGCCGATGTCGACAAGGTGGTCTCGTGGTTCGCCGCTCGCAGGCCGGGCGCGGTCATCGTGCCCCCGGCCAACGATGCTCACGTGGCCCATCGAGTCACCCGCGCCCTGGCCGCGATCGGTCTGGTCGGCGCCCGCCTGGCCGATTGCCTCGTCCTGACCGGCTGGACCCCCTGGGGGCCGCTCCCCCAGCCCAACGCCTATCTGGCCTACGATGGCGAAGCGGAACGCACCAAGGAATGGGCCATTCACTGTCACGCCTCGCAGGTCTTGCTCACCGATTACACCAAGTTTTGCTCGCATCTGGGCCGGGCCTACGCCGCCCTGACCCGGGAATGGGCCGAGGGCCACAGCCTGGCCGGCCGGGCGCACCGCACCGACGAGCGCTTCGTCGGCGTCGAGCTCTTCTAGATCGAGGCCTATGACCCCGAGCGAACGGCGTCATACCCGCCCGACCCGATCCAGCTCGCGCTCGGCATCCTGAACGGCCGAGTTTCGATCCCAAGCGCCCCGGAGGGCCACGCCGTGAGCGCGGCCGCCCCGGTCTGACCAGGTCCGTCCCACCCCGGCTTTCCAGCTCAGGAGTCTCGGTTTGAAGACCCCTCCGTCGCGGACGCTCTTTCTTTCGGGAATGGATGTCAAAGTCTATCCCGACCCCGAGGCCGCCTCGATCGCCGCCGCCCTGCTCATCGAGCAAATCGTGGTCGACGCCCGCGCCAAACGGGGCAAGGCCGTCCTGGGATTGGCCACCGGCTCGACCCCCAAACGGGTCTACGCCCACCTGGTCGAGCGCCATCGGACGGGCGCTCTCTCGTTTCGCGACGTCTCGACCTATAACCTCGACGAATACTACCCCATCGCCGCCAACGACCCCCGAAGCTACCATTCGTATATGTATGAGCATTTCTTTCGCCATGTCGACCTCGCGTCCAATCGCGCGCACGTCCTTGATGGCACGATCACCGAGAGCTTGACCGAGGCCCACGCCGCCTTGTTCGAGCGTTCGATCGAGGCCGACGGGGGTCTGGACGCCCAGCTTTTGGGCATCGGCCGCAACGGCCACATTGGCTTCAACGAGCCTTGCGACCTGACCCCGGAGCGCGCGATCACGCTGGGCACGCGGCTGGTGGAATTGCACCCGACGACCAGGGCCGACGCCGTGGCCGAATTTGGCGGAATGGATCGTGTGATACCGCGGGCGCTCACGCTGGGGATCGCGACGATCCTGGCTGCGCGCTCGATCATCATGCTGGCGACCGGAGCGCACAAGGCCGAGGCCGTCGCCGCCGCCCTTCTGGGCCCCGTGACGGCTCAGGTTCCAGCGTCGCTCTTGACCTATGCCGCGCCCCGGACGACCTGGCTCGTCGACCACGCGGCGGCTCGAGCGATCGCCCAGGCGTAGAAAAGCCGAAAAAGCTCGAGAACTGGTTCCGTGATGGAGCGCAGGCTCACGCCCGATAGAGCCCGTGCGATTCGATATAGGCCTCGACTCCTCGAGGAACCAGATAGCGGATGCTTCGTCCGGCCGCCACGCGCTGGCGGATGTCGCTTGAGGCGATGCCGATGGGAGGGATGGCGACGACCACCACGCCTCGCGCGCTCGTACCCAGGTCGGGGATCGACGCCTGGTCGACGACCACGCCGCCGGGTCGATTGACGACCACGATGGTGGCCAGGCTCGCGATCCGCTCGGGCTCGCGCCAGCCCGGCAAGTCGGCCAGACTGTCCGCGCCGATCAGGAAATACAGGTCGTCGCCGGGATGTTCGCGAGTGAGCGTCTCGAGGGTCTCGACGCTGTAATGCGGGCCCGGGCGGACGGCCTCCATGTCCGAGACGACGAAGGCGGGGTTGCCCGCGACGGCGATCCGGGCCATCTCCAGACGATGCGAAACGGCCGTCCGTTCTCCCTGCTTGTGCGGCGGCGAGCCCGCCGCCACGAACAGCAGCCGATCGAGAGCGCATGCCTCGCGGCACTGCTCGGCGAGCACCAGATGCCCCAGGTGGATCGGGTCGAACGTCCCCCCGAAGATCCCCAGCCGCATCATTCGTACTCCCCGCCCAGCGTTCGTCTGGATAGTCGTCCAGAAACCATGTGAAGTTCCAGACGGATTCCCCGCGCGGAACCGATTGCGCGCTTGACCTCGTCCGCATGACGACATTAGGTCTGGACGAGGAATCTTGTCAACGCTCCTGCCGCGCCTCATGAGCCCGCCCTCTCCCAGCTGGCGCGCCCCGCGCGACGTTCCCCGTGTGTCTTCCCATGCGGCATCCCCTGTTGGCGGGCTCTTGGGCGTGCCCCCTTGACCCGCGCTCCGACGCGCGGGATGATCCTTTCCCGTGGCGTCACGACGGCCCCACGGGGGCTTTTCCTTCGTCTCTCCCTGAGCCGGCGCGGTGTTGTTCGCACGCGGCCACGCTCGAACGCCATGCTGGGATCCTGAGTCTGCGAATTCCGGGTATGACGAATCCGATCGCGGCGCGAGCAATCCGCCGGATACCCTTCGCCTTTTAGAAAACGACGTATGTTTATTTCTGTTTTGTCATATTATATGGTTATCAAGGCGGTATTCTTTTTCAGCCTGGTGCGCTCCCAGGTCAAGTTCGACCTTCTGAAGGACCATTGGCTCTTCCTGGGAATCCTGTACACGGCTGGCGTCGCGTTTCTCAGTTTCGTGTTCCTGGTGAGCTGGCAGAACATCATCTGGGCGCCGTGGCAGAACCGCGTGGCCCAGAATGTGGGCGTATCGCCCTGGATCGCCTGGCTGGGCGAGACGTTTCTCCTGTCCACGCTCTATTTCTGGCTGATGGCAAAATTCGACGAAGGCGTCATCTTCTGGACCCTGCTTTTATTGGGCATCCTGCTCGTCTTGTTTTGAGGCGGGTGGGTGGGGACGTTTGATCCGATCCTGGGCGCGGCGTCTGGGGTTCCGCGCCTGGGGTGGCTCGGCGAGTTGGGGGCGACCGAGTCCTGTGTCGCGACGAAGGGAAGGGGCCGATGGGAATCGTTTTTTTCTGCCAGAGTTGCGGCGCCCGATTCGAGGTTGACCCGCGGATGGCCGGGAAGAAAGGTCGTTGCAAAAGATGCGGCCAGTTCATGTCGATTCCCCCGGCCGAGCATCTCGCCTCAATGGTTGCAACGCCCGCGCTGGCCGCGGCGGGCGTCGGAACGGGCGCCGCCGCGGGCGCGGGAGGCTCCTCGATCGGATCCTGGCTCAAGGCCGGGGTCAGCCAGGTTGCTCTGGCGCCGATCACGCTCGACCGGGTGAAGCGGGAATCCAAGCCGTCTCCGCTGGATGACGCCGAGGATTCCAAGCCCTATGTCCTGGCCAAGCCGGTGCGCGAGTCGCGCGGCCGGGTGAAAGTGCAGGACAACGTCGTCGTGAGGGCCTGGAGGGGGCAGCTTGGCAAGGTCCAGAAGCTCTTCCGCAAGATCAATCAGGCCGGCTATCTGATCTCCATCCCATTCATCATGATCTTCTTGCTCGGCACCGCGGTCCGGAACCGTCCGATGGCGCTGGCTGGGGCGACCGTGGTGGTCCTGCTCAACGTCGGGCGGTTGGTCGCCGGGGGTGCCAACCTGGCCATCGTCCCGTTCCGCGACGGGCTCAACCTGAAGATGATGAAGAAGCCGCTCGGGCGGGTGATCGACCCGGTCGTCACGATCGGCGTGGTGATCCTGGCGTTCACCTTTATCCCCTGGCTCTCTGGTGGTGCGTCGGTCAAGGGGAGCATCGCCGAGCGGATGCGCTCCGGCGCCGAGACGTTCAAGACCGACACGGAGCAAGAGCTGGCAAAGTACGTCGAGAAGGCCAAGCGCATCGACGTCGAGAAACTCGGCGCGCAAGCCCAGGACAGGCTCAAGGGACTCACGGACAAGGCCAAGCCTCCAAGCGGGTCGCGGGAACAACCTTGACCCCATTCCACACGAACCGAATCCGACCGACGAGACCCAACTTCGAGACCGCGCCATGTCCACGACCGACGAACTGCCGAACGCCGACGTGATCGAGCTGGAACCCACGATGATGCTGGAACTGGCCGCGCCCGGGGCAGCGTCCGGGTCCGCGGGTTGGAATCCGCCCGTGGCGATGGTGGAAGAGAGCCTGGCGAGCCTCGCGGGCGAGCTCGGGTCTCTGCGGCGCAGCCGACTCGGCGCGGCCGCGCTCTTCATCGCCCTGACCTTCGGCGTCTTCTTCGTCTGGAGTTTGTTCGGCATCGAGCTCGGGGGCGTCGCGTGGGTCGCCTGGACGACTCTTGGCCTGCGGTGCGCCATCGCGGCAACGGTCGCGGGTCTCCTCCTGAGTCGGGTCGACCTGACCCGGTACCAGGTGCGGGCCGCTGAGTACACCCTGTTCGGGAGCCTGGTGCTCCTCATGGCCTTCAACCAGTACGTCGTGAATCTCGAGCTCCTGCGCCACCATGACGTGACCGGCGTCGTCGCGTCGGTGAAGAACGGAGTCTTCGGGATGGTCGTGCTGATGGCAATTTACGGGATGTTCATCCCC
>DAIDHE010000025.1 GCA_027459775.1 Planctomycetales bacterium | reverse complement strand
CTCGAGCGCGTGCGCGACCCGTTCCTGGTCGCGCGCGCTTTTGAGCAAGCGGGCATCGCCCACCCCCGCGTGCGTCCGTCGCCCGAGGGTCTGCCGCGCGATGGGAGCTGGCTCGTGAAACCGCTCGCCTCCGGGGGCGGGCGAGAGATCGCGCCCCTGGTCGATGAGAAGGAATCGCCCGGCCAGGGTTTTTACTACCAGAAACGGATCGCTGGGCGCTTGATCACAGCGATTTATGTCGGCGCGGGCGATCGGGCGGCGCTCGTCGGAGCGAGCCGGCAATGGATGGGCGCTCCGGGACTTCCGTTTCGCTATCGCGGGAGCCTGGGGCCGCTCGCGATCGGGCCCCGGCTGGCCGCTCGATTGGCGGCGGTCGGCGATGTCTTAGCGCGGAGCTTTGCCATTCCCGGCTGGTTTGGGGTCGACTTCATGCTGGCCCAGGGCGTCCCCTGGCCGCTCGAGATCAACCCACGCTACACGGCCTCGATCGAGATTCACGAGCTCGCGACGGGGGTGGCGCTCTTGCCTCATCACCGCCGCGCGTGCGAGGCCGGGACGCTCCCCGAGCCCGGGGTTTTCCCGATCACGGAACCGAAGATCGTCGTCGCCAAGCGGATCGTGTACGCTTCACGACGGCTGGTCGCCCCGGTGATCGATCGAACGGAATACCAACCGCTGGGCTCAAACCGGCCGGCCACGATCGCCGACGTGCCGGCCGCCGGGACGGTCTTTCAGAGCGGCGAGCCGGTCTTGACGGTCCTGGCATGCGCCCGATCCGCGGCTGAATGCCGGGCGCGCGCGATCGAGCTCGAGCGCCAGTGGAAACGTAGGCTCGAGATGGACGGGCCGCGACCAAGCAACTGACGCGAGAGGATGCTTTGATGTTCCTGGCGACGATCGATTACTTTCTCTATTTATTGCCCGCGATGCTGCTCACGCTGTGGGCTCAGGGGCGGATCATGCGGGCCTACGCGGCCGGTGCGCGGGTTCCCAGCGCGGCGGGGGTGACGGGCGCTCAAGCGGCCGTGCTGGTCATGCGCGAAGCGGGCCTGACAGGGGTGGCCGTCGAGCCGGCCGCCGGCGATCTTTCCGACCACTACGACCCCCAGGGCAAGGTGCTGCGGCTTTCGCACGCGGTCTATTCGGGGCGGTCGCTGTCTGCTCTTGGCGTGGCCGCCCACGAGGCCGGCCATGCGGTCCAGGACGCCTCGGGATACCCTGCGCTCGTCGTTCGCAACCTGATCGTCCCCCTGGCCGGACTGGGCTCGAGGGTCTTCTGGTTGCTCATCACGGCCGGGCTCTTGCTCGGCATGGCTCGACTGATTCTCTGGGGCGTGATCTTGTTCTCGGTCGTGGTGGCGTTTCAGCTCGTGAACCTGCCCGTCGAGTTCGACGCCAGCCGCCGCGGGCGGCGGCTGCTCGAGTCGGCGGGGCTCATGGGCCCCGAGGAAGACCAGGTCGTCGCGCGCGTGCTCGACGCGGCCGCCTGGACCTATGTGGCGGCCGCGCTCACGGGCGTCTTGACCTTGATCGATGACCTGGTTCAGCTCGGCGTTCTGGGCGGTCGCCGAGATCACGAGTGAACCGCCGGTGCGTCACAGGGTCATCAGGTAGGCGATCAGGTCGTCGAGTTCTTCTTTCGAGAGCTCGCCCAGGCCGGTGACCTTGTCGGCGGAGTGGTCGCCGGTCAAGGTTTCGCGGAGGGTCTTCGAGCGGCCGTCGTGGAGGTAGGGGTCTTTGTCGTAGAGGCCGCGGAGCGAGGGGGGATTGTAGCCCTGGTAGCGGTCCTGGGGGATTTCGAGGCCGACTTCGTGGATCTTGCCGTCGGTGGTTTCGGGGCCGCCGTGGCAGGTGTTGCAGGCGGCCTTGGGCGAGCGATAGACTGCCCGCCCGCGGCTGGCGGCCAGCGACAGACCGCCGTCCTTCTCGAGATACGGATTGGGCGGATAATCGAGCGTGTCCAGATAGGCGATGAGCGCCTTCACGTCGTCGCTCGATGCCCGCGGCCCCTGCATGCTCTTGGTGAACGACTCGACCATCGCGTCGTCGAGGCTCGTCTGCCAGCCGTGCCACGTCCAGGGCCCAGTCTTGGTGACGCGTCTGAGGGTCGGAACCTTCTTGCGGCTCTTTTGATGAAACGTGCTCAGATCCTGCCAGCCGTCGTTCAGGGTGTCGAAATCGAGGCCGTTGGTGTGCCCGTCGGAATGGCAGGTGTTGCAGCTATACCACTGGTTGAACGATCGCTCGGCGGCGTGAAACAAGATCTCGCCCCTGCGCGCAAGCGAGAGCGCCCTCGGCCCGCCCAGGGGGATGGTCTCGATCAGTCGAGCGGATTCGGCGTCGACCACCTGGACGGCGTCGGCGAGGTAATTGGCGACGTAAAGGGTTCTGGAATCGGGTCCAAAGACGATTTCGGTCGGCCGGCCGCCGAGCGTGAGCCGCTGGTAGCGCCCGTCCTTGTGCAAGAGCTCGGGCGAGATCAGGTCGCGCGAGCTGTTGGATCGCCAGGGCAGGCGCTTGAGGTCGGTGCGAAAGAACATGACTTCATGAGTACCGCCGCACGACACGGCGATGATGCGGCCGTCGCCGCTCACCGCGACGCCGTGGGCGTCGGAGGCCGCCTTGCCCTGGGTGTCGAGCGACAGCGTGTCGAAGTTGTCGGGGCCGGCCAGGTCGACCCGCGTGAGCCGCTGGCCCAGCACCCAGCCCAGGTCGATGTTGCCGCGGGTCGTGGGGAAGCGGCGGTTCTTCATGTTCGCGATGTAGCCCTGCTTGCCGTCGGCCGAAATCGCGACCTGGCGCAGGTTGTCGCCGTCGATTTCGAGCGTTTTCACGACCTTCCACGCCCTGGCGTCGAGGATCGAGACGCTTTGCCCACGCGCGTTTCCGATCAGCAGCCGCGATCCGTCGGTCGAAAGCGCGATCCCCCGCGGCTCGCGCCCGACCGTGAGCCGGCCGGTGACCTTCCGGGTTTCGAGATCGACGCGGACGACCTCGTTTGCCACGCCCACGGTGACATAGGCGGTCTTGCCGTCGGGCGTCATGGCCACCCCGCGTGGCTCGGGGCCGACGGCCGTTCGGCCCGTGACGGCGAGCTTGTCGCCCTTCAGCGTCAGGATCGCGACGTCGCCGCCGTACCAGTGGGCGACCACCCCGCGCAGGCCGTCGCGCGAGATCGCGACCCCCGCCGGCCTGTCGCCCGTCTTGATCTCATCGAGCACCCGCGCGGATTTCGCGTCGATGAGCGTCGTCGAGCCCGAGGTCTGATTGGCGACCAGAATCCGCGCCCCGTCGGCCGAGACCGCGAGTGCGATCGGCGACCGATGCGGCTGGTCGCTGAAATCGCGATCGTGGTCTTTTTTCGGGGTGGTTCGCGGCTGGTCGGGGGGCGCTGGCAGGGCGCGAACGCCGGCCAGGAGCGCCAGCAAGGCCAATAACGGAGCGGACTTGAGGGCGAGGGTACGGATTCGCGTGGCGTTGGACCCGATCACGATAGTCATCCTCGGGGTTGGGTCTGGGAACCGGTCGTCAGGCTGAGGTTGCGGGCGCGAGGCTCGCCCGCGGCGTGAGGAACCGCGGCGCTACATGCGGTCGACTACATCGATTCCAAGCATTTCGAGCCCATATTGCAAGGTCCGCGCGGTCAGGTCGCAGAGCGCGAGCCGGCTTTGCCTGCGCTCGGGCGAGTCGGCCTTGAGCACCGGGCAGCCCTCGAAGAACGTGCTGAACGCGTTGGCCAGGTCGAAAAGATGGTCGGTGAGGATGTTGGGCTTGCGCTCGGCGGCGGCCAGCTCGAGCACCTCGGGCAGGCGCAAGAGCCGCGCGCCCAGCCCGCGCTCGGCGGGGTGCGAAAGCACGATCGCCGGCGGCCGCTCGCGGACCGCGGCCGGGGTGGTCTCGCCCTTGCGAAAGATGCTCTGGATCCGGGCGTAGGCGTATTGCAAATAGGTGGCCGTGTTGCCGTTCATGGCCATCATCTTGTTCCAGTCGAACACGTAATCGCTGATCCGGTTCTGCGAGAGATCGGCGTATTTGACCGCCCCCACGCCGACGACCTCGGCCACGCGTTCGCGCTCGGCGGGGTCGAGCTCGGGGCTGTTCTCGTCCACGATTCGCCGCGCCCGGGCGATGGCCTCGTCCAGCAGCGATTCCAGCCCCACCACATCGCCGTCGCGGGTCTTGAACGGCCGCCGATCCGGGCCCAGGATCGTGCCAAACGCGATGTGCGCGAGCTCGACATCGCGATAACCCCACTTGCGCGCGACCTCGAAGAGCTGCTTGAAATGATCGCCCTGGCGATGGTCGACCACGTAGAGAATCTGATCGGGCCGCCATTCCTGAACGCGATAGGCGATCGTGGCCAGGTCGGTCGTCGCATAGGTAAACGCGCCGTCGGTCTTGCGGACGATGAAGGGCGCTTCCGTCCCCTCGACAAAGACCACCATCGCCCCCTCGCTGGGCACGGCGAGACCTTTCGCGGTCAGGTCGTCGACGACCGCGGCCAGGCGGTCGTCGTAAAAGCTCTCGCCAAGCTGGACGTCGAATGCGATCCCCAGGCGGTCGTAGAGACCGGCGAGCGCCTGGAGTGCGTGGGGCATGAAGGCCTGCCAAAGGGCGCGGTTTTCGGGGTCGCCCGAGTGAAGCTTGGCGGTCTCGGCGCGGGCCGCGTCCTCGACGGCCGCGTCACCGGCCTTGATCCGGTCCTGGGCCAGCCGGTACAGCCGGGCGAGCTCGGCCACGGGATTGGCGTCGTAGGCGGCCTGATCGCGGGCGGTCTTCCAGCCCCAGAGGATCATGCCGAACTGTGAGCCCCAGTCGCCCAGGTGGTTGTCGCGGACCACCCTATGGCCAAGCCCTGTCAGGATCCGCGCCAGGCTCGCGCCGATGATCGTCGAACGCAAATGGCCGACATGCATCGGCTTGGCGACGTTGGGCGACGAAAAATCGATGACCACGGTCGCCGGTCGGGCGGGCGGCTCGATCCCGAGGCGGTCGTCGTGCAGCATGCGGCCGAGGTCGGCGGCAATGAAGGCGTCGTGCAAGCGGATGTTGAGGAATCCCGGACCGGCGGGCTCGGCGGGGCCGGCCAAGGGTTCGAGATCGAGCCGGGTGGCGAGTTCCGCGGCGAGCGTTCGGGGCGGCCGCCCCAGCGCTTTTCCGAGCGCCATGCAGCCGTTGGCCTGATAGTCGCCGTGGCGGGGGTCGCCCGCGGGCCGGACAGCGCGTTCAAAGACCGCCCGGTCCGCCTCTGGGGGCGCGGCCGCTCCGATGATCGCCCGCAATCGCTCGAGAACATTCATGACGCCGCCGCATCGCCTCCGGTGCCGGGATCAGTCGCTCATGCATCCTGGGCGGCCGGTTGGCGCTCGACCGCCGGCTCGCGCCATTCGACCTGGGGCGCGTCGCCCCAGATTTCCTCGAGTGCATAAAAGGCGCGATCCTCGGGCGAGAAGATGTGGACGACGAAGTCGCCGTAATCGATCAAGGTCCAGCGCCCTTCTTCATAGCCCTCCATGCCGATTTTCGCCTCGCCGATCTTTTTCATCTCGTGATCGATCTCGCTGGCCATGGCGCGGCTTTGACGGCGTGCGCTGGCGGTGGCGATCACGAAGAAGTCGACCAGCGGCGTGGCCCGCCGCAGGTCGAGCACGAGAACGTCCTTGGCGCGATTATCGGAGGCGACGCGGGCGCAGATTTGGGCGTGCTCGAGGGCCGTTTCCTGCCGCTTTGGCTCACGCCTCTCGAGCGCGTGCCGCGGGGTCTCGTCCTGCACGGCCCGCGCGCTCGCGGATCGCTTGGGCCGGACGCCGGGTTCGGGCGTAGGTTCCAGGGCTGGGGGAGTATTCACAATGTTCTGATCCGGCATTCCACCCACCTGGTTGACCTGTTGCATGGATACGCACGCCCCCAAAAGGCCCGCCCTGGCAGAGACCCAACCTCCGCGTTCGAGGTTCACGCCTTTCCAGTCTAACGCCCATCGCGCCTGAGAACCAGCAAAAGCCGGACCCTTGGATCCCTCGCGGCATTGATCGCAAGCGAAAACACTCGTCCCGAGGCCGTCTCAAGCACTCGATTGAAAGGCATTGGGAATCCTCGCGAACCGGTCGGTGGCGTTCTAGTAATGCAATCAGACGGCAAGTATCATCAGCGAGTGGAGCAAGTCGCCTGGGCTTCGAGCGATCTTGGTTCGGAGGAGATTCCATGGGATTCGATCTCGAGAGCAAGTCCGATGGCTTACGCGTTTCGAACATGGGTTGGGCCGAGATGCTGGGAATCGCCGAGCTCTACGGCTGGAAGCCCCTCGGAACAAGCCCTCCCAAGGGAGTGAAGCGGGCCGTCTGGGACGGCGGTTACCATACGAACGACGGCCAACTGATCACCGCGCCGGACGCCCAATCGCTCGCATCCGCGCTCGAAGACGCCTTGAAGGACGACTTTCAGCGCATCCCCGTTCAGGCGAAATCACCGAGTAAACCCGTCACCCAATCGCAGAGGCAAGAGGCGCTCGAAAAGCTGTCCGAGCTCGCGAGCGGAGTCAACTTTGAGATTGTATCGTCGGACGACGATGGTCCGCCGCGGCCCAAGGGCAAGCGAAAACCCAGGGCGGGGAGCGAGGCCGGCTCGATGGAGGAGCTCCTCGCTTCCAGGGGACTGTCGATGGAGGATGTCGGCGGGCTTCTCAACATGCTGCAAGGCGCTCCAGAGGGAGCTCCCGCGCCCGATCCTTGGTACGCCAACGAGGAAGGACGGGAAATGATTCAGGATTTCGCCCACTTCTGCGGTGGCGGCGAGTTCCGTATCTTCTAAAGGGACCGTATCTTCTAAAGGGACTGGCTAACGCGGTCGAGCATGCCGCCTTGCCCACGTTCCATTCACTGACAATAATGTGTTCCAGCGGAACCGATACCAATCGTGTCGTCCTGGGGATCACGGTCATGAGCTCCGTCGAGCAAGAGCTCGAACCCGATTTGATCGAGTATCCCGTGTCCGATGGCGAGCCGATTGCCGACAACACCCTCCAGTTCGAGTGGATCGTGACGATCAAGGGGGGGTTGGAGGCGGCGTTTCGCAATCGCCCGGACGTCTTCGTGGCGGGCGATTTGCTCTGGTATCCCGTCCGGGGCGTTCCCGGGCTGTGCACCGCGCCCGACGCGATGGTCGCCATCGGTCGGCCCAAGGGGCATCGGCGCTCGTATCTGCAATGGAAAGAGGGTGGAATCCCTCCGCAGGTCGTCTTCGAGGTGCTTTCGCCCGGCAATCGACCGGGACGGATGGCCGAGAAGTTTCGGTTCTACGAAACGTACGGGGTCGAGGAGTATTACATTTACGACCCCGACAACGAGGAGTTGGCCGGCTGGAGGCGGGTGCAGGGCGTGCTCGAGCCGATCGACGGCGTCGAGGACTGGACCAGCCCGCTCTTGGGGGTTCGGTTCGACATGTCGACCGGCACGCTCAAGCTGCACGGACCCGACGGCCGGGTCTTTCGGACCTACCTGGAAAACGTCGAGCGGGCCGAGGCTGGCGAACAACGCGCCGTCGAGGAGCATCGGAGCGCCGAAATCGAACGCCGTCGCGCCGAGGCCAGGGAGCGGGATCTCGAGATTGAGCGCGATCGCGCCGCGGCCAAGGAGCGGCAACTCGAACTCGAGCGCGACCGCGCCGACGCCGAGCGGAGTCGCGCCGACGCCGAGCGGGCGCGCGCCGAGCGGCTCTTGAACAAACTCCGCGAGCTGGGGATCGAGCCCGAGTGAGCCCGCAAAAGCCGTGGTGGACCTACATGGCGCCCAAGACGGAGACACAGGAAAGAGACAAGATCTCACGAATTCGAAGAAGTCGAGTGCATCACGCGGCGAAGCGAACCGATCCACCGGCAGGGCGAATCAGGAATCACCTCCATGTCCGCCAGCTCCGGAAACGATCCCGAGTTCAACGACGTCATCCCGAAGCCGAGCCCGAGGCGACGACCCACGCTCTTTGAGCTGCTCGCGGCCTCGGGCCTCTGCGCCCTCTTGGTCGCACTGCTGCTACCGGCCACTCGGAGCGCACGGCCTGCCGCGCGCCGCGCCCAATGCATCAACAACCTGAAGCAAATCGCCTTGGCACTGCACAACTACGAACAGGCTCACAAGGCCCTGCCCCCCGCGTACACCGTGGACGCGAAAGGCCGACCCTTGCACAGTTGGCGCACACTGATCCTGCCCTATCTCGAGCAAGAATCGCTGTACCAGACGATCGACCTCTCGAAACCCTGGAACGATCTGGCGAATGCGAAGGCGCTTGAAGCCACGCCCCTCGTTTTTCGCTGCCCCGAGTCGGTCGAGCCGCGGAACACGACGACCTACCTGGCGATCGTTGCTCCCAATGGCTGCTTCCTTCCCACGCGGTCGCGACGTCTGGCGGAGATCACGGACGCTCACGAGTCGACGCTGATGGTGATCGAGGCCGGCCAAGAGAACGCCGTCCCTTGGATGGCCCCGATCGATGCGGGTGTGCCCTTGGTGATGAGTCTGGGGCGGACCTGGAAACTTCATCATTCGGGCGGCACGGATGCGTGCTTCGTCGGTTCGAACGTGGCATTCTTGAAAGCCACCACTCCGGCCAGGGTTCGTCGAGCCATGATCTCGATTGCCGGCAACGACGACGAAGACGCCAAGGAGTGATGATATGATCGGACCTTGCGCCCTTCCACGGTGATCGTCGCCGCGTACAAGGTCTCGGGCCTGATTTCAAGGAGCCGATACATAGGGCGTCGTTTCTGTTCGTCTTAGGCTCGTGGTGGGCCTTACTCGAACCACCCTCGATTCTCGCCTGATCCACTCGCGGAGTTCGAAAGCCGCGAGCGGGGCGAGCCAGCTGATCCAGGTCGCCAGGGGATCGACCCAAGGGGCGTCCGCGCCGATGACCGTCGCCAGGCCGCCGATCACCCGGATCACGACGGCCGAGCATAACAAGAGATAACATCGCCACATCCAACGGCGATGATCGGCGAGCCGTCGCTTCGCCGCCTCCCATGCGCCGAGCGCGACGCAGATCGCGGTCGCGATCGCCAATGCCGCCAACCCGACCGCCGCGATGGGGCCCGCCGCGGCATGGTGGGCCATCGCCAGTCCGCTGGGCGTCACCAGCAACAAGACGCACGCGACCTGAAATCGGCCGAGCCGACGATGCCAGCTCGGAAAACGGCGCCGGAAGCGTTCGCCGATCAGGACCAAGCCCACGACGAGCGCGGCGGGTCCGGAGAGAATGTGCGTGTAAAACGCCCCTTTGTAAACGCCAAGAAAATGGCGTTCCCGGCCATGCAAAAAGTCGGAGGTGAAATCGGGTGGAAAGTAGTACTGATAATTGGATACAACGCTCAGGATGACCTTGATGACGAGCGCGCCGGCCAGGAGGGTCAGCACGCGTTCCGGCGTTGTTGGATGGCGTGGGCGCATGTCGTGAGCAAGGTTCCGGCCGTCGCGGCGAACGCGCGCATCAGGTCCAGAATGTCAAGGATTGACGCCGTTCATCCTGACCGAGCCCTGGTCCCGGCGTCCGAGCGTGGCTTTTTCCAATCTACCGGCCATCGCTCCCGGGAGCCAGCGGCGCGCGTCGATCACCTGGCGCTGCGTGCGTGGGGGAAAAAGCTCACCCCAATGAAGAGGTTGACCATGTAGGCGGGCGGGCTTACTCAATGCCGGAAGTGGCGGCGGCCGGTGAAGACCATGGCGAGGCCGTGTTCGTCGCAGGCGTCGATGGTTTCCTGGTCGCGCTTGGAGCCGCCGGGTTGGATGATGGCGGCGACGCCGGCCGCGGCGGCGGCGTCGGGTCCGTCGCGAAAGGGGAAGAAGGCGTCGGAGGCCAGGACGGCGCCTTGGGCGTGGGGGCCGGCCTTGGCGGCGGCGATTCGCACCGAGTCGAGCCGGCTCATCTGCCCTGCCCCAACGCCGTGGATCTGGCCGCCGCCGGCGATCACGATCGCATTGGACTTCACGGCCGCGCAGACTCGCCAGGCGAAGTCCAGATCCGCGCGCTGGGCCGCCGTGGGCTTGACCCTTGTCGGGCAAACACCGGCTGCCGGGTCCGGCTCGATTTCGTCCCAGCCTTGAACCAGCAGTCCTCCCTCGACCCTCCGTAGGTCGAACCCCGTCGGTCCGGCTTGACCCGGCGCCAAGGGCCCGCCCAGGTCGAGCAGCCGCACGCTGTTCTTCCAGGTCGGCCTGGTGGTCAGGCACTCGATCGCGTCGGCGTCGAAGCCGGGGGCGACGACGGCCTCGATAAATCGCCCCGGCTGGGCCATGCGCAGGGCGGTCGCCAGGTCGACCGGCCGATTGAGACCGACGATCCCGCCAAAGGCGCTCAAGGGGTCGCCCTCGTACGCGCGTTCAAACGCGGTCGCCAGGTCGTCGGCGACGGCCGCGCCGCAGGGGTTGTTGTGCTTGAGAATGCAGGCCGCCGGCAACGCGAACTGACGGACGAGCTTGAGCGCGCTATCGAGATCGAGCAGGTTGTTGTATGACAGCTCCTTGCCGTGCCGCAGCACGGCCGTGGCCAGATTGGGACCGCCGGGCGCGGTCTCGACATAAAACGCGGCGTCCTGCTGGGGGTTTTCGCCGTAGCGCAAGGGCTGGCGCAAGGCGAACTGGAGATCAAGCCGCGCCGGGAACCGAGCCGTCGCGGCGGCATCGGGGGCGGTGAACGCCCGGGCGAGATAGGCGGAGATGGCCCGGTCGTAGGCGGCCGTCGCCGTGAAGGCCGCGAGCGCGAGCGCCCGCCGCTCGGCCAGCGTCGAGCCGCCCGTCGTTTGAAAACCGGCGATGAACGCGGGGTATTGATCCGGCCTGGTCATGACGGCGACCGAGGCGTGGTTCTTGGCCGCGCCGCGGATCAGGCTGGGACCGCCGATGTCGATGTTCTCGATTGCCTCGGCCAGCGTCGCGCCGGAGCGGGCGATCGTGGCCTCGAAGGGATAGAGATTCACCACGACCAGGTCGATGAGGGGGAATCCCGATTCGGTCAGCGTTTCGAGGTCGGCGGGCACGTGTCGGCGCGCGAGGATGCCGGCGTGGATCTTGGGATGGAGGGTCTTGACGCGCCCGCCGAGAACCTCGGGCTGGCCGGTGTAGTCGGCGACCTCGCGGACGGCCAGGCCGGCCGCCGCGATCGCCTGGCGGGAGCCTCCGCTGGCGAGGAGCTCGACTCCTCCCGCGGCGAGCGCGTGGGCGAGATCCAGAAGGCCCTGCTTGTCATGCACCGATAACAGCGCCCGCCGGATTGGAACGACGTCATCGCTCCGATCGTGGGCCTGGGGTTGTACGCCCGGATTCACGCGCGATCCTCACTCGGGTTTTTTCTCGTCCTTGGCCGGCTCTTCGGTCTTGGGCTTGGGGGCGGCCTCGTTGTCGCGCTGACTGGGGTCGACCGTCAGGTCGGCGTTGTTGGTCTCGGGCAGGACGGGGACGGTGGGCGTCTTGATCCCCTCGGGAGGAACGTAGCCAAAGGGAGGCGCATTGGGATCGCGGAGCGGCCGGGGCGTCTTCTGGCTCGCTTCGCGGAGGCAGACGATCATGCCCGAGTCGGTGGCGAAATACATCCGGTCGTTGAACCGGTTGACGACGTCGAGGTCGTATTCGCGGAGATTGAGCCCCGCGCGCTGGAACGACTCGCCGGGGTCGATCACCGTGCGTCCGGTCGCGCGATCGATGGCGAACAGGTCGCGATCGTAGGATCTCAGATAGAGTTTCTTGGCACTGGCGGCGGCCAGCCGTCCACCCCGCGTCGACGTGGTCCAGATGAGCTCGCCGTTGTCGGGTCGGAGCGAGCTCAGGAAACCGGCCGAGTTGATCACGAAGATCTCCCGATCGGCGACCATCGGGGCTTGCAAGATGGGTGCGCCCGAGGGGAAGATCCACTTGGTCTTGGCGGTGAACAGATCGACGGCGTAGAGCACATTGTCGGCGGAGGGAATGAGCAAGGTCCGGGTGT
Organism: Planctomycetales bacterium; assembly: GCA_027459775.1. Taxonomy (GTDB): domain Bacteria; phylum Planctomycetota; class Planctomycetia; order Isosphaerales; family Isosphaeraceae; genus JAKBAP01. Next base: position 357 of record DAIDHE010000025.1, on the reverse strand, counting down.
CGTGGCCAGCCAGGGCCTCGCCGATCGCTCCGCCGACCTTGAACCGGAAGACGACGGTTTTCTCTTCCGTCATCACCAGGTGCATGTTGCCTTCGCTGCCGCAGTAGGCGAGCAGGTGTTCGGTGAGAAGGGGCCGCGTCGTGATCGGCGGCGCGCCATGCCAGAACCACTCGATGCGGGGCGAGGTCAAGATCTTGGCCACGCCCTTGTCGTCGATATTCTCCAGGGCGAATCCGACGATCATGCCGTCGGTGAGCCCGATCACCAGCCGGCGGTCGTCGGCCTCGGGCGAACAGGAGGGCGCCGCCGTCATTTTATAGGTCCAGACCGGCCGGCCGGTCTTCTTGTCGAGGGCGT
>DAIDHE010000160.1 GCA_027459775.1 Planctomycetales bacterium | reverse complement strand
GACACAGTAAAGCTTCGCAAGAGTGGACACGAGGCATGCCAAGCCCGCGGCGGAGGAGGCGAGTCCAGCTCCGGTCGGGAAGGTGTTCACGGAGGAAATGTGGACGTGATAGAGCGGCCAGTCCTCCTCGGCCGAGCGTCGACGACGTCCGGGCGATCCTGGCGACGTTGTGAGCCGCTCGCGGAAAGATCGTGATATAAGCCCATAAGATTTCCCTTTCGTCCAGAGCCGCTCTTGGATCAACCCGGTGAGAAGCCTGATCTGGACGCCTTGCGACTGGCGCTCGTGCCGGGCGTGGGGCCGCTCCTGGGCAAGGCGCTCCTGGACCATTTCGGCTCGGCCAAGGCGGTTCTCGACGCGCCCAGAGGGCAACTGCTCATGGTCGACGGCGTCGGATCCAAGCTCGCGTCGCTCTTGATCTCGGCCCGACAACAGATCGACGCCGAGGAAGAACTCGCTCTCTGCGAGGCCAAGGGCGTGGCGATCGTGCCACGCGGCGACCCAGCCTACCCCGCCACCCTGGAACGAATCCCCGACCCCCCCGGGCTGATTTACGTCAAAGGCTCGTTCACCCCGCGTGACGAGCTGGCCATCGCCGTGGTCGGTTCGCGACGCTCGTCGCCCTATGGGCTCCGCGTCGCCGAGCGGCTGGGCGGCGCGCTGGCACGCACCGGCTTCACCATCGTCTCGGGGCTCGCTCGAGGGATCGACGCGGCCGCGCACCGGGGCGCCCTCGCGGCCGGCGGCCGAACCATCGCCGTACTCGCCAATGGACTCGACACCGTCTATCCCCCAGAACACGCCGGCCTGGCCGAGGAAGTCGCCGGCTCGGGCGCGCTCGTCAGTGAATCTCCCATGCGCCGCAAGCCCCTGGCAGCTTTCTTCACCCAGCGAAATCGAATCATCTCCGGACTGGCCTTGGGCGTCCTGGTCGTCGAGGCCACGCCCCGCAGCGGCTCGCTCTCGACCGCCCGCCACGCCCTCGAACAGAATCGCGAGGTCTTCGCCGTCCCCGGCCCGGTCGACAGCCTCTCGTCCCGCGGCTGCCACCGGCTCATCAAGGACGGCGCACGGCTCGTGGAAACCGTCGAAGACATCCTCGAAGGACTCGGCCCCCTGGTCGCCGAGATCACCGCCGCTCCCGACCAACCCCCCATCCGCAGACCCGCCGAACTGGCCCTTTCCGACATCGAACGCGACGTCCTCTTCCGGCTCTCGGACACCCCCACCGGCATCGACGAGCTCATCGTCTTGACAGGGCTCACGGCCGGGCAGGCGCTGGCGACCTTGAGCATTCTCGAGCTCAAGCAGCTCATCGAACGCAGGCCAGGCGGGCGCTACGTGCGATCGTGAGCCGCGCCGCTCACCCCAGCCGCGGCTCGAGCCAGCGGATCATATCGTCGTAGACGCGTTCGCGGCCGGCCTCGTTGAACGGCTCGTGAAGCATTCTTGGATAAAAAAGTAACGTCTTGTCGAGGTTGCCGAGCCGATCGAAAACCTCGCGTGAAAACTCGGGCTCGATCACCTGATCCTCGCCCGTCAGAATCATGAGCAAGGGCTCGGTGATCTCGGCCGCGCGGGCTGAGATCATCGGCCCCCCCTCCCTCATGCCGAAGAAGAGCGGGGCCGACATGCGGGAGTGCCGCAGTGGGTCCGCGCCGATCTCGCGCCTGAGCTCCGGATCGTGGGTGAGCAGTTCGGGCTGGAGCTTTCCCTTGAGCGTGACGCGTGGGAAATAGGCCCGCAAGAACCGGCCCAGGGCGAGCGTCGGCCCCGAGACCGGCAGCGCGATCTTGAGCGCAGGGTTCGAGAGGATGAACCCGCGAACGGACGGCGGATGCTCGAGCGCCAGCCGCATCGCGACCTGGCCGCCGTTGGAGTGGCCCAGCACGAACCGCGGGTCGGCCCCCCCCGTCTGATCGAGCCAGAGCAACACCGCGTGCAGATCGCCGACCAGGTCGTCATATGTGCGAACCACGCCGCGCGGGCCATCGCTCGCGCCATGGCCGCGGAAATCGACCGCCACAACGTCGAGATCGAGCGCCCGGCCCAGCGCGCCGGCGACCCGTCCGTAGGTTCCGCCATGCTCGCCGAACCCGTGCGCGACCACGACCGTCCCCCGCGCGACCGGCCGCCGCCAGCGGCGACCGCGCAGCACGAGCCCGTCGAACGAGACCACCTCGATCGGCTCGGGGGGCGCCTCGACCTCAACCGCTCTGTTCGAACCCAGGTTCAAGCGTCCGTTCTCCAATTCCAGGACGACCGAGAAATGACGAAGTGCGTCAAGGCCTATTCCGCCAGACCCAGGTCCAGTGCCGGTCCGAGGTCATGACGACATCCGACGCCGGCAGGCCGATTCGCTTCACGAGACTCTGGATCTCCTCGAGGGTGAGCGCGGCCCCCAACGACGCCGCGAACAGCGCCCGGGCCTCGGGCGTTTCGCGGCCGGCATAGGTCATGACCAGACGGTCGATCTCGGATCGCGAGCCCGGCCGCGCCAGGTCGCGAACGAACAGCGTACCCCGCGGCGCGACCAGCCGCGCCATCGTCGCCAGCACGGGCTCGGGATCGGGAATGTGGTGCATGATCGTGTTCGAGATCACGCCTTCAAACGCCCGCTCGCCAAACTGATCGGCCAGCGACTTCGCGTCGCCTTGATAACATCTTACGCGCCGCGACAAGCCCGCCTTGGCGACGTTGAGGGCGGCCGCCTCAAGCATCGCCTCGGACAGGTCGAGCGCCATGATCCGCGCCTGGAAATCGGCCAGCGCCAGCGCGATCGGGATCCGGGCCGTTCCGGTGCCAACGTCGAGGATCTCGCCTCCCCGAGCAGCGCCATGCACGCTCAGGAAGTCGTCCACGAACCGCCCGTTGACCTCGGAGTGGTCCATCGCGTCGTACTCTTCGACGTCGTCGGTCGTCTCCATCGACTCGGGTTCGAGCACCCTTTGAATCATGCGAACCGTCCTTGATGTTAAGCCTTGGCGACCTCGGCGATCGCGTGCCGCGCGGCCGCCAGGCAAGCCTTGATGTCGTCCATGGGTTTCTCCGGGTTTTCCTCGTACTCGATCGCCAGGCAGTAGTGGTATTTCTGCTTGGCCAGAACCTTGAGCAGTTCGACCAGCCGCAGGTCGCCCTTGCCCAGGATCGTGAACGTCTTGGCGTCCTTCACGTCCTTCAAGTGAACCCCGTGGATCCGGCCGGCGAACGCAAGGGCGGCCTCGACGGGGTCGATCTTGGACCGCAGAAAGTGGCCTGTGTCGATGCAGCAGCCCATCTTGGGATGATGGCCCTCGATGACCTTCTGGATCGACTCGATCGAGCTGTACCGATGGCCCGGCCCGTGGTTGTGAATCCCGACGGCGACGTCGAACGCCTCGATCAGCCTGTCGATCCCGTCCATGGCCTTGGGGTCGGGGTCGGCCGAGAGGTATTCGATCCCCATCCGCTTGGCGAACTCGAAGTACCGGCGGTTGGCCGCGAAGTCGGTCCCCAGCGCCACGACTCCGTAGCCCGACAGGGTGACCTTGGCCCGATCCATGGCCGCCTTCACCGGGCTGCCCCCCCGCTCGGGCCCTTCGATGGGAACGTGGGCCGGGAACGCTTCCCAGTAATGGACGCCAAGCTCCTTGGTGGCCTCGAGGGCCTCTGCGAAGCTGGGCTTGCCGTCCTTGACGAGCCCACGCAGCGAATAGCTTTGCAGGCCCAGCTTGAACGGTCCTTCCGGCGACCCTTCGTCGCCCCGCGCCCGCATCCCGAGCCCCAGCACGCTCGCCCCCGCGGCCGCGCCGCTTGTCGCCAAGAACTGGCGGCGACCCATCCGCCCCAGGCCGATATCCCGCGTCATGACTGTTTCTCCCCTGATTCGCACGAGCGATCGAACCACAAGACCCCAGCGCTCGCCCGCCGGAATCCCTGCGAACGGCGCCAGGCATGGCACCATTCGATCCGTCGAACTTATCCCACCTCGGTCCCAACCGCCAGACCCACCCGGCCGGCGCGGCCCGCCGTGGGACACGACTTGGCACGCCTGACGGCCCGGTTCGGCTGGATTCCCAGCCGCGATTCCAGCCCGGCATGCAAAATGGCATCTCGTGGCACCTTTTTGGACGAGCCTCCCGCCGATCGGTCGCGCCGCTTCCGCCCGATCCAGGCCGTGGCCGATGAGACGCGATTCCCCGACGCCTGAAGCGCCTGGCGCCTACCACCCAACCCCCCTCGCCGCCCAACAAGCCCATCGTGCCCAGCCAGCCGGCGGGGCTGTTTTGAATCGAGTGTGCCATGAAGATGTGTCTCTTAGTTTGTGATACCGGAATCGAATGGGTGTGGCGCGAGAGGGATGTCAGGCGGCTCGAGTGCCAGCCCTGTGAATGTGAAGGGCCGCGCTCCGGGTCGAGGTTCTGATGCCGCGAACGGCTCCGCGTCGCGGTTCGTGCTGGATGATGAGGGACGTACGCCACCCCGGCGCGATTGCCCGGCGCGACGCGCGCGCATTTCTCACGTCGTTTTTCCATCAGGTTAGCGCGCGTTTGGCTTCCCGTTATCGCGGTCGGTTTGTTTTCACCAGCCCGCTTGGTGCAAGTCTCGATCGAGGAACGACTTAAAAATTCGGAAGAATCCCGGGACCCTTCCATTGTCGCGCCCCGCCGGCCGACGACCTGGCCGAGATTTGCCGGCCGCGGAGGGGCTCGATGGGGGGGACACGGCGGGGTATGTTGACGACCAGCTTGCCAGTCGCGGATGAACGGTGGTTGTCTTACGATGGCCCCAGCCATCGCAAGCTCGACCATCTCCACGCCTCGGCCCGCTCGACCAGACCGGCGCGGGGCGGGTTGCGCTCAATGTACCGCGGGACCGTCAGCAGATGCTCATCCTCCTGGGTTGGAAACGCCTTGAAGCGTCCTTGCTACTCATGGCCGCTGGAGCGATAATGGCGCGAGGAGCACCGGACATGGGCCGTCATTAGGCAATGCATCCAGCGGCTGAGGTCGCCGCCCTCGCGAGGCCAAAGCGCGAGCTGGAAATGATTGGGCATGAGGCAGTCGGCCAGGATTCGCATCGGCTTGCGCAGGAAGGCTTCGGCCATCAGCTTGATGAAAGCCTCGTGGTCGTCGGGTGTGTGAAACACCTCGGCGCGTGCGTTGCCGCGATTGAGGACATGGTAGGTGAAGCGACCCGGACAAGCTCGGGATCTGCGAGCCATGACATCACCAGAATTAGAAGGAGACCCCGAACATCGACTTGCCGAGCTTATCCAGTCTACCGAGAGAATTAGCAATGACCCCTTTTGGCTTCCTTTTGGCTTCCCCCCCTTTTGGCTTCCCCTTTTGGCTTCCGCCAGTTAGGACTCGTCTTCCTTTAGATTAGAGGAGAACGGGACGGGTTCCGCGTCAGAGGGGGTCGTCTACGATAGATACATCGATTGAGTTCCGTCGGTGCCCTTTGTGAGGCGACGATCGATATCTCGCGAGCTTCCCAGTGCGGAGGTGATCCTATGGTAACTGCTCAATAGGTCCGGGCAAGCGCCTGTCGCTTGGCGAACGGGGACTGGCCCTAATTGAGCCTCAAATGCCTCTCGGGCCGTCGAATCGCGGATCCGGACGCGGAAATCGTGGGTGCAGTTCATCACTGTTCGGATGCACCACCCGGAGCTATTGAGAAACTACATCCTATGCTTCCAGCAAGCCCGCCGGAAAAGGAGATACGTGCCAACATGCAACGAATATGTTTAGCATTGGCCGCTTTTGTTGTGATGGTCGTTCTTGCTTTGCTGGGCTACTCGGTTGCAATGGCGCTTCGCGGCAAGAAAGCCGTCGACGAGGCTGTCAGGAGGGTCGCATCTCGGGGCGGTCACTTCACATATGATCGATCGGGAGTCCCAGTTGGACTGTTGTTGCCTGGGAATGAGTCGGGCGGCTTCGATGACTCGGACATGCTCGACATTTCCCGAATAGGCACGCTCGAGTCGATTGAGTTCGTTGGATTCGACACTAAGGGCCGCAAAGTTGTACGTCAGCCTAAGGTGGACGATGAGGGGTTGGCTGCTTTGCGTGGTCTCCATCGACTGAAAACGCTCGGACTCTCGGGCACAGGTGTCACTGGGAACGGCCTTAAGAACCTACGGGGCATGACTCAATTGGAGAGTCTCACATTATTCGATGTTTCCATTAGAGATGACGATATGAGACACCTCGAGTCGCTTCAGTCGCTCCAGTCCCTCGCGCTCATGAGCGACGAGATTAGTGACAAGGCTTTGACGCATCTACAGACATTGCACACTCTCACACACTTGAACATATACTCCACAAACATCACTGACGAAGGTCTCGACAACATCAGCAAAATGAATGGACTCACCGCCCTCTACCTCAGCTCGGCATCGATTCGACATATAAATGCGATTGCATGCATGGGCTCACTAACGGACTTAGGTTTGGTCAGAACCTCCATTCGTGATGAGGATCTCACAGCCATTTCGCGGCTCAATCGTTTAGAGAGATTATGCTTGTCGGACACGCAGATCGGAGATCAAGGCCTGGAGCATTTGTCCCAGTTAAAGAGGTTGGAGTTTCTGGATCTCAGCGGAACCCTAGTCACTGACGCGGGGTTAGAGACGCTTACCGGCCTTTCAAAATGCAAAACGTTATTGCTTGCGGGAACCAACGTTACGCGCAAGGGCCTCGATATGTTGTGTGCAAGGTATCCCCTGCTTAAGGTCACTGCTCCGAGGGGAGCGATAAGGGGCGATAAGATAAGATAGTACGTTAAGGGGACATCAATACGTTAAGGGCGAGGGGGGCGATAAGGGGGGGCGATAAGGGGCCACTGCTTGATTTCGACGAAGACTGAGGAAATAGGGCAAATCGTACAAGTTGGGATGATGTCGTCCTCGCTAATCGACGAACCATGCCACAAGCACCTGCGATCGCCCTGACCTCAATGTGGAATGTCGTCTTTGGACGTGGTCAAGTCCACGGCGGGGGGACGGCCGCGAGGCCGAAGACTGTACTCCAAGCCCAAACTCCGTGCCGTCGCCGTCGTCCAATCCCCCGACCCACAGGGCCGATCTCGACGCACGCATTCGCGGACCCGCTCGACCTCGGTGATCGCCGCGCTCACGCCGTCGACTTACTCCCCACCCCTTGGAACCGTTCCCGGCACCAGCCGGATCGGGGCTTCGTCCGGGAGCGCCAGCCATCGCAAGCTCGACCATCTCCACGCCTCGGCCCGCTCGACCAGACCGGCGCGGGGCGGGTTGCGCTCGATGTACCGCGGGACCGTCAGCAGATGCTCATCCTCCTGGGTTAGAAACGCCTTGAAGCGTCCTTGCCACTCATGGCCGCTGGAGTGATAATGGCGCGAGGAGCGCCGGACATGGGCCGTCATTAGGCAATGCATCCAGCGGCTGAAATGTGTCCGTCCGGTGAACCCCATCTTCAAGCCGGCCGGTCGGTGTGCGATTATGTCGGGGCGCGGTCTGGATTCGGCTTCAGAGCCGCGTAAACGCGAACGCCCCGCGCCGGTCCAGGGCGGGGGCGATCCTTCAGGGTGC
>DAIDHE010000134.1 GCA_027459775.1 Planctomycetales bacterium | reverse complement strand
CCGGATGACCCCTGGAGCCGGGGCAAGTGCGGGCTCAAGATCCTGCAATATCAGGCGGCCGGTCTGCCGGTACCGGCAGACCGGCCGCCTGATATTGCAGGATCTTGAGCCCGCACTTGCCCCGGCTCCAGGGGTCATCCGGAACCACGCTCACCCCCACCCCGCCCCGGGCCAGCTCTCGCGCCTCGGATTCCTCGCTCCACGCGATTCGCTCGATGGGGAGCGGGAAATCCTCGGGGAATCGGTCGCAGATCACGCGGAGTCTCGTGCCGGGCAGGTCGCGAGCGATCCGTTCCCAGATCGGCCGGGCGTGCTCGACGCCCTGAAGCGTGCTCGACGATCCGATCCAGACCAGCTCCAGCCCCGCTTGATCGTGCCGGGCCAGAGGATAGCGCCCGGGCTCGACGCAGGTCGGGATCACATGAACCCGCTCGGCGGGAGCGCCCGCGCGAAGCGCGCAGTCGGCCAGATAGTCGTTGCCCGCGATGACGGCGTCGACCGTCTGGACCGTGCGCGCAAACCGCCGCCCGCGCCAGAACGCGCGCGGGCCGCGGCGGTCGTACGAGTCGCGATACAGGACCGCGTCGTCGAAATCAAACGCGAGATGCCGCGCCCGCCCCCGCAGCACCGCCAACTGCCAAGCCGGCAAAAGCTTGCGCTGAAGGATCACGGCGTCAAAATCGGCCGCCGACCTGAGCCGCGACAGCCGGCCCGTCAGCGTGTGCTCCACACCCTGGCACTCAAGCGCCCAGCCCGCGCGCTCGAGCCCCGACCCGAACGCCTTGATCCGGTAGCGGCAACAAACATGGTCGGTCGATTCAACCAGGGCGAGCAGCTTCATGCCGTCCTCCGTGACGGTGGGCCGCCAGCAAGGACCAAAGCCCCGGCGACCCTCAATCGCGCGAGATCATAACCACAACCCCCCGATTCTCCAAGCCCGATCGCCAATCGCGCCCGCGCCGGGCCTGTCCGACGTCCCTCGCCTCTCCGCCCCGAGGAATCCGTGCCCAAGTCGGATTGCCCAGCCCGATGGTTCCTGGTAAACACTGGCTCGCCCGAGCGTCACGGCCTTCTCCAGAGGGGCCCTGACGCCGCATGGACGCTTCTCGGGTCACAGAGAGGGCGGCGGCTCCCGATCATGAAGAATTTCGCGCGCCTCGTCCGGTTCGCCTGGCGCTACAAGCTCCGATTCGGCATGTCCATCGGCTGCGCCGGCATGGTCGCCCTGCTCTTTTTCACCGAGCTCGGCGCCGTCTACCCCCTGCTCCATATCCTGTTCGACAGCCAGAACCCCAGGCGCTGGGTCAACGAACAGATCGACGCCTCGGTCCAGCGGATCGACGAGCTCGAGGCGCGCAAGGTCGAGGCCCGGTTTGTCATCGACGCCGGCCGGGCGGGCGAAGACGCCCGCGACGCAGCCCTCAAACAGCGATATCAACGCATCCACGGCGAGCTCGAGGTTCTCGAAAAGGCCCTGCGCGGTCGCGAGAGCAAGATCGGCTTCACCGTACTCCGCGACCCCCGCGACGCGCTCCCCAACGACGAGATGGAACACCTCGAACGCCAGCGCCGGGAGCATTCCATCGCGCTCGCTCGCGTGAAGGAGCTCGGCGACTCCGCCAGCTTGGTGAAGCGCGGCGAGACCGTCGCGCTCGAGCGCAGACCGCTCGACCTGGAACGCGAAATCAAGAACCAGGCCAAGTGGAAGCGCGGCTACGAGCTCGCGAAACCCACTATCGACCGCTACTTGCCCCACGACAGCTTCACGACCCTGGTGCTCTTGATCGCGCTCGTGATGGTCGGCGTGGCCATCAAGGGGGTTTTCGTTTTCCTGCAAGAATCGCTCGTCGCCGACGTCATGCAGCTCACCCTTTTCGACATCCGCAACCGCTTTTTTCGCCACACCATCAATCTCGATCTCGAGAGCTTTTCGAGCCAGGCGTCGTCCGAGCTGATGGCGCGGTTCACAAACGACATGGAATCGTTCGGCCAGGGCCTGAGCACGCTCATGAGCAAGCTCATTCGCGAGCCCATGCGGATTTCGGTCTGCCTCTGCGGCGCGCTCTGGTTCAACTGGCGGCTGACGTGTCTCACGCTGGTGTTGGTGCCGATCTCGGCGGCCGCGACCTATCGCGTCGGCAAGATCATGAAGCGAGCGGTCAGGCGCTCGCTCGAGAGCATGTCGTCGATCTACAAGATCTTGCAAGAGAGCTTCCAGGGGATGAAGGTGATCAAGTCCTTCGCCATGGAACGGGTCGAGCGGCGGCGGTTTTTCCGCGAGACCAAGAATCTCTATAAGAAGAGCGTTCGGGTGGCGATGATCGACGCCTCGTCGGACCCGGTGCTCGAATTGCTTACCCTGACCACCGTGGCGATCGCGCTTCTGGCCGGCTCGTATCTCGTGCTCAATCGCACGATCTATCTCGAGCTCGGGCTCTTTCGCTTGCAGCTGGCCTCGAGCCCGATGGCGATTCAAGACTTACTGACTCTCTATGCCATGCTGGCGGGCGTTTCCGACCCGATTCGCAAACTGGCCAACGTCCACTCCAAGATCCAGCGCGCGTCGGCCGCGGCGGACCGGATCTGCGCCCTCATGGACCGGCGCCCGGTCATCCGCGAGCCGAAGGCGCCGATCACCCCGCGGCGGCATTCGCGGCGGATCGAATTCGACGAGGTGACCTTCGGGTACAACCCGGCGGAGCCGGTCGTGAAGGGGGTGAGCCTCGCGGTCGAGCACGGCGAGACCATCGCCCTGGTCGGACCCAACGGCTGCGGCAAGACGACCCTGATGAATCTGTTGCCCCGGTTCTGGGACGTCGATTCGGGCGCGATCCGGATCGACGGAACCGACGTCCGTGACCTGCGCATTCGCGGACTGAGGCGGCAGATCGGCATGGTCTTGCAAGAAACGATCCTGTTCCAAGACACGATCGCGGCCAACATCGCCTATGGCGACCCCCGCGCGAGCCGATCGGCGGTGATCGAGGCCGCCGAACGAGCCTACGCCCACCCGTTCATCATGGCCCTGCCAAACGGGTATGACACGGTCCTGGGCGAGCGCGGAGTCGGTCTTTCGGGCGGCCAGCGGCAGCGAATCGCGCTGGCGAGAGCCATGCTCTGCGACCCCGCGATCCTGATCCTCGACGAAGCCACGAGCGCCGTCGACATCCAGGACGAGGTCTTGATTCGCAAGGCCGTCGCCGCCTTCGCCAGGGGGCGGACCACGTTCCTCATCTCGCACAACCTGACGACCATCCAGGGCGTCGACCGCATCGTCTTGCTCTCCGCCGGCCGCATCGAAGCCGTCGGCTCCGACCGCGAGCTCAAGCTCAGCTCGCCCCACTACCGCAGGCTCAACGAGATCCACTACCACCGCGTCGACCCCGCCCAGGGCCGCCCGGCGCACTGATTGAGCGGCCTGGCGAGGCGCACGGGATTGTCTCTGGCCGACCTCGTGGCGGAATCGCCGTCAAGGGCGACAAGTTCCGACGATTCAGAACCAGTGGGAGCGATGATCTCATGCCCGAGCCCGATCGACGGCGCCTCAAAGCGCTCGCCGACGCCGCGTTTCGCCAGGCCGCGGTCAAGGTCATACGCCGGGCGCGAGACCGGCACGTCAATCATCACCTGGGAGGACGGCCAGGTAAAAGCCATCTCGCCCGACGAAGCCCAAGAGCGGACGGCCCGCGACATCGAACGACAACGCGGCGGCTCGGGCACGCCTTGATCGAGAGACTGCCGGCCTCCCTGCCGGCGAGTGAAGATGCTAATCAAGGCGCGATCCCGCGCCAACCGCCCGGTCCCTTTCTGACGGCCCAAACGCCTGCCCCGGTCGATTCGCGAATCTTCGCGCCACTTCTCTCTTGCCTTCCATGACCCGCCGATCAAAGAATGGAATTCAGAGAGACCATGCGACCATCAACGTTCGATCGTCGCAACCCCCGACACAACCACGACTGATTCCCCGAAATCGAATCGGCCAGTGCTTGCTTGCTTGTGCGACTGTTGGTGTTTTTTGAGGAACGCGCGGGGTTGTGCGTCACGGGCGGGCGTTGAATGCGTAGGACTGAATGAGACATCGCACGGGAAGATGCACGCAGTCCGCTCGGGCGATGGGGCTGGGTTGGAATGGGTCGACGCGGTCATGATTGCCGCGGGCTGGGTCGAGTCAGGTTGGGCTCTTGCCTTTGAGGCATTCAGGGAGACGTCCATGACGAGGCGATGGGCATGCGCGGGCGGGCGCTCGGGCGCGTGGCGGGTTGGGGCCGTGGCCGTGGCGTTTTTGGGCGCGATCGTGCTCGCGGGGCTGGCGATGCCATCCCTGGCCGGGGATGAACCCAAGCCCGACGAATCCTCGAGCGCAGCGCCGACAAGACTTGCCTACATCGACGAATTGATCGAGCAAGGCTGGGCCAACGCCAAGGTCAAGCCGGCCAAGCCGGCGACCGACGAAGAGTTCCTGCGCAGGGTTTACCTCGATTTGCTGGGGCGGATCCCGACCCTTCAAGAGGCCCGGGCCTTTTTCTCGACCCGCGAGAGCGGCAAGCGGCAAAAGCTCGTCGAGTACCTGCTCGAAAACCCCGACTACGCCAAGAACTTCGCGACCCAGTGGACCATTCTCTTGATCGGCCGCAACGGCCAGGATCGCATGGTCGACCGCGGAGCGCTCACCAGTTGGCTGCGCAAGCAATTCGTCGCCAACCGGCCGTGGAACGAGACGGTCCACGAGCTCGTCTCGGGGACGGGCTCCAATAAAGAAAACGGCGCGGTCAATTATGTACTGGCGCATCTCGAATTCGACGCCGTCCCCTTGACCTCGCGGACCACTCGGCTCTTCCTGGGCCAGCAGATCCAGTGCACCCAGTGCCACGACCATCCGTCGAACAACTGGAAGCAGAAAGATTTCTGGGGCGTCAACGCCTTTTTCAAGGGGATGCGCACCGAAGAGGTCACCAAGCCCGACGCCACCGGCCTCGACGCCTATGACCACACCGAGCTGCGCGACGAGCCCACCGACGCCTTCGTCCGGTTCGACCGCCGCAATGGGCTGGTCGGAATCGAGTTTCCCAGGTTCCTCGACGGTCGCAAGATCAGCCAGGGAACCGACGTGATCCGCCGCGCCGAGCTCGGCAAATTGATCGCCGACCCCAAGAACGAAGACCTCGCCAAGGCGTTCGTCAATCGCATGTGGGCCCACTTCCTGGGTCGCGGGTTCGTCAACCCGGTCGACGATTTCGGCCCGCACAACCCCCCCTCGCACCCCGAGCTGCTCGACAAGCTGGCGGCCGACTTTCAAAAGAGCAACTACGACGTGAAGGCCCTCTGCCGCTGGATCACCGCCAGCCGCGCCTATCAACTGAGCGCCGTCCGGACCAAGGCCAACGAAAAGGACGAGGGCCTGTTCAACGTGATGCAGCTCAAGCCGATGACCCCCGAACAGCTTTTCGACTCGCTGATCACGGCGACCACGTCGCACCGCACGGGCGCGCGGGAATCGGACCTCAAGAAACGCGACGCCTGGATGCGGCAGTTCCTCTTTGCCTTCGCCAACGACGAGGCCGAGGAAACGACGAATTTCCAGGGCACGATCCCGCAGGCGCTCATGATGATGAACGGCGAGCTCATGAACGACGCGCTGTCGTGCAAGCCCGGCAGCTTCCTGCACGACGCAGTCGGGGCGGCCCAGAAATCGAGGTCGCCAGAAAACCTGATGCTCGACGCGGTCTATCTGGCTTCGCTCAGCCGTTACCCCACCCCCCGGGAACGGACGCAGGGGCAGCACGCCCTGGGGTCGTTTCCCGACCCCTTGCAGGTCATGCAAGATCTGTTCTGGTCGCTGCTCAATTCCAACGAGTTCATCCTGAACCACTAACCGCCGGCCGCGGCGCTGGCCTCTCGCCTTGATGGGCGACGGGCGGGGCCGCGGGCGGCTTTACCGAGGAGCCCATGCTCATGTCGGATCGAGAGCTTTCCAGCGGAATGACGCGGCGGCACTGGCTCGGGCACCTCGCCTCGACGGCGCTGGGCATCCCGGCGATCCAGTTTTTCTCGGCCCTCGAGGCCAACGCGGCCACGCTCCGGAAGACCAACCGAAGCTGCATCGTACTCTGGATGGGCGGGGGCCCGTCGCACCTCGACATCTGGGATCTGAAGCCCGACAGCGAAAAGAACGGCGGCCCGTTCCGCCCGATCGAAACCTCGGCCCCAGGGGTCAAGATCAGCGAGCACATGCCGTTGGTCGCCAGGCAAATGAAGCACCTTTCGATCATCCGCTCGCTCGACTCGAAAGAGGGCAACCACGATCGCGGCCGCTACCTGATGCACACCGGCTACGCGCCCAACCCCACGGTCACCCACCCCGCCTGGGGCTCGACCTACGCGATGGAGCTCGGCGAGCGGCTCGAGAATTTCGACCTGCCCCACTGCGTCTCGATCAATTCGCCGGGCGTCGGCGCGGGCTTCCTGGGAATGTCGTACTCGCCGTTCGTGGTCCAGAACCCCAACAGCCCGATCGCCAATCTGCACCCGCCCAAGGACGTCGATTCGTGGCGGATGGGCCGGCGGCTCAAGATGCTCGAGCAGGTCGAGAACCAGTTCATCGGCCAGCGCAAGGTTCAAGCGGCCTCGGACCACAAGGCGATCTACGCCAAGACGCTGCGAATGATGAATTCCAAATATCAAGATGCCTTTAATATCGAGAAAGAGCCTCCCGCGGTGCGCGAGGCCTATGGCAAGGGCTCGTTCGGGTCGGGCTGTTTGATGGCGCGGCGGCTGGTGGAACAGGGTGTGACGTACGTCGAGGTCGCGCTCGACGGCTGGGACACGCATACCAACAATTTCGACGCCCTTTCGCGGCGGCTTCTGCCCGAGCTTGACAAGGGGATGGGAGCGCTCACCGCCGACCTGGCCGGCCGGGGCTTGCTCGACACGACGGCGATCGTCTGGATGGGCGAGTTCGGGCGGACGCCGCGGATCAATCAAAACGCCGGCCGCGACCATTGGCCGCGGAGCTGGTCGGTCGTGGTCGGGGGCGCGGGCATGAAGGGGGGCCAGACCGTCGGCGCCACAGACAAGGACGGCGTCGACGTCGTCGACCGTCCTGTCGGCGTCATGGACCTGATCGCGACCCTCACCAAGAGCATGGGCATCAAGATCGACACCCAGTACACGACCCCCCGCGGCCGGCCCATGAAGATCGTCGACGGAGGCGCTCCGCTCAAGGAGCTCGTGGGCTGATCGAGCGGTCAAGCCCGAACGTTTTCCATCGGACGCCCGGGTCGAGCCGACCCGGGCGTCGTCGTTTTTCGTTGTGGCCGGCTCGTCGGGAATTCACCGGCTCGCGCTGGTGAAAGCCGGCGCGAGGCGAGCGCCCGCGTCTTTCCAGAATCCCAGGGCTGCGCCCTGGACTTTAGCCTCTCACCCGTTGGGGTGAGAACGAATCGATCGTGCCAGGGCCCCTTTTTCAGTCCGAAGGACTGAGAGGTTATAGCCCAGGGACGGCCAGGTGGCGATGACCACCGAATGCCATTTTCCCATCGTATTGCAGCCTGTAAGGCTGCGACAGGGCGGCTCCATACGGACGAGTCGCTGCTGCGCCGCGTCAGAAATCGTGACCGTACGAGCCCGAAGCACAAGTGTGTGAATCGCTGGGAATATGTATTAGAAATGCACTCGCTTGCGCTTCGGGCTTGTAGGAATCGTGACCGTACCAGCCCGAAGCGCAGCGAGTGCATCGCCGACTCGCCCGTCCCAGCGCTGAACCCCCTTGAGCATCTCAATCCATCATACGCACCAAGATCCCGGTCCGCACCGCCAAGGCTGCGGCGCGCGGTCAGGCGACGGCGGTCTGGGGAGGGACGTGAGCGGTTCGACGTGTTCCACGCCGCGCGATCCGGGCCGCCAGGGCCAGGACGAGCGTGGCGGCGACGGCCCAGGCCGGGGCGTGGTCGAGCCAGCGCGTCGGCAACAGAACGCGCCCCGTCCAGCCTGGGAGGGCGCACAGGCCGGACTTGTCCATGACCACGGGATCATGTGGGGAATCGTAGATTTGCACCATCGTTCCGTGCACGCCGACCGGCTCGACGACGATGTAATGGCCCTCGCCGGGGTATTGCAGATAGGCGATCGCCGGCCGGTCGCTGGGCAGGTCCGAGCAGTTCACCAAGCGTCCGCTCAGGCCGACGCCCAGATTCCGCGCGGCCGCCTGAATCTCGGCCATCGAGACGCGCTTGCCCGACGGATCGACCAGCTCGCGACCGAGATTGGCCAGGCTGGTCCGCCGGCCCATCGGGCGGAGCAGAGAATAGAGTGAATTGGTACCGCAATCGGATGCGAATGAAGGCACATCCTCATCGGCACGCGCGGCGGGGAGAGGCGCGAGGCTGATGGCCAGGGCGACGGCGAGAATCGCGCGGATTCGGCTCACGTCATTCGCTGCCTCAAGAGAAGGAAACCGCTGACCACCAGCACGACCGCCGAGCCGACGACAAGCGCGACGGCGCCGAGGGGGAAGTCTCCTTCCCGCTCCAACGACGAGGCCCGCAGCTCCTTTTTTTGCTCTTCCGCGAGCCTGAGCTGTTCTTGCAGTTGCTGTTCGGTTTCGTCGCGCGTCGGCCTCTTGCCCTCTTTCGCGACAACAGGTTTCTGCTTGCTGAACTCGACCTGCGTCTTCTTGAGGTTGTCGCTGATCAGTGTTCCGGACGTGAAATTCACCTTGAATCGACTGTCGGGGATCTCCTTGGGGAAGCGGATGCTGTCCCGGATCAGAAAGATCCGTTCGCGGGATGTCGGGAACGACTTGCGCACGATCTTCCGGTTCGGCCCCCCCCATGCGAACCCCTCGAAGGTCGCCTTCGTCGGCAACCAGATTTTTCTCTCACCGACGTCGAACTGCTCGACGTCGTCAACGACCAATCGCGAGATCATCTCGCGGCCTGGGTACGTTTTCTCAATCCGGATGGGGTGCCCCCCTCGTTCCAGGTCGATCCAGAACCTCCAGGTGATCGTGTACTGGTGGTCCTTGGCCGGGTCGCTCCCTTGGATGAGGTCAAGAACCTGGCATCGATGTCCGCCGATGGTCTCGGCTCGTTGGATTTCAAGTCTCTTGTCGGGATAATCCATGCCCGAGATCAGGTGGTCGATACAGAGCAGCTGCGTTGGCGAGCCTTGCTCATAGAGGGAGGGAAACCGGGCGTCGGTGACTTCGCCGCCCCCCGCCTTCGCGTGATCCATATTGCGACCGAACACGCTTCGTCGCCCGTGGAGGATCGCGGTCGTTTCTCGGTACACTCTATCCCCGCTATTGCCAGACCCCTTTTGGTAGCTGTCGTAAAGACACGCACCGTCGGCACGGCGCAGGAACAACCCCGTGAACGAACTGCTCAGGACGTCTTCTTGAGTGTTCATGATGTCTTTCGTGAAAACGATCGATCCCTCGTATTCGCACTCGAGATTCCCCAGGTCGTGCTGAAGCCCGCGAACGAGATTGCAGAGATCCTCAACGGAGCGATCAAGGGGCATGCTGGTCAGAACGAGTGTCAAAAAGGAGGCGAGCGCCGATCGCATGACTGTCTCCTCTGGAAAGGATCACTCGGAGGATTTGCCCGACGCCCGACCTGAATTTCGGGCCGGTGCGAGCCGGGAGTCGCTACCGCCGTCGCGGTTTTGCCGGGGAAATGCGGCGTTCGGACGTCTGTAGGGAGGGCGAGGCTGGGGTGGTGAGAAGTTGATCTTGACGGTCCTTTTCCTTGATCCCGGTTTCGTTGCGATTGTCAGGCCGCCGATCGAACCGTTTCCGTTGGCCGCGTCCGGACCCTCACCCGGCCTTCGGCCACCCTCTCCCGGAGGGAGAGGGTCATGTGTTGATCC
>DAIDHE010000074.1 GCA_027459775.1 Planctomycetales bacterium | reverse complement strand
CGCGGGGCTCCGGGTGCTCAAGCATGTCGGGGGCTCGACGCCCGACGTGCTGGGTTGCATTCGCTTCGTGAGGTCGTGCCGCGACGCCGGCGGCGGGTTCGCCAGCACCCCCGGCGGCAAGCCCGATCCGGTCGTGACCGCCGTCGGGCTGATGGCGGCGGCGGAGCTCAAGATCGCCGACCCCGACATGATCAAGGCCGCCACCGAATACATGGGCGCGAACGCCAAGACGTTCGAGCAAATCCGGATGGCGATCGCCGGGCTCGAAGCCGTCGGCGCCAAGTCCCCCGACTTCCCCCGCTGGTCGGAACTGTTCCAGTCGATGAAGAACGCCGTCGGAACCTACGGCGAAGGGGACGAGCTCGCCTTCACCACCGGAGGCGTGGCCGCCTCGATCTTGCGCATGGGCAAAACGCTCGAGGATCACGCCAAGATCGCCGCCGCGCTCAAGGACGCACAAGGTTTCGACGGCGCGTGGTCGCGCGGCAAGGGGCCGTCGGACCTGGGAAGCACCTACCGCATCCTCCGCGCCCTGTACATGATGAACGAGACGCCCCGGGTCGAGCCGCTCCTGGCCTATATCGCGGCCCGCCGGCAGTCGGACGGCGGCTATGCCATGGCCCCCGGCGGCAAGAGCAGCCTGGGCTCGAGCTATCTCGCGACGATCGCGATTCGCTGGCTGCGGCTGCTCACGGGGCGACAGCCGGTCGTCGAGACCGCGGGGTTCACAGCGCTCGCGAGCGACCCCTCGCTCGCCGACTGGCAGGGCGAAAAGCAGTACTGGTCGGTCAAGGACGGCGTGCTCACGGGCGAGTCGCCAGGGCTCAGCCACAACACGTTCCTGGCCTCGACCAGAACCTACGGCGATTTCGTGCTCGCGATGGAATTCCGCCTGAAGGACGGCGAGGGCAACAGCGGTGTCCAGTTCCGTAGCGTGCTGGCGCCGCCGCACGAGATGTCGGGCTATCAGGCCGACATCGGCGAGGGCTACTGGGGCTCGCTCTACGACGAATCCCGGCGCAACAAGACCCTGGTCGCGCCTCGTCCCGCCGCGCTCAAGAATCTGAGGAAATCCGAGTGGAATCGGTACATCGTGCGAGCGATGGGCGACCACATCAACCTCTCCCTGGCCGGCGCGACCACGGTCGATTATCGCGAGCCCGATCCCAAGATCGCCCGCGACGGCCTGATCGCGACCCAGATCCACGCCGGCGGGCCGATGCGGATCGAGTTCAGCAATCTCATGATCCAGCCGCTTCCCACCCCCTCGACCGAGTCGACCGGCAGCGCTGGCTTCCACCTGAAGTCGCTGGCAACCCCCGAAGGCGAGCGCAAATACACGCTTTACACCCCCGAGGGCTACGACGGCAAAACGCCGATGCCGCTCATCCTGTTCCTGCACGGCGCGGGCGAGCGCGGGCAAGACGGCGTCGTGCCGGCGCAGGTCGGGCTGGGCCCGGCGGTCCTTTCGCGCGGCGGCGTGCCGGCGTTCGTCTTGTTCCCGCAGGCCAGACGCACATGGAGCGCGGACTCGCCCGATATGAAGGCCGCCCTCCTGGCCCTGGACGAGGTCACCAGCCAGTACAAGATCGACCCCAAGCGGATCATCTTGACCGGGCTCTCGATGGGCGGGCACGGAAGCTGGGATCTGGCCGTGAACCAGCCCGACCGCTTCGCCGCCTGCGTTCCGATCTGCGGGCCAGGGCAAGTCGATCAGCTCGAGAAACTCCGCTCCCTCCCGGTGTGGGCGTTCTGCGGCGACGATGACCGAGTTCAGACCCTGCACAACATGCGGGCGATGGTCGAGGGATTGCTCGCCAAGGGGGGCCAGGCGCGGCTCACCGAGTACCGGGGCGTCGGCCACAACAGTTGGGACCGGGCCTACAACGACCCCGCTCTGATCGATTGGATGCTCAAGGCGCGGCGGCCCTGATCGAACGCGGGCCGTGAAAAGATCGACAAGGAGTCACAACACCATGGGCGAATCTCGGAAACCCAGGGGACGGCGGCTCGCGCTGGGCTCGGCCGGTTTGATCCTGGCCCTCTTCGTGGGCGATCGGCCGGGTGGGAGGGCCGTCGCCCGCCCGGGCGCGGCCGGTGAGCAGACCAGGGCGGCGGTCGAGCCGGTGTCGACGTCCGAGGGGCCGCTCATCGTGCGCGGGCGGGTCGAGCTGACGCTCGAGGGAGCGATCCAGGTCGTCCACGGCGCGCAGGCCAAGGCCCGTGCGCTGGGGATCAAGGAAAACATCGCGGTGGTCGACCAGGGGGGGCACCTGGTGGCGTTTGAGCGTATGGACGGCGCTCGGCCGGCGAGCGGCTATACGGCGATCACAAAGGCGACCACGGCGGCGACGATGCGGCAGGCGACCGGCCCCGTGGGTGCGGCCGAGCATGGGCCGGACCCGCTTCTCAACCTTTCGATGCAAAACGCCGCCCAGGCGTCGGGGGGCAAGCTCACGACGCTCAAGGGAGGGGTGCCGATCGTGATCGACGGCGAGGTCGCCGGCGCGGTCGGCGTCGGGGGCGGCACGGGCGAGCAAGACGCGGCCGTGGCCCAGGCCGGCGTCCAGGCTCTCCTGGACCGGCTGTCCCGCCCACACGCGAAACCCGACGCCGGGCGCTCGAGATGATCGCGGCTTTCCTGTTCGCGGACAGGACTCTGGCCAGAGCGCACCGTACGCGCTAAAATAGGCGTCGTGGATGACGGCGGGTCGCCGACGACTCGCCCGTGAGCCGATGCTGCACGGCCTGGGCTGCGTTCCATGGGCGAGAGCGCGGGCGCATTCCGACCTGGTCTCGGACCAACGCGCGGCGGTGGCTGGAAGCGTGGGAAAACTCTGTTTGATGGGATTCACAAGCGGTCACGATGTTCTACGTTGGGAGAAGGCTCTACCCTGTGCGTCGTTGCCGAGACTCCAGGCGCGTTCGGGCCGGCGGGGAATGAATGAGGAACTGCATACTCAGGATCACGCCTGACCGCGACGTGGCGACAGGCGGCAAGAGGCACGATCGGACTCGACCCCTCGTGAGCGGTGGGATCCGATCATAAGCATCGAATCAACGGATTCGATCGAGGAAGACCACATGGTCGACGTGATTTCGCGCCTGTTCGACGCGTCCGGTTTTCCCCCGCGCTGGCAATGCGGCGAGTGGACCCCCGAGCTGGGCTGGCTGCACATCGTTTCCGACCTGGGAATCTGGGGGGCTTACCTGGCCATTCCTCTCGTACTGGGATACTTCGCACTGGGACGGAGGAATCTCCCGTTTCGAGGAATCTTCCTGCTCTTCGGGACGTTCATTCTCGCCTGCGGGACGACCCATCTGATGGAGGCGGCGATCTTCTGGTGGCCGGCGTATCGCCTCGCCGGGGTGATTAAACTCGCGACCGCCAGCGTCTCGTGGGCCACGGTCTTCGCGCTCGCCTGGGCGACCCCGCGGCTGCTCCGGATGCGCTCGCCCGAGGAGCTCGAGCGGGAAATCCTCGAGCGCCGCCGCGCCGAGAACGAAGCCGCTCGCTACGCCGAACGGCTTCGCGCCGCCAACCAGCGGCTGGTCGAGTCCGAGCGCGAGAAAAGCAACCTGATGGCGAACGTGTCGCACGAGCTGCGGACGCCGCTCACGCTGATCATGTCGCCCGTCGAGGCCATGCTCGAGGGCGAGCGGGGAACGCTCTCCGAGCCTGATCTTGCCCGGCTTCGGGTGGTCCATAACAACACCATCCGGCTCATGCGTATGGTGACCGGGCTGCTGGATCTTTCCAGGCTCGACGCCGGCAAGTTCGAGGTTCAGCGCGAGCCCGTCGACCTGACCGAGCTGACCCGATCGATCGTCGCCGACTTTCAGCCGGCCTTCGACGCGCGCGGGCTCAGCTGCCATGTGAGCGTCGAGCCCGCGGACCCGTGGGTGCTGCTCGACCGCTATCTCTACGAACGGATCGTGTTCAACCTGTTGTCGAACGCCGTGAAATTCACTCCGTCTGGCGGCACGATCACGATCGAGCTCGCGCTCGAGGGGGACCGAGCTCAATTGACCGTGTCGGACACCGGGGTCGGGGTGGCCGAGGGGGAATTGCGGTTCCTGTTTGAGCGCTATCGTCAGGTCGACGGGTCGTCGACGCGGAGGTTCGAGGGGACGGGACTGGGGCTCGCCCTGGTGAAGGAGTTCGCGGATCTCCTGGGCGGGAAGGTCGCCGTGAGCAGCGAGCTAGGGCGGGGAAGCGCGTTTGGCGTCGAGTTTCTCGCGCGGCGCTGCGAGCCGGTTGGCGCGGCGGCGCGGCGGGGGCGGCAAGCGGCCTTGGTGGAGCAATTCGGGCCGCCCGTTCTCGCCGCCGCCTCGCCTCCTGACCGTGAGAGGCTCCGCATCCTGGTCGCCGAGGACAACCCCGAGCTGGCCGCGCACATCGCGGGACTGCTCGAACGGGACTACGCCGTCGCCGCCGCCCGCGATGGTGACGAAGCGCTCGAGATCGCGCGCGACTGGGCGCCCAACCTGATCGTCTCCGACGTCATGATGCCCAGACGCGACGGATTCGACCTCTGCCGCGCGATCAAGAGCGACCCCGGAACGTCGCGCATCCCCGTCGTCTTGCTCACCGCCCTCACCGAGCGCGACGCGCTCATGAACGGCTGGGAGGTCGGGGCCGACGAGTATCTGTTCAAGCCCTTCCACCCCCGCGAGCTCTTGACCCGCGTCCGCACCCTTTTGACCGCCTCCGAGGAGCGGCACAGGGTCGAGACGGTGCTGGCGGGGATGAACGTCGAGCTCGACCGCCGGGTCCGCGATCGCACCGCCGAGCTCGCCAAGACGCGGGGGGAACTGGCGGCCCAGGTCCAAGAACGCGACGCGGCCCTCCATTCGCTTCGAGACAGCGAGAATCAACTCCACGTGCTGGCCAACGCGATCCCGCAGCTCGCTCTGATGGTCGACTCCGGCGGCTCGTCCTCGTGGTTCAACGATCGCTGGTATGAGTATACCGGTCAACTCGCCGAGCACATGCTCGACCTGGGCTGGCAAGCGGTCGTCGATCCCGAGGATCTGGACCGGGTCGTCCCTCGCCTGCGCAGGGTCGGCTCGAACGGCGACGCCTGGCAAGACACGATTCGCCTGCGGCGGCACGACGGCGAACCACGCTGGCATCTCGCGATCTTCGTGCCGCTCGGCGACCCGCGGAATCGCACTTCGCACTGGCTCGGCACTTTTACGGACGTCACCGAGCGAATGTGGCTCGAGGAAAAGCTCAAACGCGCGGATCGCAACAAGGACGAATTCGTCGCGACTTTGGCCCACGAACTCCGCAACCCGCTGGCGGCGATTCGCAATTGCGTGCTCGTGATCAAGGAGGCCCAGCACGAACGCGCGCTCGTCGACGAATTCCTCGAGATGGCCGCGCGGCAGACGGAGAACATGACCCGGCTGCTCGACGACCTGATGGACGTGTCACGAATCCGCCAGGGCAAGATTTCGCTCAAGCGCACCCTCGTGGACCTCGCCTCGCTCGTGGATCAAGCGATCGCCGGCCGCAAGCCGACGCTCGACGCGCGGCGGATCGAGGTCGAGACCAAGTTCCCCGCGCGCCCGGTCGAGATCATGGCGGACCCGCTGCGAATCGAGCAGATCGTCGGCAATCTGATCGACAACGCCGCGAAGTATTCCGAGGATGGCAAGCGACTCCGAATCACGCTCGGGACGGCTGGCGAGTACGCGGTCCTGCGGGTCCGAGACCAGGGAGTGGGAATCCCGCCCGAGATGCTCGGCCAGGTGTTTGATGCATTCGTACAAGAAGGCGCGCCCTCGCATCGCGCCAAGGGGGGCGTGGGGATCGGTCTCACGCTGGTTCGCAAGCTGACGGAGCTGCACGGCGGCACGGTCGAGGCCGCGAGTGAAGGCCGCGGGCGGGGCAGCGAGTTCGTCGTCCGGCTGCCGCTCGCCGCCAGCGGCGAACGTGTCCGCCGCCAGCCCGAGACGACGAAATCGCCCGCCAGCGCGCGGCACACACGCCATCGGGTTCTGGTGGTCGACGACAATCTCGACTCCGCCAAGAGCCTGTCGATGCTCATGACGATGGCCGGGCAAGAGGTCCGCTC
>DAIDHE010000060.1 GCA_027459775.1 Planctomycetales bacterium | reverse complement strand
AACACCCCGGCGGCGCGAATTTCCTCTTTTGCGACGGGTCCGTGCGGTTCCTGAAAGACACGATCGCGCGCGCCACCTACGCCGCCCTGGGCAGCAAGTCGGGCGCCGAGGCGATCAGCGCCGAGGCGTTTTGAGCAAGGCGATGCCTGGGCCGGGCTTCAACGACCCTTCGTCCCAATCCCCTTGGACTCTGATAAGATCGTCATATCAACCCGACGAGGCCCCATGAGGCGGGCCGACTTCGACGTATTCGCAGGTCGACGTCGGCTCGGAAATCCGCTCGCCATGCAGTCGCATTCCTTCAAGATGAAACTCGACCGCCTCGCGGATGAGGTTCAGGGTCTCTTCCCAGGTCTCACCGGCCGCGACACAGCCCGGCGGGTCGGGAACATGGGCGCTGAACCCGGTCTTGGTCGGCTTCAGGAGGATCGCGTATCTCATGAGACGTCCTTCAGATCAAGCCCGCCAGACACAGGATGCTGTTCTCGGTCTTGGCGTTCAGCTCAAGGGGCGGCTTGCCCGCGATGGTCACGGTTCCGGGCTTCGCCGGATGGTGGAACTGGCGATGACTCCGCGCTGCCGGGCCAAGAGCCAGCCATCGTTCTCCACCAGCCGAATCGCCTCGCGGACCGTCAAGGGCACGTGAATCGTCCCCCGAGATCCAGTCTGTCACCTCGCATGAACTCCCGTCAGCGTATCTCCACGGGCCGGACGCGTCGAGTCGGATTCATAAACATGAACATGCGAATGGATCACCCTGGGACCGGGCGGCCGAGGGCCGGGCGAACCCGACGCCGCCCCCTCGAAACGCCGGCGACTCTGGCGTATCCTCCCTGACATGAAACCGCGAACCATCACGCTGTCGATCGCCTTCGTCGCGAGCGCCTCGCTCGTGCTTTCGAGCGCGGGCTCGAGCCTGCCCTCGCGGGACGAGGTCCGCCAGATCCCCGCCGGGCTCGCGGTCGTGAAACACGGCTCGTTCGCGCTGGCGAACGACGCGCCACCGCTCACCCGCGTGCTCTCGTCGATTCCGACCTATTTCACACGAACCTACAGCTTTTCCTACGACCTCCGCGAGACCGAGATCGCGTTTGATTCCTGCCTGAGCGAGCGCGAGGAGGAATACGCCGCGTATTTCGCGGCGGCGAACGCGCGGAAATACCTGGGGCTGATTCAGGCGGCTCGCGCGCTCAACATCGGGTGGTGGCTACTGGGGGCCTGGGTCGTCAGCCGATGGGCTCGCGAAGTCCACGGAGACGCGGGCGCGGTAATCGCTCTAGCCCTCTGGGGCTTCGAGCCCAGCGTGCTCGCCCACGAACAGCAGGCGACGCCGGTGTTTCCCGCGACCGTCGCCATCGTGCTGGCCGTCTATGTGATGCGGCGCGGGCTGATGAAACCATCCTGGCAAGGGGCCGTCGCGGTGGGGTTGGTTCTCGGAATGGCGCAGCTCGTGGATTTCTCGGCCCTCGTGCTCTGCGTGGTCTGGCCGATCCTGGCGCTCGTCTTTCGCCTGAACGCGTCCGCGGCCAACCGCCCGCCCTGGTGGGTCTCGCTCGGCCGAGGGCTGGTCGGCGTGGGCGTGAGCGTTTGGGTGATCAATACGGGATACATGCTCGATGGGAGCGGGCAATCGGTGGGTGATTATGACTTTGTCAGTCGATCCCTGGGCGCGGGGCGGTCTCCCGAGGGCATCCCGCGCGGTGGAGAGCCGACGGGGAATCGATTCCGCGCGACCGAGCTAGGCCGGGTGCTCGTCCCACTGCCGGTGGATTACGTGGAGGGACTCGACCGGCGGTGGCACGACGCCGAGCGCGCGCGGGGCGTGCGGACGAGCGCATCTCCCCTGGCCGTCATGGCGGCCAAGATCCCCCTGGGGGTCTGGGGCTTGCTCGCGATGAGCCTGATCGTGTCGATCGTGCGTCGATCCAGCCGGACGGCGTGGACTGAGGAGATCGCCCCCTGGCTGGCCGTCGTCGTGCTGACACTCGTGACGATTGGCAATCTGGGACTGATCTCGCCCGACCAGGGCGCTGTCCTGGTCGCGCCGTTTGGCGCGCTGATCGCGAGCAAGTCAGCCTGCTTGGTCCAGGCGAGAAAAAAGGCGGGCGGGCTGGTGTTGGCGCTCTTGCTCTGGGCGGTGGGAAGCAGTCTGTCGGCCTATCCACGGTTTCGGTCGTACCTGAGCGCGGTCGCCGGCGATTCCAACGGCGTCCAGGCTCGGATGCGATACGGGCCGTGGGACGGGGGCCCTGATCTCTTCGCGCTCAAGGATTGGCTGAAGCTCCATCCCGAGGTCCGGCTCGACGGCGCGGCCGTCCACGACGCGGTCGGCCAGCGCGTGACCGGGATTCGATACCCCCAGCCGCCTGCGGACGCTTCCGTCGTTTCGCGGGCGGACGAGCCGCCGACCCGGCGCGTGGGACCATATCCAGGCTGTTATGCGCTCGATCCCGAGCATCTTAGGATGAAGCGGTTCGAATATTTTCACAATGTTATCCCCATCGCGCGGATCGGGAGTTCGATCTTTGTTTATCGGATCAAGGAAGGCGATGCCGATCGAGGCGTGGTCAAGCCCGCCCTGGCATACCGCACGTTCATGAATTCGCGGGGGACGACGTACCACTATGCGCTCTTCGAGCCCCCCGAATACCGGGGCGATCGGGCGTGGCCGTTGATTCTGTTTTTGCACGGCTATGGCGATCGTGGGACCGAGGGCCGGCAATATACCGCGGTCGGGCTGCCGCCAGCGCTCGAGTCGATGAAGGAGGGCTTCGGCTTTTTCGTTCTGTGTCCGCAGGGGCATAGCGGCGCGTGGCCGCCCGAGCGGGAGGATGCGATCACGGCGTTCGAGGAGCTCGACGCGATTGAGAGGGAGTATCGGATCGACCCCAGGCGGATTTATCTGACCGGGCTGTCGAGCGGCGGCAACGGCGTTTGGGAGCTGGCCGATCGCGATCCGAACCGCTGGGCGGCGATCGTGCCGGTCGCGTCGAGCGGAGATCCGGGGATTGCCCCGCGGATCCACGGAATTCCGTGCTGGTGTTTCCACAACAGCCACGACGCGGGGAGCCCGGTCGCGAGCCCGCGGCGGATGATCGCGGCCCTGCGCGCGGCGGGGGGAGCGCCTCGGTACTCCGAGTATTTCGGGCTCGAGCACAACTGCTGGGATCGAGCGTACGCCACGCCCGAGCTTTATGAGTGGCTGCTCGGGCAACGGCTGCCGTGAACGATTCGGCGACTGGCCGACGCGGAACACTCGCTTGCGCTTCGGGATTGTATGTCTTTTATTGGTGCGAATTTGTTTTATAATTCGATGCTTCGATCATTTTCGGAACACGCGGGGATTTCGATCCAGTGGACCGCGTCGGCGGGCGGCGGCATGAAGCCGGCGGCCTTCGAGCGGGACTTCGCGGAGGGTCTGCCGGCCTTCTTGGCGGGCTGGGGCGGGGGTTCGGCGACTCGCCCGGGGTTGCTCAGGGCGTAGCGGCCGGGGCGGACGAGCGCCAGCCGAAAGCGGCCGTCGTGGTCGGTGTGCAGGTCGAGCCTGCCCGAGGGGCCGGTGAAGACGAGCTCGGCGTCTTGCAGCGGTCGGCCGTCCGCGGTAGCGATTCCGGTCAGGGTCACCAGGTCGGCCTGTCGCCAGCCGATCACCGCGATCGCGAGGGCGAGGCCGGCGAAGCCCGCGAGCCGCACGGGCGTGAGGAGTTCTTTCCAGGCTGTCGGGGCGGACCAGCGCGCGAAGAGGATGGCGGCCGTCGCGGCCAGGTCGAGCGTGAGCGCGAAGCCTGGATGAACCGAGAGGCCGCCAAAGCAGCCGCACGAACACTTGCCGGCGGTGATCTGGAAAAAGCTCGACGCCGCCAGGCCCAGGAACGCCGCCGCCGCCCAGGGCCGGGTCCGAGCGGCGTCGATCCCTGACACGAGCCAGGCCCCGAACAAGAGCTCAACCTCGGCGAACAGCATGAGCAAGAGCGCCCCGTCGCCGTCGTCCTCGGCCTCGAAGCCCAACTGGTAGAGCTTGAGCGCGCCCGCGACGAGCAGCAGCAGACCCAGGAGCACCCGCACCGGCCCGTAAGGCACGCCCCGGCGCTGGGCGGGCGCGCCCGCCGGCTTGGGTTTGGGTCGCGGGTCCATTTCAGTAGGCTCCTTGATCCACGATGTCGCGGCCGTCGCGGGTCGCGAGCGCCTGGTAGACCGCGACGTTGATCGTCGATTTGATCGGGTGGACCGAGCCGTCGGCCATCACGAATTGCGTCAGCCCGGAGTGCGGGCCCAGAAATGAGGTCGGCGACGGATTGGCGGGATCGGGCGCGGTTGAGCCGACATAGGCGAGCACCTCCACGCCCCCGCGGCCATCGCCCAGCGCGCCCGCCCAGGCGTTTCGCACCAGGAAACAGCCGCGCTCGCCGATGGCGAACGTGTTTGAAAGTCCGTCCTTGACCTGCTTGGGCCGCACCGACTTGTTCATGACGAACATCCCGTTCGGCCGGGCGGCGGCGCTTGTGCCGCCGCACGCGGCATAGCTGGTCGTCGCGGCGTCGACTGGGCCGCCGGTCACGAGCGACGAAACGCTGAACAAACCAGTCTGGCGGTCGCTCGGGCAGACGTGAATTCCCAGCAGGGCGACCCGCGCCGTCGCATTGCCGGCGAAATCGATTGGAATATTAATGTTGATCGACGCATAGATCGGGGCTTGCTCCAGTTGCGGCAGCACGGCGACGGCGTAGGCCCACCCTGGAGCGGCCCCGCCGATCGGGTCGGGCCAGGCCAGATAGCCGATGGGAAAGGCGTCGCCCAGCGTCACGTAATTGTTGAGCGCCAGCCCGATTTGCTTGAGATTGTTCTGGCACTGGGCGCGGCGGGCGGCCTCGCGGGCCGACTGAACGGCCGGCAGCGTGAGCGCCACCAGGATGCCGATGATCGCGATCACGACCAAGAGCTCGATCACCGTGAAGCCGCGAGCCGCTTTCGAGTGAATCACTCGCATCACCCGCTCCTTCCCTCAAGAACGCGTCAAGGAAAGCATGCGCAAGCGACTGTCGACATTCCGACCGGAAAAGAAACGCGTCGACCATGGCGGCCGTCACGCTCCGTGAACCGAGCCGCGAATCACACAACCCGTGCGCTGATTCTCTCAGGTATTCGTTCACCGATGGAACGCATCCGATTTTACCGATTTCAAAACGTCGCCGCCAGCATTTCCCACGCCGACGCAGCGCGGCGAGATGCGGTGACTCGGAGCCGTTCAGGGTCGCCGGTGGCTGAGAAACCACTCGTAGAGCCGCTTGTCCTGGTACGTCCGGGTCCATGAATCGTGCCCGACGCCGGGATAGACCGTGAGCCATGCGTCGCCGCCGGCTTCCGTGATCGCGTCGATCATGCGCCGGGATTCGTCGGGTGCGACGGCCCGGTCTTGATCTCCGTGGAACGCCCAGACGGGGACGTGCCGGAGCGTACCGGCCCAGGCGGGATCGCCGCCGCCACAGATCGGCGCGATCGCCGCGAACCGGCCTGGGGCGGCGACCGCCAGCGACCAGGTTCCGTACCCGCCCATGCTGTATCCAGTCAAGTCGATTCGAGTCGCATCGATCCTGTAGCTGGCGAGGACTTCGTCGAGCAGGCGGATGAGCGCGCCACTGTCCCAGCCGCGCCTGGGGCTCTGGGGCGCGACGACGATGAAGGGGATCGAGCCTCCCTTCTCGATTCGCGGTGGAAGGCCCTCGGAGCGGACGCGCTCGAGGTCGTTCCCGACCGCGCCCGAGCCGTGCAGCGCGAGGATGAGCGGCCAGCGGGCAAGCGAGCGATGGTAACCTCGAGGCAGATACACCAGGTAGTCCAGGCCGGGCGTGTCCGAGGGGCCCGCGGACCGCGCCGTCGCGTAAATTGGGAACTGGCCCAGCCCGGCCCAGTCGATCGCAAGGCCCGCGACAAAGGCGCTGACGGCGCCGCCCACGATCCAGCCCGGATGGACCATGCCGCGCGCGGGGTTGCTCGGGACCGGGTGCGACCAGACAAGCACGAGGATCACGGCGAGATCGCTGAGCAAAACCCATTCCGGTCCTGTCGCGACATGTCCCCAGATCGGGCGAACTGAAGGGCAGGTTGTGATCTGGACGAGGTCGGCCAGGCTGATCGCGGCGAACGCGGCCAGGGCGGCTCGCCAGGTCCAGCATGGGACCGCGCCGGCGATCAGCCAGAGACCACCGTAGAGCTCGAGCTCGGTCTGGGCGATGATCGACCAATCCTGGGCTCGCGGCGCGAGCAGAAACTGGTGGCCGTCGGCCGCGCCCGCGGCCAGCAAGAAGAATCCGAGGACCAGCGAGACAGCCCGCCAGCGGCTGTTCTCGGCCGGGCGGGTTTTCATGGGCCAGCAGGGCAAGAGCGGAGTTCTCCCGACGCGGCGGTCGTGACACTTCGATTGTACCAGGGACTCGCGAGGAAACCGCCCTGATCGAGCGGGCGCCGTCACGAAACGCTCTCGCACAAGATGTTACAATGTGCCAAGGCGCATCTCTCGCGTTCCATCGAACCGACGGCCGGGGAGCATCCTATGAATCTCGTCTGGTTTCTGCTGATCGGATTGGCGGCGGGTTGGTTGGCGGGCCACCTGGTGAAGGGGCGCGGCTTCGGGCTGCTGGAAAACCTCGTCATCGGAGTGATCGGGGCCTTGATCGGGGGCTATGTCTTCGGGTCGCTCGGCGTGAATACAGGCGGGTTGCTCGGCCAACTCATCACCGCGACGGTGGGGGCGCTCATTCTTTTATTCCTGCTCAAGTTGATCCGACGGGGGTAAGCCACGGACCGGGGCGCGCGTTTTCGTCTTCACTTCGGGAGAACCCTCTCATGTTTCGCGTCGGAATCGCGGCGGCGTTGGTGATGGGTCTGGCTTCGGCGTCGACCAACGCCCGGGCGCAATACGGGTATCCCGGCGGGTACGGCGGCTACGGCTGGGGCGGTTGGGGCTCGACGGTCCAAGGAAGCATCGCCAGGGGCCTCGGCTATTTCAACATGGGCCGGGGCATGTACAATCTCAACACGGCCCAGGCGGCCTCGATCAACACCGACACGGTCCAGCGCTGGAATCAGTATGTCTTTCAGTCGCAGCAGGAAGCCAATCAGCGCTACGCGGCGCACCTGCGGGGCGAGGCCAGGCGAATCAACGCGGCCCAGGCCAGCATTCACGACCGCTTGCGCAATCATCCCGAGACCCTCGACATCACCGACGGCGACGCGCTCAACGAAATCCTGGTCACGCTGCTCAACCCGGCGGTTTCCAGCTCGGGCCTGCGCTCGATCATGACGCCGGTTCGACCCGAGCTGATCCAGGACATTCCCTTCGAGGTCGCCAGCGAGGGGATGACCATCTGCCTGAGCGAGATGACGCAAAAGGAAAACTGGCCGCTCGCGCTCAATGTCGAAGCACTCTCGTCCGAGCGCGCCGCGGTTTCAAGCACGATCGCGACCGCGCTCAAGGAAGACGAGGCCGGCACGATCAAGCCCAAGACGATCGAGGCCGTGGAAGACGCCGTCGACAAGCTGCATCGCAAATTCGCGGAACTGGTTCCCAAGGACAATCCGGACTACGTCCCCGCGCAAAAGCGCTTGAGAGCGATCGCCGGCATCACCAAGATGCTCTACAGCCCCAAAATCGAAGAGATCCTGGCCGAGCTCGAGGATTACCAGGGGACGACGCTGGGCGAATTGCTGACCTTCATGCAGGCGTTCAACTTGCGGTTCGCGCCGGCGAATTCGTTCCGGCAGAGGCGGATCTATCTGAAGCTCTACCCCATGCTGGCCTCCGTCGCGAACGGCGCGGAGGGCGTCGCGGGAGCAGTCGGGGCGATCGGAACCGCCGCCTCGGGAGTGGCCCAGGCCGCCGAGGACGCGGGCAAAAAGGTCTACAAGGGCCTCGCGTCGGCCGCCGACGATCTGTTCCAGGAAATGGACTGGAAACACCTGAGCCCCCGAGCCCCAAACCCGCCGTCAGCCCAGCCCTGAGCCGAGGAAATGCCTTACACCCCCCTTCCGGCGACCCGCTCCAGAAAGTCGCCGAGGGGTGGGATGCACGTCTCCACGCTGTAACGCTCGAGCACCGTGCGCCGGGCCGCCGCGGCCAAGGGGGCGTGCGCGGCGGGGTCGTCCAAAACCCGAAGCGCCGTCGCAACCAATCGGTCGACGTCGAACAGCGGCTCGACCAGGCCGTTCACTCCCGGCTCGATTACCTCGCGCACCGGCCCAACGTCCGACGCAAGCACCACACAGCCCGACGCCATCGCGCTCAACATCGACCACGATAAGACAAAAGGTGCTGTCAAATAAATGTGTAGATCACTCATTCGAAAGACGTCGGCCAGTTGCTCGGGAAGGATTCGACCCAGAAAGAAGAATCGGCTCAGATCATACGAATCCTGGCCGAGCACCCACTGTTTGAAGCTGGGAGCGCCCGTATGCAGCTTGTCCCATCCATAGTGAATTTCCTCGCCGCCGGCCACCGCGAACACCACGTCGGACCGCGCGGCCGCGATCCGCTGGGCCGCCTTCATGAACAGGTCGAAGCCGCGGATCGACTCGAGCCCCCGCGACGCGAAGGTGACGACCCGCGCGCCGGGCGGGATCGTCACGTCGCCGATCCGCCGCGACGACCGCCCAGACACATAAAGATCAGTGTCGATCCCATCGAAATAGACTTTGATTTTATGTCGAAATCGCGCTGGGAATGTGTCTCTTTGCCAGGCGGTCGCGGAGTAGCCGGCGTCGCAATCGACGAGTGCGGAGAGCGTCGGCGCATTGATACAGCGCGGGAAGAACTGAGCGGGCTCGGCCGGCGGCAAGTCAATGCGATACGAGATGTCGCGGCGATGGGTCGCGAAGTAGTATTCACAATAAACCACGATCGGGCAGTCGAGCACCTCGCGTAAAAACAGAGTGGGAGCGCCCCGGCCGCCGTGGGCGACGACCAGGTCGGGCAGGGGGGGCGACGTCGATCGCACAGCCTCCATGATCGTCCGGCAGTGCTCCAGGAAATGGCCGTGAATCTGAGGCCAGGGGATCCCGTCGCTCGTCCGGTGCTCGGCCGCCAGTGGAACCTGGCGAATCTCGAGCTCACGGAGCATCTCGGGCGTCGGCGTGGGACAGCTCGAAAGGCTCTGCACCATGAACCGGCAGTCCCAGCCCTTGCGCCGAACGAGCTCGAGGGCGAGCCGGCCGAATTGGGCCGGGAAGGCGTCGTGGATGAAAAGGACGTTCATCGGCGGGCCTCATGCGCTTCGACAAGCGCTGAAAACCGCTCCGCCAGCCGGGGCAAACAGACCGCGCGCGAATAACGCTCGCGAACCAGAGCCGCCGCGGCCGCGCCCAACGGCCGGTAGGTTGCTCGATCGGCAAGAATCTTGATTGCCGTACCAGCAAGTGTATGTTCATATGATGTATTGATCAGAATTCCAGTTCGCTCCGGCTCGATCACCTCGCGATTGGGCTCGACGTCCGAGGCGACGACGACGCAACCCGTCGCCATTGCCTCGAGCAACGACCGCGCGACCGGGTAGCTCCGCCCAGGCGCGACGTGAAGGTCGCTCGCGGCCAGCAATTCGGCGAGCGTCGCCGGTGGAACCGAGCCCAGCAGCCACAACCGATCCCTATCAACCGATGGATGGTCCGCCTTGAGCCGCGCTGGGTAATCCTGATTGTGAAACGTGACGTCGAGCCCTCGCCTCACGATCGGGTCGCCGGCCGCCACGCAAATCACGTCCTGGCGCGTAGCCATGAGCTTGCCCGCGAGCGTGAAGAACCGGTCGAAACCACGCAGGCGGTCGACGGTTCGCGCCACGAAGCTCACGACTCGTACTTCGTCCGGGATCGCTCGACCCGCGATCACTCGGGGACCGGCCCCGCGCGAATGCCAGGCCGATTCACGAAAAAGGTCCGTGTCGACGCCGTCATGGAGCACCTCGATATCCGGCTGATACTCACCGGGGTAGAGCCGCCGCTGCCACTCGGTCGAGGTCCAACCGAGGCTCGCCTGCTCGAGATCGAGGAGGTCGATCGCCCCCATCGAGCGCCTCCAGCAGTAATACGAAGAGCGCATGTCCGGAGCGGCGTGGTCGGCGAGGTCGTGCTGGTGGGGGGCGAAGTAATAATCCATATAGCTCGCCACGGGCGCACTCGGCCAGTACACCGGAGCGAACAGACTCGAGCCCAATCCCGAAGAGCGACCGACGATCAGGTCGATTGGTCGGGGCCTCTTCTTGTCGAGGACTTCCCAGCAGCCATAGGCATAGCAGAGCCCGCGCTCGAGGGTTCGAGACCAGGCGACGGCCTGATCGCGGGCGGCCCCGCCCACGCCGAAGGTCTCGATATCAAGCCCGCGCCCCACGGAGCTGGGCCAGTGCGAGCGCGGGGCAGTCGTGTGGCAATAGAAGGTCGAGCGATAGCCGCGATGGCGGGTCAGCCAGTCGGCGACACCCCCCATCCGCCCCGGAAAGCCAGGCTCGATCCAGAGCACGTGCAGCGGGTCTTGCGCCATCGCCGCGGGATCTCGAGTGGTCGAAACGTGACGGCCCGCGCTGGATCACGCGAGGAGGGCGCCTTCGATCTCAACGCTCCCGCGCTCGCCCGATCGAACTTACCACGCGAAGTGGGCGAACGCTTTGTTGGCGTCGGCCATCCGATGGACGTCTTCGCGCTTCTTGATTGCGTTGCCCTCGCGGTTGAACGCCGCCAAGAGCTCGTCGGCCAGTTTGACCGACATCGGCCGCCCCTTCTTTTCGCGGGCGGCGATCAAGAGCCAGCGAATCGACAGCGTCTGCTGACGCGTCTTATTGACCTGCATCGGCACCTGATAGGTCGCACCGCCGACACGCTTGGACCGGACCTCGATCATCGGCTTGACGTTTTCGACGGCCCGCGTGAAAACCTCGATCGGGCTCTCGTTGGGCAGCCGCTTCTCGATGATGTCCATCGCGTCGTAGAAAATGCGCTGGGCAACGCTCTTCTTGCCGTTGTGCATGACGCAGTTGATGAATTTACCCGCGAGCTTCGACCCAAACCGTGGGTCTGGGCGAAGATGCGACTTGCTGGCAGTGAATTTACGAGCCATGAAAAACGTTCTCTCGAATTCTCAAAAGAAATCCAGCTTGCGTCCCGATCATCGGCTTCAGGCCGCCCGCCGGCCTGCAATCGCGGGTCGCAGACAGGTCAAGTCTGGCTGCGGGTCATTTTTTCTTGGCGGCTCCGGGGGCGGCGGCCTTCTTGCGCTGAGCTCCGTATTTGGAGCGGGCCTGTTTGCGGTCGCCGACGCCCTGGCAATCGAGAACGCCGCGGACAATATGGTATCGCACGCCCGGCAAGTCGCGGACGCGGCCGCCACGGATCATCACGATCGAGTGCTCTTGCAGATTGTGCCCTTCGCCGCCGATATACGCTGTGATTTCCTTGCCGTTCGACAGCCGGACGCGGGCCACCTTGCGGAGGGCCGAGTTGGGCTTCTTGGGCGTCATCGTCTTGACCTGAAGGCAGACCCCGCGCTTGAACGGGGACGCCTCGAGGACGGGCGACTTCGTCTTGTATTTGACCGGCCGACGCGGCTTCCGAACAAGCTGATTGATCGTGGGCATGAATCCATCGATTCCGTGGACGTCCGGGTCATGTCGACCCGGTTCGTGGCGATGATCAGAGTGCGCGCCAACGCTCCCCGACCTTAGAAAACCCAACAGGATACGCGAACCCGTCGATAACCGTCGACTCCGGTCCGCCGGACGAACGATCCAGACGAGCGATCAGTCCCCGCCGCTTGAGTCGCACGCGAAGCTTTACCACTCGCCATCGCGAGTCGGGCAGTCCCCCCCGAGCCCGCGTGACCCCAGCGCGCATCGCCATGGCGACGACACCGGAATCGGAAGCTACTAGAATAACCTCCAGCCACTCATTGTCAAGGTCCGCGAACCGTTTTCGGCTCGGGGGGGCGCACGACATGGTTTGCACGGCAAAGGTGGGGGATGTTATTCTGCCGATCGAAGTCCGCGCTTTTCCGTCGAATCAACCGCAACCTGGAGAGGACTGCGAAAATGGGCAAGGACGCTGCGGAAATCCGGAAGGAT
>DAIDHE010000052.1 GCA_027459775.1 Planctomycetales bacterium | reverse complement strand
TGGTCGACCTACGTGCTCTTCATGTTCATCGCGATCGCCGGCATCACCCTGATCACCGGCATCTTCCTGGCCAAGTATTTCAACCTCTGGATCCAGGCCCGGATGACCGGGGCGAACGTCACGATCTGGGAGCTCGTCGGGATGTCGTTTCGCAAGGTGAACCCCAACATCATCGTCCGGTCCAAGATCATGGCCTATCAGGCGGGTCTTTCGGAGAAGGACGGGATGACGACGCGGGCGCTCGAGGCGCACTATCTGGCTGGCGGCAACGTGCCCAACGTGGTGCGGGCCTTGATCGCGGCCAATCGGGCCGACATTCCGCTGTCGTACAAGCGAGCGGCGGCGATCGACCTGGCGGGTCGAAACGTGCTCGAGGCGGTGCAGACCTCCGTCAATCCCAAGGTCATCCCGTGCCCCGACCCGAGCTCGGGACGGAACACGATCGACGGGGTCGCCAAGAACGGCATTCAGCTCAAGGTGAAGGCCAAGGTCACGGTCCGCACCAATCTCGACCGGCTGGTGGGCGGGGCGACCGACGAGACGATCATCGCCCGGGTGGGCGAGGGGATCGTGAACGCCATCGGGTCGTCCGAGACGCACTTGCAGGTGCTGGAAAAGCCCGACACGATCTCGAAGCGGGTGCTGGAAAAGGGGCTGGACGCCGGGACGGCGTACGAGATCTTATCGATCGACATCGCCGATATCGACGTGGGTGACAACATCGGGGCCAATTTGCAGGCGCTCCAGGCCGAGGCCGACACCCGGGTAGCGCGGGCCAAGGCCGAGGAGCGGCGGGCCTTCGCGGTGGCCAAGGAACAAGAAATGCAGGCGGCCGTGCAAGAGAATCGGGCCAAGGTCGTGCTGTCCGAGGCCGAGATCCCGATGGCGATCGCCGAGGCCTTTCGCAAGGGGCACATGGGGACGCTCGACTATTACAACCTGCGCAACATCCAGGCCGACACCGAGATGCGCAGCGCGATCGCCGGCGGCCCGTCGCGTCGTGAGAATAGCACGGGGAACTGAGCGCGGGAGGACGCGGGGATGCGGCTGGATTCGCTGTTTCCGTTCATCGTGCCGCTGACGTTTCTGGCGATCTGGGCGCTCACATCGCTGCTCAATCGCGACGCCCAGCCGTTGCCGCCGCGGCCAGGCCGGGTTGGCCCGCCGCGCCCGCCGCGACCCATGGGTGGACCGCCGGTCGCGCAGACCCAGCTTCCCCGCGAGTGGGGTGGTCCGCAACCGCGCCCGCTCGAGCGGCAACGGCCGGCGCCCTTGTCGGGGCTGTCGCGGGGAGCGAGCGGCGACGAGGGGATCGTGATCCTGGGCCCTACCCATGAATCGCGCGGGGGCGGGCGCGGCAATCCGTCGCCCCGACAGCCGCGGGCGGCCAAGGTCCAGCGCGGGGGCAAGGGACGGGGAGCCGCGGCCGCGCGATTGCAAGCGCCCGAGCAGAGCACCCCCCGGGCGCTCTCCGCCATGGTGAATGAGTCCATGGCCGAGACCCGCAATCGGCCGCTCGAAATCACTCCTCTGGCTTCCCCGCTGACCCCGCTCATGGTTCCGCTCTCAGCTGCGAGCTCAGCCCTCGCGGCCGAGAAAGCAGTCGAGCGACCGGTGGGCGTTCCCGTCGAGCACATTCGCCTGGCCCTGTCCGCGCCTGACCGGCTCCGGGAACTCGCGGTCCTGTCGGAAATCCTAAAACCCCCCTTGTCGCTACGATCCCTCAGACGCTCTCGCTGATCGTCTTCCGTCGCCGCGAATTCTCATGATGACTCCGATCGGGCGCATCCTGGCGGTCGTGACGCGGCTGGGTTCTGGAATCGGCCGGCTGGGGTGAAGAGACGCCCTCTGGCGGGCCGATCACATCCCTCGGAACACGAACGCGACGTCGGGTCGTTTCCCAGTCGGCCCCCCCCGAACGTGATCCTGAGCGCCTTGCGAATTCTGAATGGATGGCATCTCCACGGAAGGAGTGCGTCGCGGTCCGCGGCGCCCCTCTTTCGTAACACCACGCGTCCGCCTCGACATGGGAGATGCTCGATGAATCCGCCCCCTTCTCGCTTCCGAGCGACCGTCGACCTCGTTCTCGCCGTCCTCGTGATGTTCCTGATGACGTCTCAGGCCAAGCCCGCCCTCGGCGCAGAGCCCGTTGCGATTGCCTGGGGCGAGGACTATGGGTCGGCCCTGGAAGCGGCCAAGTCGTCCGATCGCTTGCTCTGGATCCAGTTCACCGGGCCGTGGTGCCCGAACTGCCGGCGGATGGAGCGCGATTCGTTTCCCGATCGTGGCGTGATCGAGCAATCGCGGACCGACTTCGTCCCTGTCAAGCTCCGTTCCGACCTGCACGAACAGCTCGCCGTCGGGTTTCAGATCACCGGTCTGCCGGCGACGGTGCTGGTCGCTCCTGACCGGACGATCGTGGCCGTCCATCAGGGTTACCTGGGTCCGGAGGAGCTCGCTGGTTTCTTGAGGGAAGCGCGGCGCCTGCGGCCGGCGCGAGACAAGAGCGAGCTGGCCAAGTCGAGCAAGGGAGGGGCCGAGCCCCGCCCGGCCCCGGTGGTCGCCCTGGGGGGTTATTGCCCTGTCAGCTTGATCCTCGATCGAAAGCTCGTCCAGGGCAAGAGCGACGTCATGCTCGTCCACGAAGGGCGAACGTATCGTTTTGCCTCGAAATCGCATCAAGAACAATTCGCGCAAGCGCCCGAACGGTTCGTGCCGGCCAATCAAGGCCGGTGCCCGGTGAGCCAGGTGGACCGCGGGGTTTCGCGCGAGGGCGACCCGCGGTTTGGCGCGGTCTTCGGCGGCAGGCTCTATCTCTGCGCCTCGGCCGCCGACCGCGCGGTCTTCGTGAAAACGCCCATCCGGTTCGCCGCCGTCGACGTCGCCGAGCAAGGCTTTTGCCCACACTGCCTCAAGGACTCCGGCCTCCTCGTCCGTGGCGACCCCCGCCATGAGCTCGCCCGCGACGGGCGCAGATTCTGGTTCCCTGACCCCACCCACCGCGACGCCTTCCTCGCCTCCAACCCCTGAAAAAGAAAAAATCCCCAATTCCGGCACGACCCCCTAGACAGATTGGTGCCATCCACGCATTATTGATGTCTCAACGCCTTCTGAACTCTCGAGTACGACCTCTGAGTCGGGCGAATTTCACCCATTTCGCCTAACTTTTGGAGCGGGCTCTTGATTTCGCGAAAAACCAAGCGCAGACTACGTATCTTGTACATTTTACGCGGTCGTTCGGATCGGTTGATGTTTGGTGTGTTCGAGGAGGCCGTGACGGCGAGGCCGCCGATCGCTGGTAGTTGGTGGGGATGGCGGTCGGCCGACGGGTAGGTCGCGGATTCGGGGGCTCGAGCAGGGTGCGGTGGACCGATTCCGCACCCCTGTCAGGTGTCGGGGGATCGTGGTAAGCTCGGGCGGTTTCTTCTTGCAAGTCGCATCGTGAGTGAGCGCGGTATTCATTCATCGTTTTCGCACCGGGGAAGCTACACCATGTCTTCACGTAAGCGATTGAGCCGCCCCATGGGCGGTCGCGGCCATGCGCGCCGATCAGTTCGTCCGCGGCTCGAGGATCTGGAGGCGCGGCTGGTGATGTCCCAGGCCGGGATCATCATGAAGCCAGGATACAAGCTCGACATGGTTCCCGTGCCTGGGGCGAACGGGCGGTTCGAGCCGCTGCAGTCGTCGTCGCCGGTGGGTTACACGCCGATCCAGATGCAGACGGCGTACGGGGTGAATCTGATCTCGTTCGGCGGCGTCGCCGGGAATGGGGCCGGCCAGACGATCGCGGTGATCGACGCCGGCAACAATCCGGGGTTCAAGCCGACGGGAACGGGCTTCGCGGGGAGCGCTCTTCAGGTTTTCGACCAGACGTTTGGACTGCAGGATCCCCCGAGCTTCAAGATGGTGAATCAGACGGGGGGGACGACGCTCCCGGCGCCGATCAAGGGGTGGGGAACGGAGATCGCGCTGGACGTCGAGTGGGCGCATGCGATCGCGCCGGCCGCGAACATCGTTCTGGTGGAGGCCAATAGTTCCTCGTTCACCGACCTCATGCAGTCGGCGTACACCGGGGCGGCGACGATGGGGGCGTCGGCGGTGTCGATGAGCTTTGGCGGCGCGCTTGAGGCCGCGGGATTTGGCTCGATCGAGCCCCAGCTCGACGCCCAGTACCTCCAGGCCGCGCTCAACGTTCATCCTGGCACGACGTTCCTGGCGTCGACGGGGGACCATGGAGCGAATCCTGGCGATGCGCCGAATTATCCCTCGATCTCGCCGCTGGTGGTCGCGGTGGGGGGAACGAAGCTGCTCATCAACAGCAGCAATCAGTGGGCGGGCGAGACCGGCTGGAGCTATAACACGGACAGCTATTGCCCGAGCTGCGCCTCGGGGGGCGGCATCAGCAACACTTATACCGAGCCGTCGTGGCAGCAAGGGTATCAGTCGACGGGCTTCAGGACGGCGCCCGACGTGTCGTCGAACGCCGACCCCAACACCGGGGTCGCGGTCTACGACCCATACGATTTTCCCGCGCCCAAGTCCTGGGTGCAGGTTGGCGGCACGAGCCTGTCGTCGCCGACCTGGGCGGGGTTCACGGCGATCATCGATCAGGGCCGGGCGGCGGCTGGGCTCGCGGCGTTGAACGGTCCTCAGCAGACGTTGCCCGGGCTCTACAGCTTGCCGGCGAGCGATTTTCACGACATCACGGTGGGTTTCAACCATTACAACGCCGGGCCGGGCTACGACCTGGTGACGGGCCGGGGCTCGCCGATCGCCAACCTGCTGATTCCCGACATGGTGCAAGTGGGGCAGGCATCCTCGGCGACGATCACGATCCAGCCCCCGTCGAGCGTCGTTCAAGGGGGTTATTTCGGCACGGTCGTCGAGGCGCTCAATGCTTCCGGCGGCGTGGCGGTCGGCTTCGACGGCACGGCGGTCATGACGCTCGCCTCCGGTCCGGCCGGGGCGACGTTCTCTCAGGTCACCGTCCCCATCACGAACGGGGTCGGCGTCTTCGACGGCCTGTCGCTGTCGCAGCTCTCGAATGGCACGCCGTACATCTTCAACATCGCGGTCAACAGCCCGACCACGACGATCGCCACGGTCACGACGGCCCCGGTCACGGTCGCCAGTGCCGCGACTTCGGGAGTGGGGGTTTATTATCCCTTGCCGCTCGACCAGAGCCTGCGCAACGATTTCGCGCTGGCCGGCTCGAACGCCGATCCCACGAATATTCTCAATCTTGTTTATGCCGTTCCCTACAAAGAGAGCGGGCAGATCGTGGTCGCGAACACGTCCTCGGTGCCGCAAAAGGCGATCGACGTCGTGGGTCAGGGCGAGGCCAATTCGATCATCACGACGACGGTGAACGATCGGTTGTTCACGGTACTGGGGACGGTGGGGGTGAATCCCAATCTGGCGCTCGCGTTCCAGCAGTTGACGCTTGAGGGGGGCCACGCGGTCGATCCGGGGGGCTTGATTTTGCCGGGGAACCCGGCGATCGGCGGGGCGCTTCTGGTGGAGGGGGGCGCGGTCTCGTTCACGACGGCGGCGCTGCGGTCGGACGTCGCGGCGGGGGTGGCG
>DAIDHE010000045.1 GCA_027459775.1 Planctomycetales bacterium | reverse complement strand
GGCCTGCGGTGCGCCATCGCGGCAACGGTCGCGGGTCTCCTCCTGAGTCGGGTCGACTTGACCCGGAACCAGGTGCGGGCCGCCGAGTACATCCTGTTCGGAAGCCTCGTATTCCTCATGGCCATCAACCAGTACGTCGTGAATCTCGAGCTCCTGCGCCACCACGACGTGACCGGCGTCGTCGCCTCGGTGAAGAATGGCGTCTTCGGGATGGTCGTGCTCATGGCTATTTACGGGATGTTCATCCCCAACGACCCGACGAGCACGGCGAGGATCGTGCTGACGATGGCTTTTGTTCATGTGATCACGCTAACTTTCGTGATGGAGAACGCCGAGGTCGCCGGGGCGGTCGAGCAGATGCGGTCGACCGAGCATGCCGGCTCGAACATTCTGTTCCTGATGATCGGCGCGTCGCTCGCGATTTACGGGTCGTACATACTCAATGGCCTTCGCACCGAGCTGCACGAGGCCCACAAGTTCGGCCAGTACAGGCTTCGTCAGAAGCTAGGGGCGGGCGGAATGGGCGAGGTCTACCTCGCCGAGCACCAACTGCTGAAGCGCCCATGCGCGCTCAAGCTGATCAAGCCCGAAGCCGGGGCTGATCCGATCGCTCTGGCCCGATTCGAGCGCGAGGTGCAATCGGCCGCCAGGCTTGCGCACCCTAACACGATCGAGATTTATGACTACGGCCACACCGAGGACGGCACGTTCTACTACGTGATGGAGTACCTCCAGGGCCTGAGCCTCGCCGACCTGGTGCACAGGGCCGGTCCGCTGCCGCCCGGTCGGGTCATCTATCTCTTTCGCCAGGTCTGCGCGGGCCTGGCCGAAGCACACGGGCTGGGCCTGGTGCACCGCGACCTGAAGCCCGCCAACGTGTTCGTCGCGGTGCGCGGCGGTGAGTCGGACGTCGCCAAGGTGCTCGACTTCGGGCTGGTCAAGCTGACCCAGGATCCGGGCGCCGCCACGCTCACGAGCGAGATGACGGTCAGCGGCACGCCCATGTACATGGCGCCCGAGCAGGCGACTGGCGAAGGCGTGCTCGACGCCCGCGCCGATATCTACGCCCTGGGCGCGATGTTATACTTCGCGCTCACGGCTCGGCCGCCATTCGCGGGCGAAAACGCTTTCGCCGTCATGATGGCCCATAGCCGCGACCCGGTCGTTCCCCCCTCACGGATTTGCCCGTCCGTACCCGCGGATCTCGAGCAAGTGGTGCTCCGCTGCCTGGCCAAGAAGCCTGGGGACCGTTACCCCAGCGTCAGAGCTCTGGGAGAGGCGCTTGCCGCCTGCGCCTCCGCTGCTGACTGGGGCGCCAAGCGGGCCGATGCCTGGTGGGCCGTCGAGCGGAACTCCGTCCCGGACCATTCGCCGACCCAGCCCGGTTCGATTGCGGAAACCTGACAGCGACCAGCGGCTCAATCCAGGAAGCGGCCCCGCGCCCAGGCTGATCGCGTGGAGGCGTGGCATGAGTCCCAGATTCCGCCGCTCGAACTCTTGCTGTTTTCCCCGCGCTCAGTTCACGCCCGAGGGAGCGAATCCAATTCTGACGTCGGACTCGACGGCGCTGGGGATCGGAGAGAGAGCGCACCCGCCCTCGAGGCGATTTCGAATCCATCACGCTCCCCGCCGCGGGCTTGTCTGGACGCTCGTCCAGAAACCGGGTGAAGTAAGAGACTGTGTTCACGCGCGGGGCCGGCGGCTCGCGCTTGATCTCGCCCGCGTGACGACATTGGGTTTGCACGATGAATCTTGTCAACGATCCACCAGCGCCCGACAAGCCTGGCCCGGCCCGATCGCAGGACGATCCGGCCCCGCGGCAGGCGACCTGGTTTGGAGTTGAGGCCGGAAGCGAACGCGACGGGCGTTACATCGGCGTCGTTTTCAATCGGCCGATCGACCAGGTTTTCACCTATCGCGCGACGGGCGAGCTTTCGGGCCGCGTTCAGCTCGGCCAGCGGCTTCTGGTGCCCCTGGGCAAGGGTTCGAAAGGGGCGGTCGGCTATTGCGTGGAGGTCGACTCTGCTCTTCCCGAAGATCTTGAACCGGGCCGCGTGCGCGACGTTCTCGAGATTCTCGATCCGATCCCGCTGCTCGATCGGCGGATGCTCGAGCTCACCCGCTGGATGGCCGACTATTACGCCTGCGCCTGGGGCCAGGCCCTGGACGCCGTCGTGCCGGCGGGCGTGCGCAGGCGGGCCGCCACGCGATTCGGCGTTTTTTTGGTCGTTCCCGAGGAAACCCGTGAAGCGCTCGCCTCAGGCGCGCTCGACGCCGAGCTCACGCCCAAGCAAAAAGCCGCCGTCGCCGTGCTCATGAGCCATCAGGAGCCACTGACGCCCGCCGATCTGGGGCGGCTGGCCGGGTGCAAGTCGACGCCGATCAAGTCGCTCATCGAGCATGGACGGTTGCACACGATCCGCCGCCGGATCGCGGCCCGACCCAAGGCCGTTCCGGTGGATTCGAGCCCAGCCGCCCCGCTGGGCGCGGCCCCCGATCTCACGCATGAACAGGCGGAGGTTCTCGAGCGGCTCAAGCCCGCGCTCGACGGCGAGGGATTCGCTCCCTTCTTGATCCACGGCGTGACCGGCAGCGGCAAGACCGAGATCTATCTCTCGGCCATCGAGCGCGTGGTCGCGCGGGGCCGCGAGGCGATCGTGCTCGTGCCTGAGATCAGCCTCACGCCGCAGACGATCAGGCGCTTCCGGCGGCGGTTCAGTCGGGTGGCCGTCTTGCACAGCCACATGGGCGACGCCGAACGCACCCGGCAGTGGCAAAACATCGCCGCCGGCCAGGTCGAGGTGGTCGTCGGCGCGCGCTCGGCCATCTTCGCCCCCGCCCGCCGGCTGGGTCTGATCGTGATCGACGAAGAGCATGAGACGTCGTTCAAACAAGAATCCACCCCGCGCTACCACGCGCGCGACCTGGCCGTGAAGCGGGCGAGCCTCGAGCGAATCCCGATCCTGCTGGGGTCGGCGACGCCCTCGCTCGAGAGCTGGCACAACGCCGACATCGGCCGATACACCCGGCTCGAGATGCCCAGCCGGGTCGGCGGCCGGGCGATGCCCGAGGTCGAGATCATCGACCTGCGCGGTGAAAAGACGCACGCGGGGGGGCTCTCCGAATCGCTGCGGCGGGCGATGACCCAGGCCCTCGACGACGGTGGGCAGGTGATCCTGCTGCTCAATCGGCGGGGCTACCACACGTTCGTGCTGTGCCCGCGGTGCGGCCAGGTGGTGAAGTGCGCATCGTGCGACGTGGCGGCGACCTATCACCGGGACCGGCGGTCGCTCGTCTGCCACATGTGCA
Organism: Planctomycetales bacterium; assembly: GCA_027459775.1. Taxonomy (GTDB): domain Bacteria; phylum Planctomycetota; class Planctomycetia; order Isosphaerales; family Isosphaeraceae; genus JAKBAP01. Next base: position 16,714 of record DAIDHE010000045.1, on the reverse strand, counting down.
ACGCCGAGCGCCCGCCGCCCGCCGCCTGCCCGCACTGCAAGTCGCCCCGGCTGCATTACGGCGGCATCGGGACCGAGCGGCTCGAACGCGAAATCGCCACGCTCTTCCCCGGCGTCGCCGCGGCCCGGATGGATTCCGACACCATGACCGCCCCCGGCAGCCACGAGACCACCCTGGCCGCCTTCAAGGCCGGCGAGATCCGGATCTTGATGGGCACCCAGATGATCGCCAAGGGCCTCGATTTTCCCAACGTGACCCTGGTCGGCGTCGTCAACGCCGACGTCGCCCTCCATCTTCCCGACTTTCGCGCGGCCGAACGGACCTTTCAATTGACCGCCCAGGTCGCCGGCCGCACCGGCCGCGGCGATCGGCCCGGCCGCGTTCTCATCCAGACATATGCACCAGATCATCCCGCGATCAGTCTGGCGGCCCGGCATGATTACGCGGCGTTCGCCGAGCTCGAGCTGGCGCAGCGCGCCAGTTTCGGCGTGCCTCCGTTCGGCAGGCTCGCGCGATTGGTGGCGCGGGGCCCGCGCGAGGCGGCCGTGAACGACTTCATGACCGAGCTCGCCCAGAAAATCCGGGATCGCGCCCCGAGCACCGTTCGCCTGCTCGGACCAGCCCCCGCGCCGATCCTCAAGATCAAGGATCTCTATCGCGTCCACGCCCAGCTTCGCGCGCCAACCGTGCGGCCGATCCAGGTCGTGCTCAAGGAGATCGTCGCCCCCACCCTACCCCCGGCTGGCGTCGAACTCTCGATCGACGTCGACCCCATCAGCATGCTCTAGAAGCGGGCATGCATTCGTTCGCGCGTCGGCTCGCGGGGTGGGCGAGCTCAAGAAAAACTTTGGAAAAACGGCAAACTTCGATTTACAAGCTCAGCGAGTCGGGGTAAGTTCCCCCCCGACTGTTCGAGACCAGCGACAGGACCGAGAGACTCATGGTTGGGTCTCCATCCGGTCGGGCAAGGAGGCCGGGCGCTTGATCATGTCGAGCGCCAAACACAGAATCCGAATAAATCGGAAGATCAGGCTCTGATTCGCCCTTGGATTGGGCGAAGGCCCTTGCTGGTCGCACGACCGCCGCCACTTTCGCTGTCCGTCCCACTTGTCTGGCAGGCTTGCCGGCCTGGCCGGGCGCGCTCGTCGGTTGACAGGGACGACGGCCAACTTCAAGTCGAGACAGGACATTGCGAAGTCGCGGGCAGGATCGCGACTCACCCATCCGTTTCAGGAGGTTTTTTTGATGCGCAAGTCACAAGGGTGGACGGGGCTGCGAACCGCGGTCGTCGCCCTGGGTTTGTTGGCCTCGCAGGCGGGAGGCCTCGAGGCCGCCGCCATCTCGAACGTGCTGACGTACGGCACGGCCGGGGCGATTGACAACTCGGGAATCACAGGCGCGAACGTGATCAGCTATGTGCCGATCGCCAGCGCGAGCATCGATCCAACCTCGAACATCCCGTTGGGATCGTTCCAGGTGGCCGCGCTTTCCGCCGGCCAGACCACGTCGTACAACAACACCCCGTTCTCGCTCACGTTCCTCCCCTCGTCGCTGGATGGATCGCCCCTGACCGTCAACAGCCCGGTCACGGTGACCGGCACGTTGACCGGCCAGGTGACGGGGAGCTATCAGTCGAGCGTGCAGGTCCATTTCAATCCCGTGGTCGACGGTTCGTTCCAGCTCGCCGGCGCGAGCAGCACGCTGTCGATGCTTTCGAACGATCAGAAGCTCTTGGTTCCTTCATCAGCTGGCGGCACCACGACGCTCGAGGGGATCATCACCACGGTCGGCAACCCCAACCCCGAAGCGCCCGTGCCCGAACCGAGCACGATCGCGCTGTTCCTCAGCACCGTCTGCGGCCTTGGCCTGCGGAAATACGTCCTCTCGCGCAGGCAGCGCGCCGTCGCCTGAACGCCGGCCGCTTCGTCAACCCGCTGTTCGCGCGAACCCCCGGCCAACCGCCGGGGGTTCCTGCGCGCGCGGCCCGCCCATCGCTCCCCTCTCAATCGACTCGTGCGCCGATCCGCAGGCGACCAGGCCCTCAAACCCCCAACACCGCAAGACGGGGCCAAAACAAATCGACGCTGCTTCTGATCGCGCCAACTTTCACGAATCAGCACCCATCACGCATGCGTGCTTTGCCTGTTGCGAGTGATTTCGATGAATTTCGATCATGTCATGTCGGGCTCAAGCGAGATTTGACCCATGACTCTTATAGAGGGACGACGAATCGCGCCGTCGCACTCGTCACGGGGGGATCGTTCCCAGCCTTGCTCGCTGAGTTGTCTTCGTCGACCGTGTCTGAGCCTTGATCGCCCAACCACCCAGGATTCACAGCATGAGCCGCCCCGAGCGCACGCGCCGACTTCGCGTCAGCGCCGCTGCGGAACCGTTCGAGCCGCGGCAGCTCATGCATTCGGGGCCGCTGTTGCTCAAAGAGGCCGCCGTCGCCTTGAGCGGGACCGCCGACCTTGGCCCCTGGGGCCGGGTGAAGCTGGTCGACCGGCTCGAAAACAAACAGAGAGTCAAAAAACAGAGGGTCAAGAAAAGAGAGCCAAGGACATGCGAGGTGATTCTGGAGGTGATTCTGCATGCACGCTCGGCGCGGGAAAACAGTATATAGAGGACATGCGTGGCGTATAGAGGACATGCGTGGTATAGAGGACAGGCATCTGTTTGAACCTCCTAGCTCCCATGCCACCGCGATCCCGTTGTTTGCGGTCTTTCGGTCGTTCGCCGAGTAGAAACGCTCGTCGCACGCACCACGTGAGGCAGTGATACCAGCGAGTCACCGAAGGGTCGACCAGGCGCGTGCGAGCCATCGTCATCGGAAGGTCTCCTCAAGAAGTCCACGCAAGCTTCCACGGACCGGCCGAGCAGTAAAGACCGACATGCCAAAGACCGACATGCCTGTCCGCTGAAGACCCCGTTAGAAGACCCCGTTAAAAGACCCCGTTAACGCAGACGCAGGCGAAACGTGTGGAAGATCTCCGCCCCGGAATCATCCTTGATCGTGACCACGGGTGTGACTTCGTCGTCTTCGAACTCGGTTGGAAGGCTCCAGGTCATCCGTCCTTCCTGAGAGATGGTCATTCCGTCCGGGCCGCTGCTCAACTCGTATTTCAGACCGCCGCGACGCGAACGAGCTTTGATCTGATAGTCGAATACATTGCCCTTGGTGGCTGTTCGTGGGGGAGTCGACTCGACGAAAAGATAGTCGACCGAAGATCGCTTCAAAAGTTCTAGCGCATTCACACGCCGAAGCGTCATCCGACTGCTTTCTGGTGGGATCGTCACGAGCAGGTTCGCCTCGGCGATGAACTGAACGCGTTTGTCCCAGAGGAAATCCCGGTTGTTGTATGCGACTCTGGGATCGGCCGCGGTCTGACCGAATTCCTTGCAATCATCGATCATGATCAGAGGCGAACTGTTGCCGGTCGCATACAACGACGCCTTGTTGCCCTGGAAGCCGAGGAAATAAATCGGCGCGGTAGAGGGCAGGTAACGTCTATCCTTGGCCAGGTCGCGGATGGTCGGCTTTTGCTCTTCATCAATGATGCCCGCCGTGCCGGTGTACAGGGTTAAGCCGTCTGGGCCGGGAACGTTGAACATGACGTCGATGTGGTCGTAGCGAAACTCGAGCGTCTTTTTCGACTTCCATGCGAAAGTCAAGAAACCGGCCGGCGAGTGTTGAGTCGACCACGCGGTGAACAAGTCGCCGTTGGGCGCCGCGCGAAGCTGCACGCGCTCTTCGGCCGAGCCGAAATGCGGGGTGTAGACCATTCCCGACTTTTCAGCCTGCTGACGCGCATTCTGGCGGTTTCTCATGAAGAATCCGCCTTGGCGGTAATCGGTCAGCACCTTGAAGGAGATCGGGTCGAAGAATACGAACCGGCCGCTGTCGGCATTGTTGTTCTCCGTGAGGTTGACGAACGCCAGAATTGGTCCGTTCGAGCGGCTGCCCATCGCCACCGAAACCATGTTGCCGGCCAGTGGAACTGAGGCCGTCCGCTCACGTTCCAGCGTCGCCAAGTCCCAGCGCTGGATGACGCTAGTGCTGGGCGAAACGATCAAGAACTTCTCGGCGCCGGCCGTGACCAGCGAATCTTCGCTCGGCAGAGACGACAGCCGAACAACCTTCGCCGTGTTCACATCAAAAACCGCGAGCTTCTTGAGGCTCTTGATCGAAAGCAGCAAAATACGCCCGCCCGCGCCAACCGCGATATCAGTCACCGGTCCGGGGAGCTTGATTTCCTCCTTGTCTTGCGCCATGACCGGCGGGTGTATCAAGGAGAGATTCCCTAACCCACCGGCAACAACAGCGCCAGCAGCCCCATCAGCCTCACTGAACTCGAAAACTCGTTCGATCGACGCGACATCCACGTCGCCGCGCTGAACGGTGACCGTTGCCTTGAGCGTCGTCGTGCCGGCAGGCGGGCGCTGAAGTTCGACGCGGCTGGATTTCCCCAGATCCACGGCGACCGACGTCCCGCCCAGGCTGAACAGGATCGACTCAAGCCCTCTGACTTCGCCCGCGACTTCGGTTCCGTTGTTCAAGACGATCCCGGCCGGTTGTGTGAAGCGAATCGTGCGAAGATCCTTGAGCGAGTAAGGCTTGTCGCCGACGCTGATCGACCGATCGGCCACGCGTCCCTCAATCTGTCCAGAGGCGAACGAGGCGTTCACGATCAACTCCACGGACCGCGCGGATGGAGACACTCCCGCCTTATCGACATGAGCGACAAAGACGCCATCGCCTCTTCCCGAAGGCTTGGCCTCATAGATTCGACGATCGCCGGGCCCTCGTTCGAGGATCAGCTTGACCTTCGGCTCGCCGGGTTGTGACGCCGGAGCGAGCCGAACGCTCCAGTCGGCTGGGGTTCCGAGCGTCTTCAAGGTGAGCGCGGGAGCTGTCAGCAAGATGATTGGTGTTTGCAGCAGTTCGGTCAAGCGGCCGACCGGAATCGCAAAGTTGACCTGGGCTCCCACCACGCCGCCCTGGACAATGCCGATCACATGGCCTTCCCGGTCGAGCACCGGGCCGCCCGAGTTGCCGGGATTGAGAACCACGTCGAGTTGAATCGAGGTCAGCTTGCCGTTGGGCATCCGAAGCGAAGTGATTCGGCCCGTGTTCACGCTTATGCTTGGACTTGACTCTCCCTTGGCAATCTTGTTCGACTTACCGAAGGGATATCCGAAGGCGATGACATCCATCGTCTCGATAAGCGAGTCCTCCTTTCCAAGTTTCAATGCTTTCAGACCCGTTGTCCCTTCCGCCTGAACCAACGCGAGGTCGAACCTTGGCTCGTTGCGTACCACCTTGGCCGCGTAGATGGCCTGCGCCCTCGTCCCCGAGTTCACGACTAGCCGAAACTTCGAACCTGCGCTCACAACGTGAGAGTTCGTGACAAATAAGCCCGCGGGATCGATGCAAAATGCAGTCGCGATCGTGGCATCGCCGTCAACGGCCTCGATCAGGGCCGTAGCGGATTTGCCAGCCTTGATCACTTCAAGCGAGGGTTGGTTCTGGCCCCAGGCCGCGGACGAACAGGCGACCCCGAACACGGCCATTCGCAATAGGATGCGTCTCACGGGGATCCTCCAGTCTTGGAGAAGCAGTCGAGTCGCAATCGCATCAGAAAACGCTCAAACCAACCATCCTTGTTCTTAACTGCGTCCACGGTGATTTGTTGATTATGCCAACCGAAATAAAGAAAGGCAATACAATAGATGAAGGTTACGTCTCTCACAACGTGAGATTTCTGAATAAGACCTCCTGATGTGCCTGAACGGCACCCTCGTCAAGCGCGTCGTGGCCGTGCGCCAAAAGGATTACACCACCCAGGAGATCGCCCAAGAGATCGGCGTGACCACCCGAACCATTGAACGCTGTATGCGGGACGTAAGGGATCTCTACCTCCAGCGCGGCTGGAGCCTGAGCTGGGTTCCAGGCGCCCTCGAGCAGGCCGGGGAGGCGAAAGCAACCTGTTGACCAGGTCGAGCCGACGTCTCGTCTCATAAACAAGGAGCGATCAGGCGACGCCCCCAGGCTGGGCCGCCGGCGTGGGTGACTTGGGACGTGGGATCGCCGCGGCGGGCGGGACGCGGTTTCTCAGGCCTCGGGCGTGAGCCCCAGCGCGGCCGCGGCCGAGGATCGGGCGAACAAAGTTCACGGGTTCTGGCCGGGGCGATGGAACCTGGTTTCCGCGGGCAAGAACCCCGTCGCGTGACAGGGCATTCGCCGAGCACCTCATGTGCTGGTGGCTTGAGCCCGCGCTCGCGGGGTGATAGAACGAAGCTGGGGAGCCAGGCGAACGACGCGGCTGCTCACTCGGGGAGAGACTCCCGGGTCGAAAACCCATGCGATCGTGGTGCTGGTCGCCTCGGCGATTGATGCGACGGTCTGGGTCCAGGACCAACCGAGACGTCTGAATTGGTCTCGATCACGAGCGCTGACTTGTTCCCGCGGCGCAGGCCCGGAGCGCAGCGCCGGCTGACGAATCTCACGAAGGGTCGAGGCGAGATCGTGAAGACGAACGCGATCCAGAGGCTGCGGGAAAACCTGAAGGCCGACATCCCCGTGTTCGGGTTGTGGGTGACGCTCGAAGCACCCAGCATCACCGAGATGGCTGTCGCGCTCGGCCTTGACTGGGTCGTCATCGACGCCGAGCACGGGCACCTCGACTGGAAGGAAATCGTCGAGCACCTCCGGGCGACGGTTCGCAGCGACACGGTGGCGCTTGTGCGAATCGCCGAGTCGAACGCGGGGTTGGTCAAGCGGGCTCTCGACATCGGGGCGGACGGGATCGTCGTGCCCTGGGTCGAATCGGCCGTGGAGCTCAAGCGAGCGCTTTCTTTTGCCCGATACCCGCCCGAGGGCGTTCGCGGCATTGGCGCGGAACGGGCGACCTGCTGGGGCCAAAGCTTCGCCGAACACGCGAGCGAGGCCAACGACCAGATCCTGGTCGTGCCCATCATCGAGACGATTCGCACGGTTCCTCAGGTTCCGCTGATGACTCGGGTGGAAGGGGTCGACCTGTTCTTCTTCGGCCCGGCCGATTTCTCCGCCACGGCCGGCTTTCGCGGGCAATGGGAAGGCCCCGGCGCGGCCGACCAGATCCTGGCGATGAAGGACGTGATCCGGGGCGCTGGCAAACATTGTGGGATCGTCGCCACGAGTGAGGAGGATCTGGTCCGACGGCGCGACCAGGGCTTTCGCATGCTCGCGCTGGGGCTCGACGGCGGGCTGCTCATTCGCGCGCTGCGGAGTGCCTTGAAAGCCGTGGGGCGCGACCCGAGCATGACGACCGCGCTGGTGCCGGCCCCCGCGGCCCGCGAGGGGATCCCGCTTGCTCGGCCGCCCGAGTCGATGCGCCCGGATCGACCCGAAATGATGAGCGCCGTCGGCTCGGGCCAGAAAGTCGAGCTCGCGCCCGGCGTGGTTTTTGAGTGTCTGGTGGGCGCTCACAATCAGGCCCGAGGCCTGACCACGGGGATGGTGACGTTCGGGCCCGCGGCCGAATTGCCGATGCATACTCATCCGTTTAGCGAGGCGATCACGCTGCTCTCGGGCCGGGCGGTCGTGGAGGTCGAGGGCAGGCGCTACGCGCTCGAGACGCTCGACAACGTGGTCGTCCCCAAGGGTCGCGCTCATTCGGCCCAGAATCTCTCGAGCGACCAGCCCGCCGTGTTCCACGTCGCCCTGGCCACGGATGCTCCCAGCCGGACGCTCGTCGACAAGCCGTTTTCGCGCCGCTCGATGCCCATGGACGCGGTCGGCGAGCCGGGCGCGGAGCGGGTCAATCGGTTCCAACACGCGAAACGCTTCGAGGCCGGCCCGAACACGGCGTTCATCGATTATTTCAATTGCGACCTCATGCCCGGAATCGAGATGAGCGGCGGCTACGGCCTGTTTCAGCCGAAGGGGCGCTTGCCGGCCCACTTCCACGATTTCGATGAATCGATCTGCATCATCGAGGGGATCGCGACCTGCGTCGTCGAGGGCAGGCGCTATCCGATGACCGACCGCGCGACCGCGCTTCAACCCCGCGGCCGGGTCCACTATTTCCTCAACGAATCGGATCGTCCGATGGCCATGATCTGGGTCTACGCCGGGCCGACGCCCGAGCGGATCGGCGTCGACGAACGCTGCGCCACGGCCCAGGGCGACCCCTGGCGATGATGGGAGAGAAGCCATGAGCACCGCGCCCCGGACTTTCCACGTTGCCTTCACCGGTGACTTTCAAGCCGCCGACGGCACGCCCAAATACCCCGACATCGGGCTCGACGTGCTCGCCATGCATCCCCATATCACGCAAAGTCGCTTTCATGAGCATCACCCGGTCCTCGGGGCCGACCAGTTGGCCGAGGCTCAGGGGGTGGTGGTGCTGACGCCCAGGGTCACGGCCGCCAGCGTCGCCCAGAGCCGCGATCTCTTGGCGATCGGCCGGTTCGGCGTGGGGTATGACGCGGTCGACGTGGAGGCCTGCACCGAAGCCGACGTGCTCGTCTTCATCGCCGCCGGAGCCGTCGATCATTCGGTCGCCGAGGCGACGGTCGGCTGGATGATCGCCCTGACGCATCACGTGCGCGCCAAGGATCGGTTGGTGCGCGAATGCAGGTGGGACGAGCGTTCGAATTCCATGGGCCGGGAGCTTCGCGACCGGACTTTTGGCGCGATCGGGCTGGGGGGTATTGCTCGCAAGACCATCGCCATGCTCGAGAGCTTTGGCATGAATCCGCCGCTGGCCTTCGATCCCTACGTCGCCCCCGACGCGGCCGGCGGGGCGCGACTCACCACGCTCGACGGGCTGCTCAAGACGGCCGACTTCGTTTCGATCCACTGCCCGCTCACGGACCAGACCAGGAACCTGATCGGTCGTCGCGAGCTGGCGCTCATGAAGCCCGACGCCTACCTGATCAACACCGCCCGCGGCGGAATCGTCGACGAGGCTGCGTTGTATGAGTCGCTGCGCGACGGCCGGATCGCCGGCGCGGCGATCGACTGTTTCGCGGAAGAGCCCGTCGTTCGCCCGCATCCTCTGGCGGCGCTCGAGAATGTGCTGCTCGCCCCTCACAGCATCGCCTGGACCCACGAGCTGTTTCGCGACATCGGCCGGGCCGTGTGCCAGGGCATGGTCGAGCTGTCGCGGGGCAAGAGGCCGCGTGGGGTGGTCAACCCTCAAGTGTTCGAACGCCGTGGTTTTCAAGAAAAGTGGTCCCGCCTGCGGGTGGTGGACTCGGGCGCGGAGAAAGCGAACCCGACATGAGCCGGCGACTGGAAGGGCAGACGGCGTGGATTGGCGGCGCGGGCTCGGGCATTGGCGCGGCCGTGGCTCGTTTGTTCGCGGCCGAGGGGGCGCGGGTCGCGCTCGCGGACGTGCGCACGGCCGCGGGCAAGCAGGTCGAGGCCGAGATCGCCGCCGCTGGCGGCATGGCGATGTTCTCCACCTGCGACGTCGGTCGAGAAAACGACGTCCGCGCGGCCGTCGATCAAGCGGCGGAGCGGTTTGGCGGCTTGCGAATCGTGGTCAACTGCGCCGGCGTCGTCCATGTCGGGCCGCTGCACGAGCTCGATGAAGACGATTGGGATCACGTCATGGGCGTCAATCTTAAAAGTATCTTTTTTTCATTTAAGCATGCATGGAACTATCTGCGCGAAAACCCTCAGAGCTACATGGTGAACGTGGGTTCGATCAGCAGTTTCGTTGGCCAGGCGGCGACTCCGGCTTATACCGCGTCAAAGCACGCGGTGCTGGGTCTCAGCCGTTCGATCGCGCTCGATTACGCGGCCGCCGGGCTGCGCTGCAATTGCGTTTGTCCGGGCATCACCGACACACCGATGCTGCGCGAGCATCTGGGCAAGACCGGCGACGCCGATTTGGCGCTCCTCAAGCGATTGCATCGCGTCCCGTTGGGGAGGGCGCTCGTGCCGCTCGACGTTGCCCGGGCCGTGCTGTATCTGTCGTGCGAGGACTCGGCGGGCGTGACCGGGACGTCGCTGGTCGTGGACGGCGGCTATCTGGCCGCCGCCGAATGGGAATGACTCTCGAGACAACCGGTGAGGAACCTCATGGAGCTCAAACTGGCGTGTGCGGATTTCACGTTCCCGTTGCTGGCGCACGACCAGGTCTTGGACCTGATCGCAATGTTGGGATTCGAGGGAGTGGACATTGGCTTGTTCGAGGGGCGTTCGCACTTGTGGCCTTCGCGCGTCTTCCCGCGGCTGCGGGAATCGGCCCGTGAGCTCGCCCGCAAACTTGGGGACCGCGGGTTAAGGCTTGCCGATGTCTTTCTTCAGACTGCCCCGGATTTTTTCTCCTTGGCGCCCAATCACCCGGAGGCCGCGCGGCGCGCGCAAGCGCGCGACCTGTTTTCGCGGACCCTCGAGTTTGCCGTGGAATGCGGCGGCCGACATGTCTCGGCGTTGCCTGGCGTGCTGTTTGAAGGAGAAGCCGCCGAGGTCTCGCTGGGGCGGTGTCGCGACGAATTGGCCTGGCGGTGCGCCGAGGCCGAGAAACAGGGGATCACGTTCGCGGTGGAGGCGCATGTTGGCTCGATCGTCCCGACGCCGGCCCAGGCCGCCAGGTTGGTGCGAGACACGCCCGGCTTGACGCTGACCCTCGATTACACCCACTTCACCCGCGAAGGCCTCGCCGATCGGGACGTCGAGCCCTTGATCCCGCACGCGACGCATTTCCACGCCCGGTGCGCCCGGCCGGGCCGGCTTCAATCGAGCTTCAAGGAAAACGTCATCGACTACGGCCGGGTCTTGCAGGTGATGGAGCAGGCCGGCTACACGGGCTTTGTCGGCATTGAATACGTGTGGATCGACTGGGAGCACTGCAACGAGGTGGACAACCTGTCGGAGACAATCTTGCTCCGCGATTTCTTTCGGATTCACCAAATTCGCACGTGAACGCGCATCCGTTCCAGTACGGATACTGGCCCGGGAAACGGCTGCTTGCCGCTTCTGTTTTCGGACCGCCTCCAAAGGCGATTCCGGAACATCCTTGACGCTGCTGGACGCACGCCTACAACCCTTTTGGAAACGACAAGGTCGTGATTCCTGGGTTTTGGCGATGGCCGAGCTCGGCCGGGAGCTCGACGTCTGGTGGCGAATGGATAAGGATTCTGGATGCGCGAGTCGAAAAGAATCATCATCATCGGGGCGGGTCCAGGAGGCCTGGCGAGTGCTCTTTTGCTGGCGGCCTCGGGGTTTCGGGTCAGGATTCTGGAGCGTCTGGATCGCGTCGGTGGGCGCACGTCTACCATCGGGGGCGATGGGTTTCGGTTTGATCTGGGGCCGACGTTCTTCCTTTATCCTCGGGTGCTCGAGGCGATTTTCCGGGCCGTCGGCCGCGACCTGAGGAGCGAGGTCGAGCTGGTGCGGCTCGACCCGCAATACCGGCTGGTTTTTGGGGCGGGGGGCGAGCTCGAGGCGACGCCCGACATGACTCGGATGCAGGCGGCGATGGCGCGGTTGTGTCCGCGGGACGCCGAGCAATTGCCGCGGTTCATGAACGACAATCGGGCCAAGATGGGCGCGTTTCGTCCGATTCTGGAGTCGCCGTTCAACGGTTGGGGGGATCTGTTCACGCCGGCGATGCTCAAGGCCCTGCCTTATCTGCGCCCGTGGTTGTCGCTCGAGGGCGAGCTCAAGCGTTATTTCAGCGACCCTCGCATCCGGCTGGCAATGACGTTTCAGTCGAAGTACCTGGGGATGTCGCCGTTTCAGTGTCCCAGCCTGTTTTCGATCCTTTCGTTCCTCGAGTATGAATATGGCGTCTACCATCCCATGGGCGGGTGTGGGGCTGTGAGCGAGGCGATGGCTCGCATCGCCCGCGAGATGGGCGTCGAGATTTCGCTCGACGACGGAGTGGAAGAGATTCTGTGCGAGGGGAATCGCGCGGTCGGCGTGCGGTCGCACTCGGGAGTTCATCGCGCCGACGCGGTCGTGGTCAACGCCGACTTCGCGCGGGCGATGACCCGGCTGGTCCCCGATCGACTGCGAAAGCGCTGGTCGAACCGGGCGATCGCGGGGAAGCGATTCTCGTGTTCGACCTTCATGCTTTACCTGGGGATCGAAGGGCGGTGCGACGACCTGGCCCATCATACGATTCACCTCGCGGAAGACTATGTGACCAACCTCGCCGACATCGAGTCGCGTCGCGTCCTCTCCCGCGACCCGTCGTTTTACGTGCAAAACGCCTGCGTTACCGATCCCACCCTCGCGCCCGATGGGATGAGCACACTTTATGTCTTGGTTCCTGTGACACATCAGCATCAAAATGTCAACTGGTCGATCGAGGGGCCGCGGTTTCGCGGGCGCGTGCTGCGCCAGCTTGGGAAAATCGGCCTGAAGGACGTGGCCGCGCGGATTCGTTATGAGAAGATGGTGACGCCGGCCGACTGGGATCAGGGGTACGAGATTCACCTGGGAGCGACCTTCAACCTTGCCCACAGCCTGTCCCAGATGCTCCATCTGCGCCCGCGCAATCGATTCGAGGATCTGGGGTCGGTTTATCTGGTCGGTGGGGGTACGCACCCGGGGAGCGGCTTGCCGGTGATTTTTGAATCGGCCAGGATCACATCGCGGCTGATCGCCGAGGATTTCGGGGTGGCGCCTGCTCTCGACAGGGTTGAGCCTGGGGCTGGACGCTTCGGCCTGGAGCAAGCCCCGGTCATGGCGTCCCAGCCCGCCTCAGCGCTCGTCGAGGTGGGCTAGGCGGCGAACTGGCCGGGTTGAGCCGGGAATCAGCATTGGGGAGAATCGTGCGCGATGGCAAAACCAAGGGCGGGACGAGTCGGCGTGATCGGTGGGGGCCTGGGCGGTCTGGCGGCCGCCTGCACCCTGGCCGCGCGGGGTTATCAGGTTGTGCTGCTCGAGAAAAACGGCTGGCTGGGCGGCAAGGCGGCCGTGCTCAGCGACGGTGGTTTTCGCTTCGACATGGGGCCGACGATCTTGCTCATGCCGTCGGTGCTCAGGCGGATCTTCGCCGAGGCCGGCCGGGATCTCGAATCGGCCCTCGACCTGGTCCGCCTCGATCCTCAGTGGCGATCGTTTTTCAACGATGGTACGACCCTCGACCTGCACGCCGATCCCGAGCGCATGGCAGCCGCCGTCGGCGCCATCGCCGGGGCCGAGGATCGCGCGGGCTACGCCCGGTTTCTCGAGCTGTCGCGCAGGCTCGACGACATTTCGGGGCGTTATTTCTTCTGGCGTTCGATCGGCGCGCTGCGCGACATGTTCGATCCCAAGACAGCCGTGAGCGCGGCCACGCTCGGCGATGTGCTCGCGATGCGGCCCTGGAGCACCGTCGCCGGCACGATCCGTTCGCATGTGAAGAACCATCGGGTCGCGCAGATGCTCGATCATTTCACCCAGTACGTCGGCTCGAGCCCCGAGCAGTCGCCGGCCGTGCTCTGCGGGATCGCGCACATGCAGACGAGCGAGGGGATCTGGTATCCCCGGGGCGGGACTCGCGCCGTCGCGGTTGGGCTCGTTCAGCTCGCGACCGAGCTCGGGGCCGAGATCCGGACGGGGGTCGACGTCGGCTCGATCACGCTCGACGCCGCCGGCGGGGTCTCGGGCGTCATGACCCAGGGGGGCGAGCAGATCCCGCTCGCGGCCGTCGTCTCCAACAGCGACGCGGTTCGCACCCACCGCGAGCTGCTCGCGGGCGAGCCCGCGGCCGATCGGTTCGAGCGCAGACGCGGCTACGAGCCGGCCTGCTCGGGGGTCGTGCTCTACCTTGGGCTCGACCGCCGCTACGACCATCTGCTCCACCACAATTTCGTCTTCTCGGCCGATTCTCACGACGAGTTCGACTGGATCTATCGCCGCGGCGAGCCCGCCCCCGACCCGACGTGCTATGTCTGCGCGCCGGCCGCCACCGAGCCCGAGGTCGCGCCCGACGGCGGGGAAGCGCTTTATGTGTTGGTCCATACCCCCTATCTGCGCGAGCATCACGACTGGGACGCTCTGTTCCCGCGCTATCGCGAGACGATCCTCGACAAGCTCGAGACGACGGCCGGCCTTGCCGACATCAGGTCGCGAATCAAGGTCGAGCATCGTCTGACGCCGCGAGACATCCACGAGCGCTATCGCGTGCTGGATGGGGCGATCTACGGGCTCGCGAGCCATGGGCGGTTGACGGGCGCGTTCAAGCCGGCGAATCGATCGCCGGACGTCGCCCGGCTTTATCTCGCGGGCGGCGCCGCGCACCCGGGGCCGGGAATGCCGATGGTGCTCATGTCGGGCTGGATCGCCGCCGACGCTCTCGATCAGGACGGGCATGTCGAGCCCGTCGGAGCCTCGCTCGCCGCGTATCCCCGAGTCAACGAACTGGCGGGATCGATCGCCGCGGGTCGGCACGAGCCGCGCTGACGACGACTCGAGGGTTGGGGCTTGCTTGTGAACCGCCGTCGTCGCGGCGAGAATGACCTAGCGAGCCCCGATTCGGCTGTGAGGCCGGATGGGGCGCGCTCGCCCAGCGAAATGGAGACACGACCATCGCAGCCCCCGACGCTGTTATACCGGCGATTTCGCCCCGGCTCTTTCGCGTCTTCCGCGGGTATGCCCGGCATTACGCGAGGCGCTCGTTTCATGCGATTCGCATCGCGCGTGGCGGTCCCTGGCCAACGCTGCCGTCGGGGCCCGTGATCGTGATGGTCAACCACCCGTCCTGGTGGGATCCGCTCATCGGGCTGATCTTGAGCGCTCTCTTTCCCCCTGATCGCCGCCATTACGCACCGATCGAGGCCCAGGGGCTCGCCCAGTATCGCTTTCTGGGCAGGCTAGGCTTTTTCGGCATCGACGCCGGGACTTCCCTAGGGGGTCTGCGCTTCCTGCGAACCAGCCTTTCGATTCTGTCGCGACCCGAGTCGGTTCTCTGGATCACGCCCCAGGGCGAGTTCGTCGATGCGCGGGTTCGACCCACCGCGATCAAGGCGGGATTGGGACTCCTGGCCGACCGGCTCGAACGAGCGACGATCATCCCCCTGGCGCTCGAATACCCGTTCTGGAACGATCGCTGCCCCGAAGCGCTCGCGTGGTTTGGCGAACCGATTAGCGTGGAACGCGTGCACGAGCGGACGCCAGCAGCGTGGACCCGCCTTTTGACCGAGGCGCTCGATCGCTCGCAAGACCGGCTGGCCGCCGCGGCGCTTGCTCGCGATCCCGCCGCGTTCACCACCCTTGTGACGGGGGCCGTCGGCGTCGGCGGGGTCTACGACGTCTGGCGACGCCTCCGTTCGCTGGCCGCCGGCACGTCCTTCAAACCCGGACACAGCGTCCGGACGAGGCCTCTCCATAACGACAATGAACATAAAAACATATTTACTGATAATTCAACACGCCTACCATGACCACTGGGTTGCTTATTCTCTGCCTCGTGATCCTGTTCCTGGCCGTCGCGCCGGCGTGGTGCTTCCTGATGAATCTCAGGCTCTATGCTCCCCCCCCGGCCGCAGCGGTCGCGGGAGCCTTCCCGAGGGTCTCGGTGCTGATCCCGGCCCGGAACGAGGAAGCCACGATCGGCGCGGCCGTGGAGTCCGCGCTCGCATGCCGGGGAGTGCATCTCGAGGTCGTCGTGCTGGATGATCATTCGACCGATGCGACGCGGGAGGTCGTGGAACGGATCGCCGAGCGTGACGACCGGGTGCGAATCGCCGGCGCGCCCCCCTTGCCGGCGGGCTGGTGCGGCAAGCAGCACGCCTGCTGGGTGCTGGCGGGGCTGGCGCGACACCCGATTCTCGTTTTCATTGACGCCGACGTCCGGCTCGCGCCTGCCGCGCTTGGGCGGATGGCGGCATTCCTGGCATCGAGCGAGGCCGACCTGGCTAGCGGCATTCCGAGACAGGAAACGAAGAGCCTGCTCGAATCCTCGGTCCTGCCGCTGGTGCATTTCATCCTGCTGGGGTTCTTGCCGATGGGCAGGATGCGGATCGACCGGCATCCCCGCTTCGCGGCGGGCTGTGGCCAGCTTTTTGTCACGACCCGCCAGGGCTACGTCGCGTCGGGCGGCCACGCCGCGATTCCCGCCACGCGGCACGATGGAATCAAGCTCCCGCGCGCCTATCGCGCTGCCGGGCTTGCGACCGACCTTTTCGACGCGACCGATCTGGCGACGTGCCGGATGTATACAAGCTCGAACGCTCTCGTCCTGGGACTCGCCAAAAACGCGCGCGAGGGCCTGGCCGCCCCGGGCTTGATCATGCCCATGTCGATCATTCTGTTGGGGGGACAGGTTTTACCGTTCGTGCTCCTGGCTCTGGCGTGGCGGGGATGGCCCGTTCCGTGGCCGGGGCTGTGCATCCCGATCTTGATTTTTGCGTCCGCGACGGCCCTTTTGCCGCGTTTTCTGGCCGCGGTTCGATTCCGCCAGTCTTACGTCGGCATTTTTCTGCATCCCTTGGGAGTGCTGATTCTGGTCGCCATTCAGTGGTACGCCTTCGCGCGGGAACGGCTGGGGCGCCCCGTATCGTGGAAGGGGCGCATTGATAACGGAGCAGACGAGGGCGGCGCGGTCGCGCCCAAGGGTTCGTGCTTGCCTAGCGAAACAGGAACGACGCCTCCACCGATTCACCGTTGATCTTGGCCGTGAGCTCGCCGCGGAAAGCGTCGGGATAGTTGTCGGGTGGGGCGGCGAAGGGAACGCCGCCGGTCGCCCCCTTGGTCTGGGGCGTCAAGGCGATGGACGTGCCCTTTTCC
>DAIDHE010000012.1 GCA_027459775.1 Planctomycetales bacterium | reverse complement strand
CGTGATCATATGCTTCATCGTCGAGCTCCTTCTCGCGGCCCATCACGCGATCCTGGAAAACGCGGGTCCAGGCGAACCTCTTTCGGCGGGATCGACCGACTCACGCACTTGATTACCATGAACGCGCCGCGAAAATCCAGAGGTTGACGGGATCTCTGGGCGGCGCGCGAGCCCGGCGGTTCTGCGTTGGACCCGCGCGTCACGTCCTGAGACGATGTCCAATGGCCGTCGCAGGGGCGCCGGCGTTCTCCGTCCCGATACAAGACGGGAATCTCAACAACTGAGACGCACCATCGATCTCGAGCGCAAGGGAGCGGCCATGACTGGTCCCGATGCCCTGAGGAACAAACCGCCCGAGATCGCGGGCGACGCGAGCCGGCGCGCGACCCTCGCCGGCATCGCCGCCGTCACCGCGATCGCGATTTACCTCGTCTCCCGCCGGCTTCCCGTGGCGGCGCTGGCCGAGAATCTGACGCGATGGGTCCAAGGCCTGGGTCCGTGGGGGCCGATCGTCTACGGCCTGGTCTACATCGCGGCCGTCGTGGCCCTTGCGCCGGCGTCGGCCCTCACGATCGGCGCAGGCGCGATCTTTGGCCCGGTCGTCGGGACGGTCGTCGTCTCGCTCGCTTCGACCACCGGGTCAGCGCTGGCCTTCCTGATCGCCCGCTATCTCGCGCGCGACGCCGTCGCCCGCTGGGTCGAGCGATCTCCCAGGTCCACGGCAATCGATCGGGCCATCGGCGAGGGCGGCTGGAAGATCGTCGCCCTGCTCAGGCTCTCGCCGGCCGTTCCCTTCAACTTGCAAAACTATCTCTATGGCCTGACCAGGATCGGATTCGGGCCCTGCGTTCTGACCAGTTGGGCCGCGATGCTCCCGGGGACGATCATGTATGTCTCTCTGGGCGCGCTCGGCCGGGCCAGCTTCGAGGCCGCCTCGGGCGCTCGATCGCGCACGCCGGCCGAGTGGGTTCTGATCGTGATCGGGCTGCTGGCGACGGTCGCCGTGACGCTCTACGTGACGCGGCTGGCCCGGCGGGCGATGCGCGAACACGGCAGGGCCGGGGCGGATTCGCGACCTCACACGCAAGGAGAAGACGTCGTGATGGAACCCACGCTCACGAACGGCCGCCTTGTCGATCATTTGATCACCCCTTATGATGAATACAATCGCTTGCTCGTCGAGAATGTTCATCCGCCCCACTGGACGAACCCGGTTCCGAGCGGGCGGTACAATCTGGTGGTGGTCGGCGCGGGCACGGCGGGGCTGGTGACGGCGGCCGGCGCGGCCGGGCTGGGGGCGAAGGTCGCCCTCATCGAGCGGCATCTGATGGGGGGCGACTGCTTGAACGTCGGCTGCGTTCCCTCGAAGGCCCTGATCCGGGCGGCGCGTGCCGCGGCCCAGGTTCGCCAGGCGGGCGAGTTTGGAGTCCGCGGCTCAGAGGGCGCAGCCGTCGACTTCCCCGCGGTGATGGCGCGGATGCGCAGGCTCCGCTCGAGCTTCAGCCCCAACGACTCCGCCGCCCGATTCCGCAAGCTCGGCGTCGACGTCTTCCTGGGCGCGGGGCGGTTCACGGGGCCGGCGACGATCGACGTCGACGGACAGACGCTCCACTTCAAGAAAGCCGTGATCGCCACCGGCGGACGCGCGAGCGCCCCTGCGATCCCCGGCCTGGACGCGGCCGGTTATCTCACCAACGAGACGGTCTTCTCGCTCACGGAGCTGCCCCGAAGCCTGGCGGTGATCGGCGCTGGCCCGATCGGGTGCGAGCTCGCGCAAGCCTTCGCCCGATTCGGATCCGAGGTCGTCTTGATCGAATCGACGGCGGGGATTCTCGGACGCGAAGACCGCGACGCGGCGGGCGTGGTCGAGTCAGCGCTCCGGCGTGATGGGATCGCGATCCTGTGTCGTCGCGTCGTCACCAGCGTCCGAAGCGACGGCGGCAGGAAAGTCCTCACGCTCGAGCACGAGGGGGCGGCGTCCGAGGTCCGCGTCGACGAGGTTCTGGTCGGCGCGGGCCGAGCACCCAACGTCGAGGGGCTCGGACTCGATCGGGCCGGCGTCGCCTTCGATCGGCATGGGGTGTTCGTCGACGACCGGCTGCGCACGTCCAACCCCCGGATCCTGGCCGCCGGCGACGTCGCCAGCCGGTTCAAGTTCACCCACGCCGCCGACGCCCTGGCGCGGATCGCGATTCAGAACGCGCTTTTTCTCGGCCGGGTCCGCGCCAGCACTCTCTTGATTCCCTGGTGCACATATACCGATCCCGAGATCGCCCACGTCGGCCTTTACGAACGAGAGGCCAGCGAGCAGGGCATCCGCGTTCAGACGTTTCTTCAGGAGCTTCGCGAGGTCGACCGCGCCGTCCTCGACGGCGAG
>DAIDHE010000002.1 GCA_027459775.1 Planctomycetales bacterium | reverse complement strand
ACAGCGGGCGCGGACGCAGGATCGGGGGCCGGACTCGGGGCCGCGTCCACCACGTCCGTCGCCGGCTTCGCGGGCGCGCCGCCGCGGCTCGTGAGGACGACCACCAGTACGACCACCAAGAGCGCGGCCACGCCGCTGACTCCGGCCAGGATGTAAACCAGGTGTGACTGGGCCGGCTTCTCGGCTTTCGGCGCGGCCGTCGACGACCGCCGCACCCCGGAATTCGGCAACGGCGCCGCGGGGGCCTGGGCCAGATCGTCATAGGCCGACGACGGCCGCGCCGGCCGTGTGCCGGTGGTCACGTTCCGCGGCGGGGCCGCGCTCTCGCCGCTGGCCGACGCCGACGCCTCAAACACCACCCCGCATTTGGGGCAGCGGATCTTGGCCCGGCTCACGCCGTCGGGAACCGCGCCCTTGGCCTGGCAAGACGGGCAATAGACGACTCTCGCCATGACTCCCTCCCGATGCACATGCGAATGATGACGAACGAAACGGCGCCCGACCGGGAAATGCAACCACCGCGATATCGACAATCGTCGAACAGACCACGGATGTCAGACTATTCCATCCGCTCGAATCTCGACTTGCAAGCAAGAAATCAAAAAAACCTCCATCTGGCCCGAATCGAGCCAGCTCGAACCCCTCAAGATACGACCTGGGGAGCGGCTGGCCCGGGCGTTTCATGATCGCGCGCGATCGCAACCGCGGCGGCTCGGCGTCCGATGCGGTCTTGGCGCCTGGAGGGGCGCTCGGGTCGCGCCCAGGCCGGAGCCGGCCTCTCGGTTGCGAATCGCCGGGGCGCAACCCGCGTGGCGGACCGTTGTCGACACGTAAGAATAATACGAATGCCACTTTTCTGACGCAATAAGGTCCAAAAGTACAAGATCGTCCGCCGCGTCTGGATCCCGGTCGGATCGCGAACGAAAGCAAGGGTCTGGGATCGATCGGGATCTGTCGCTGGCGACCTCCGCCGCTCTCGGAGAATCTCGCGACCGATCCTGGAAAACCGGGCCGATTGAGGGGAAGATGGTCGCCTGGAATCGACCTATTCCGAGAGAAGGGTCGGCGACGGCCGCGAGGCCGCGACAGGAATCTCGACGAAGCGGCCGAATCGCCGAGGCACCCGATGCGTAATCTTCGCTCCTGGGTCGATCCCCGTTCCTACCGTCCGCTGGTGCTCCTTGTCGTCGCCTCCCTGGTCGTCTTGCTTGTGCCGCTGGCGGTGGACGTCGGCGATGCGCTCTTCTTCATGATTCCGCGCTGGGTCCGCAATTCGATGGCCCAGGGGATGATTCTGACGCTGATCGCGCTCGGGCTGGGGCGGCTCTGGCGGGTCAGGACGACGGACGGATGGCCGATTGAACCCGAGGGGACGGAGTCGGGCGCGCGGACGGCGGCGGCCCGGTGGATGCCCTGGGCCTTGCGCCTGGCCGTGCTTTCGCTGGCGTTTCCGTTGCTGACGAACCTTGATGGGATCGGATTTGCCGACTGGGACTTCGTACTGGACAAGTTCGAGGCGGCGCGGCGGACGATCCTGGTCTGGGGGCAATTCCCCTGGTGGAACCCCTGGTCTCGAGGCGGTTTCCCACTCGCGGCCGAGCCCCAGATTGGCGCGATCTCGATGGCGACGCCGCTGATCCTGAGCTTCGGGACGGGGGTCGGCTTGCGGCTGGCGGCAATCCTGTGCCTGCTGATCGCCGTCGAGGGGACGTACCGGCTCGCCTGGCTCTGGTTCCGGGATCCCTGGGCGGCGGTCGCGACGGCGCTCGTTTACGCGATGAATGGCGCGGTCCTCGTCACCGTGTCGCTGGGTTACGTCCTGGCCATGAGCTATTGCAGCGTCCCCTGGCTGGCTTACTTCGCGGGGCGGATCGGCCGGCGGTTCTCGGATGGGCTCTGGTTGGGCTTCTGGATGGGGTTCGTGATCCTGAACGGCATCCAGTACCTCAGCCTCTATGCGGTTCCCTTGACGGCGATGATCTGGCTTCGGGCATTCCGGCTCCAGCCGCCGGGCCGCCGCCGCGCCTTGCTCGTCCACACGGCGGCGGCCGTCGGGGTCTGCTTCCTGCTCTGCGGCTGGCGGCTCTGCACCATGCTGCCGGTCCTGCTGGAAGACAAGCGCGAGCAGGTCACGTTCTGGGATGAGACGCCCCTTTCGATGCTCCGCTATCTGCTGTCTCGTCCCCGTCCGGGCTGGAACCTCGAGCTGAGCGCCGCCGCCGGCTCGGTGTTCGGCGAGTTGAACAGCTATGTCGGCCCGGTCGTCCTCGCGCTCGCACTGGTGAGCCTCGCTTTCGGCTGGCGATGGTGGCACACCCTGGCGATCGTCTGCTTCTGGCTGGCGATTGGCTCGGTGCGGTGGTATCAACCGAGCGCCTGGCTGGCCGCCTGGCCGTTGATCGGCTCGGCTCACGTGGTCACCCGCTGGCGTTACCTGGCGTTCCTGGGCGTGGGATTCGCGTCGGGCAGCGTCCTCGCGCGATGGCGGGCGTCGCCGCGGCGATCGCTTCGGGCCCTGGCCGCGTTGCTCGTCGGGATCATCGCAGCGGACTTCCTCGTCCTGGGCCATCAACAATTGCCGCTCGCCTTCAGCACCAGGCCCACGCCGGACCTGTTCCCCGGGCCGCCGGTCGCCGACATCGTCAACGTGCGGGACGGGCTGGGTTATCCGTGCACCCTCATGGGATACGGGATCATCCGGGGGTACGAGCCGATGCTGAGCTACTACCGCGACGCGCCCACCCTCCGCGTCGCTCGCGAGGATCCCGGCTATCGCGGCGAAGCCTGGACCGACCGTGGACCCATCCGACCGATCCTCTGGAGCCCGAACCGGCTCGTCTTCCAGGTCGAGCCCGGCCAAGAGGTCCACGTCAACCAGAACCCCGGCTCGTGGTGGTGGGCCAACGGCCGCCCCGCGTTCCCAGGCCGCCGCTGCGCGGAGTTGATGACGCCGTTCACCGCCGCGGCCGATGAGCGCGGCCGGCTCGTGCTGGAGATCCATCCCCGCGGCCTGGGGGCTGGAGTCGGGCTCCACGTGCTCGGCGCGAGCCTCGTCGCGCTGGCCTGGCTGTGCCGGCCGCGAACCGGGCGGTCCGATCCACCCACCGCGACGGATCGCCCGGTCGTGGAGGTCGCAAGTGTAACTACGAATATCTTCATGTGAGCGTGTGGCTTGCCATCGACCCGTCCCTGGTCGCCGCGCGGGGTGTGAATCAGAGACCGCATGCACATTAGTTCACATGTGCCATGGCAAATCCATCACCAACAGGGGCCGGAGATCCTTGTTCCAGACCAGCACCTCGTATGGACCCACCATGTATCCCACCGAGGGCCGTCCGAACCACGCGATGCAGTTGTGCTCGACGACCTGGAAATGGTACTTCGGGGCGGGATTCAGCCTGAAGACGACGAAGTTCACCGGGCCCTCGCGATACCACGCCTCGTCGCTCATCCAGCGGAACGGCTCGACGACCATCTCCCCGCCTGGCGTGAGCTCGCGGCCACGGATCGGCCGTACCGCGACGTAGCCCCGCCCGGACGCCGTCACGATCGACGCGTCCCAATAGGGACCGTAGCCGTGCTGCAACCCGTGAGCCTTGAGCCAGACGGCCAGGTTCGCCGCGGGGTCTTCCACGGGCGCCGTCGCCAGGTCCCCGGCGACGGTCATCCCATAAGCGGCCGCCAGTACGCCCAGGGCCCCGGCGACCCGTCTCGTCGGGACCATTCGCTCGCCAACGACGCGCGCTGTCAGCACCGCACCCGAAAGCACGAACGGAACCATGTACCGGAGCGTCCCCCGGTCCTTCTCGTTGGCGCTCGCCACGAATGCCGCCAGTCCCAGGGCCATCGACACCCAGAGCACGTCGCCCGTGAAATCCCCACGGACCCGGCGACGCCTCGCGGGACAACCCCACCACGCCGCGTAAGCCAGCAGGGCCGGCCCGATCATGCAACCCAGCCAGGCCGCCCACCCAGGCCATCCGCGCCCGGCCGGCAGGTCGCAGCGGTAGAGCGAGGGCAAGTGATCCGTCAGGGCCCGCAGGTTCGCGACCACCCTCTGCAACGGATGCTCGCTCCAGAGGTAATCCTTGAGCGGCAGGGGCTCAGTTTCGAATCCCCCCGTTGCTCGGATCAGCCAGGTCCCCCCGAGCGCCAGCGGCGCCGTCAACAGCGTCGCGAGGGCCACTCGCCGCAGGCCAACGTCCTCGTACGTCTCACCCCGCGCCAACCCCAGCAGGCAGACGACGAGGACCGCGATCACGCCGATCACGAGCATGTAGGTGTCTGACAGCAGCGTCAGGCCGACCGCCGCCATGTAGAGCGCCAGTCGCGTCGTCGAGACCGGCCGCCCGGCCGGCCCCGCGAGCGCGATCAACCCCGCGAACAAACCGATCGAAGTACCGACACGTATATATCCTTTCGTCACGAATTCCGCCAGCCCCCCCGACGGGAAGCCCAGCAACAGGGCCGCCGCGGCCATCGCCAGCCCGCCGCGGCGCACCCCGGACGCGGCGAGCGCGATCGCCAGCCCCACCGCGACCGCGTAGACCGCCGAGGGCACGTCCCGCAGCAGCGATGGGTCCATGCCCCTGAGCGCCACCGCGACGACGTAGTAGGGCAGGTCGGTCGCCACGAACGAGACGTTCGAGACCTTCCAGCCCGCGAGGAGCAGGTTCCCCCGCAAGATCGACGCCGCCTCGAGCATGCCCGTGGCGTCGTCCGACGACACCGGGTACGCCCTGGCGACCATCGCCGTCAGAACCCCGACCGCGACCAGGCCGACCGCGCCCAATGCCACGCTCGCCGGCCGCGGCCCGCGCCTCGTCGATCCCGCCACGTGTTTCTGATCAGACAACGGATTCATTGAAACTTCCCCATCTCAATACCCGCCCAGGCGCTGCTCGCGTCTCGTGGCGTGTCAAGGGCCACCTCGCCGCGATCAGGGTAAGGGCGCGGCACGATGGAAGGCGAGGAGGCGACGTTTTTTTTTGACATTCCGGCGGAACGGCCAAGCACCTGGAGGTTCCCAGCCGAACTCCACGCTCGCTCTTCGCGGCAAGCCGTCCTCGGAAGGCCCAACCGTGGATGGCCGGGCTTCATGCGCTTTGGCTCTCGCCGCCGGCGGCGAGAGGGGATGTCGGACCCGTCGCTCCCGGCGTGTCCGGTTGCCCAGGCCATCGGTACAGGGCCTTGATCCGTTCCCAGAACTCCCCGCCGAGCACGAACAGGCTCGAGACAAACAACAACTCGCCCGTGATGGCCACAACGACGATGGCAGTCAGCTGCGTGTTCTTGCTCAGGCCTAGAAAGGGGATGGACATCGCGAGGTAGTAGGTGACGAAGCTCAGTGAGAATAGCACCAGGCCGACCACATGCCGGGGCCTCCCGACGGGTCGTGGCGCCCGCGGCGCCTGGCGCGCGAGGAGCGCCGCCAGTTTGGCCTTGAGGGCGTCGATGAACGGTTTGCCCAGAAGCGCGGCGCTGAGCCAGAAGCCGATCTCTCCGGAGACCACCACGCCGGTGACGAGCGCCGCCGCCACGCTCGGCGAAAACAGGAACGGCACCAGCACGGCGATGCCGAGGGTTCCAAACGAGTAAACGATCAGAGCCAGGCCGACGTAAAACTTCCAGCCCCGCCCGCGGGTCGGTTCCATCGCGACACTCCTCGGATCCCTGAAACGTCAGCGGCAACGTCTTCGCGCCGCGCCAAGACGCCAACCCACGCCCCTCGATTTGTTCCCTCGCACGCCCCAGGCGAGGCGACCGGCGAAGGAGCATGGCGATGGCGACCCGCGCCCCCGGCCGCGAAAGCAAGGCACGAACACAATAATGCGCGCCGCTCCCAAACGCCAGGCGGCGGTTATTCACATCGCGTCGTTTCTTCATATTATGTAGTATTCTAAGTATTATCATATGTAATCTATACAGGTTGACTCGCGAACAATCGCTCTGCCGTTTCGAGGGCGTTTCGTTCTCGAGGAGCTTTCGCATGGAAGAGATCCTTCCACCTCTTGACGACGAACCGACGCCAACGACCTTCGTGATCGCTCTGGCACTCGGCCGGGGTTTCGTGATAGCATGGTCGTTCAGGCAAGCGACCCTGTTCAGGATCGGGGTCGCGTATCCGCGGTAGCCACGGGCCCGTTATGAGTCAATCGAGAGTCCGCTTGCGCAGTCCCTACCTGGCCGCGTTTCTGGCGTGGTTGGTACCCGGGCTGGGTCACTATTATCAGGGTCGGCGCGGCAAGGCGATCCTCTACGCCGTCTGCATCCTCGGGCTCTATTTCGTCGGCCTGGCGATGGGCGATTGGAAGATCGTCTACTGGCGCTGGATCAACCCGTTCAAATACTCGGACAAATTCTGCCTCTACTATCCCGGCCAGTTCTGGGTCGGCTTGGCCGCGTTGCCAGCCTTGATTCAGGGAACCCTGAGCTATCTGGGTCACGAGCCGATCCTCTGGGGCTATCTGGCCGAACCGCCTCAGATCGTGATCAATGGGCTCCATCCTCGCCTGAGCAAGCTCGTCGAAATCGGCACCATCTACACGACGATCGCCGGGCTGCTCAACGTACTGGCGATCTACGACGCCTTCGACGGGCCAGCCTATTCCGACGACGAAGACGAGGCCCAGTCCGACACCCAGCCAGCCGCGATCGGGCCCACGGCGGGGGCGCGCGCATGAGCTTGCTGTCTCCCAATCTCTATTGGCTCGCGCTTCCGCTCGTGATCGTCGTGAGCATCGTCTACTCGGCCTCGCGTCATGAAGCCTGGCCGCGGATCTGGCGCAGGGCGATCCGGCTGAGCGTGCTGATCATGACGTTGCTGGTCATGGCCACGGCGGTGCTGCTCTTCTTCAACACGCAGGTTTAGTGTGATCGTGAGACATTCTGGCTGTTCGGCTCGTTATTGAGCCTGCGGAACAGAACGGCGATCGCCACGATCTGCGCGGCCGCGAGCGGCAGGAACTGAAAGGCCCGCAGGCCGTCGGGCAGGCGGTCAAGCCAGGGGCCGGCGGCCATCGCGCAGAGATTGCGGCTGAACCGTTCGTCGCCCCACCAACCGGGCGAGGCGATCTGGCCGGTCCAGAGCGGCCAGACGGCGTCTCTGAGCGGCCGCGCGACGTCGTGGGGAATGCGCCCGTCCGCGCCCTGGAAAAGCAGCATCAGAATCGCGCCCGCGATGGCGAGCAAGGCCGCGACCACGAGCCATGATCGAGAGCGGGGCGAATCGCCGGCGAGCAGGCCGGCCGCTGGCAAAAGTGCAAACGGCAACAGCGGGGTCAGGAGCCGCGGCCCCGTCGACCAGCCGCCGGTCCATTCGGGATAGCTCAGATTGACCACGAGCACCGCGGCCGAGCAGGCGGCCGTCGCGACCACGAGCTCCCACATCCCGCGGCGGGCGAGCGCGATCCAGCCGGGGATCGCGAGCCCGACCAGGGGGGCGTAACAGAGCAGCCCGCGATGCTCGCCCCAGAGCAGCGGAACGAGCTTGCTCCAGTCGGGGCTCGTGAGGCCCAGCCGATGTCCACGGCCGTGGACGGCGGCGAATTCGGGATTGTCGTGATGAAAATAGCCCATTTCGAAAGGCGATCCAAAGGCGAACTGATTGTACAGGAGCATCACCAGGATCGGCCCCGCCGCCCCCACCGCGAACAGGCCGGGTGCGTCCCACGAGCTCTTCCTCGCGACGCATCGCCCCAACAGCACGAGCGCCAGCACGGCCGAGACTGGCGCGACCTGGAGCTCGACCACGGCCGCCAGCGCCGCCAAGAATCCGGCGGCGAGCCAGCGCCAGCGCATCGCATGACCCGGCCGGGTGATCAAGAATAACGACGCGAAGAGCGCCAGCGCCGTCGCCTGGTGGCCGTAGGCGAGCGTGGCGTAGACGTAGGCC
>DAIDHE010000492.1 GCA_027459775.1 Planctomycetales bacterium | reverse complement strand
AGCCTGCTTTCAGGAGATTGAACCACAGAGACACAGAGACACAGAGAAGAAAAAACCGAGAAAAAGAAGAGAGAGAGAGAGAGAACCAAGAGAGTGGAGGAAGAGAGATGCAGGGCTTGGTGATTCATCATAGCCTGCTTTCAGGAGATTGAACCACAGAGACACAGAGTCACAGAGAAGAAAAAACCGAGAAAAAGAAGAGAGAGAGAGAAGAAAGAGACAGATCGAGAGGGAACCAAGAGAGTGGGGGATGAGAGATGCAGGGCGTGGTGAATCTTCACAGCCTGGTTTCGAGTTTGATCCAGCAGACTCAGGAGTTGATTCTCGACCACACAGTCCCGAGAGCCCTTAATCGAATTGGTGACGCGGCAAGACCTGATTCTCCTCCGATCTCCTCTCCTCTTCTTTCTCCTCTCTCTTTTCTTCCCTGCTCTCTGTGTCTCTGTGTCTCTGTGGTTCAATTCTTTGTTCCGATCTCCTCTCCTCTACTCTTCCCTGCTCTCTGTGTCTCTGTGTCTCTGTGGTTCAATTGTTTGTTCCGATCTCTTCTCCTCTTCCCTGCTCTCCGTGTTTCTGTGTCTCAGTGGTTCAATCCAGAACCGACCCGGATCCATCAATCCACTCGGTGAGGCGGCGCAGGCTGGGGGGGCGGGCGTGGAGCGAAACTGGCGGCTGCGAGCCTGGGTCTTGATCGGGCTCTTCTTGGGTCCGTTCCTGGCACAGGCTGGCCTGGGCATGCTCTGGCTGTGGCAAAGAGGTTGGCTCGCGACCACCGCGGCCGCCCTCGTCTGGGTCGCCGCCGGGGCCGGGTTCGCGCTTTTGGCGAGGCGATGGTCGGATTCGCCGCGGTTGATCATCCCGCCCCTCGATTGGGATGCTCCCGAGACCTTTTCACCGCTCGACAAGGGGGCCTGGGCGATCGTCGCGCGCGAAGCCCAGCGCGCGGAGGCGATGCGCCAGGAAGCGCTCCTGGGCGGCGACCTCTATGTCGACGCCGGCCGGACCTTGTTGCGCAAGCTCGCCGAGCACTATCACCCCAAAAGCACCAGCCCCCTGGACCAGGTGCCGCTGGTCGACCTTTTGACGGCGCTCGAGCTGGCGTCCGAGGATCTGGCCGGGCTCTGCCGCCAGATTCCCGGCGGCGACCTGATCACGCTGTCGCACTGGCGGAAGGCCGTCCAGGCCGCCGGGTACGCGAATAAGGCCAATGATATTTATTCCTATCTGTTACCATTGATTAATCCGGTCAGCGGCCTGGCGAGGCTGGGGGCCCGCGAGCTGATCGTCAAGCCGGCCTGGCGCTCGACCCAGGAGAACGCATTGCGCTGGTTTTTCGAGGCGTATCTCAATCGTCTGGGGATGCACCTGATCGAGCTGTTGAGCGGCCGATTGGCCTCGGGCTCGATTCAGTACCGGCGGTTGACGCGGGGGGCGGGTTGGGCACAGGAAGCCGGCGAACAGCCGCCCAGGCTGGTCATCGCCACGATCGCCCACTCGGGAGCGCCTCACCCGAGCCTGATCGCGAATTTGCAAGCTGCCGTCACCAGCGAGGGTCGAGAAGCGGCGAGCCTGGGTTTGACTGCTCCCGTGCTCGCCCGCCTGGCGGCAGCCCGATGGATCGAATCCGGGGCCTGCTTGCCCGAGCCATTGCCCTCGACCCGCCGCGCCCGGGCCGCTCGCCGACAGGCGCTGAACTCGGCCGTCGGCGCGGATCTGATCGTGCTCGGAATCGACGCGGGCTCGGCTGGCGACTCGAGGCTCCTGGCCTTGGCCCACGACTGGTCGGCCTTTTTCACCGATCATCCGCACCGCATGCCGCCGCCGATCCTGCTCGTTGTCCAGGATCTGGCGAGTCTGCAGGCCGACGTCATGGGGCGATCGCTCGCGCTGGCGCGGTTCGACGCCCTGAAACAGCACTTCCCGCCGCGCTCGGTTGAGCTGCTCGAGATCGGCGCTGGCCTTTCGCGAGACGAGGCCCTCCGCGATTTGGCCCAGGCGATGGCGCGCGAGCTGCCGAAGGCCGAGCGGGTCGCGCTCTTGCGCGAGCTCCGGGCGCTTTCCGAGCGCTCGACCCTGAGCCGCCTGGCCAGCCAGATCGGCGCGACCGGGCGCTTGCTCGCCTCGAATCTCCGCGCCCGGACGACCAGGTCGGGGCCACGCGAATGAGGCACGGGCTTCACAGGTCGAACCCCCGGCGGCATTGCCGGTTCACGACGCGACTCACCTTGTTTCAAACCTCCGATGGCGATTAAATGACCGTGAGACGCTCGACTCCGCTCGCGACGGCCACGTGGATCCACTCTCCGCATGCAGCCAGGGTCGCCGATCTGTCGCCGTGAGGCGGGTCCGTGCGTATTCCATTTTGAGACGCTTCGTTCGCGCATCATTTCGAGCAGATCCCCTGGAAAGGGAGTTCCTTCTTGGCGAAAGCCCCGCCCCCGCTTACCGAGCTCGAGCCTCGCCGGGTCTGCATCATCAAGCCGAGCTCGCTGGGCGATGTGGTTCATTCGCTTCCCATTCTGCCCGCGCTGCGTGCGCGCTGGCCAGGCGCGCATCTGGCGTGGGTGGTTCGAAGCGTCTTTCGCCAGGTGCTCGAGGGCTGTCACGATCTCGACGACGTCATCGTTTTCGACGCCAAGAAGACGACCCTCGACCCGCTGGGCGCGGCCGGATTCGTCGGTCTCTTGCCGAGGCTCAAGCGCGGTCGATATGAGCTCGCGATCGATCTTCAGGGGCTGTTGCGTTCGGGGCTCATGACGGCGGCGACGGGTGCGTCTGTCCGGGTGGGCCTGGCCGACGCCCGCGAGGGCGCGCGCTGGTTTTACACGCACCGCGTCGACGCGCCGCGCGACTCACTCCACGCCGTTGAGCGGATCAAACGGGTCGCGGCCGCGCTCGGGGCCGCGATCGACGAACCACGATTCGATCCCTCGATCGGAGACGCTGATCGCGTCTGGGCGCGTGAGATTCTGGCCCCGCTGGCCCGTCCCAGGCTGGTCCTCAACCTGGGCGCGCGGTGGCTCACCAAGCGCTGGCCTCCCGAGCATTTCGCCGAGATCGGCCGCCGCGCGGTCGAGCGCCATGGCGCGAGCCTGATCGCCGTGGGCGTGCGTGAGGATCAGCCGCTCGTTGATCAGCTCACGCGGCTCCTGGATCCCGTCCCGTTGCTCGACCTGTGCGGTCGGACGAGCCTCAATCAGCTCGCGGCTCTGGCCCAGACGGCCGACCTCGTGCTCTCGAACGACACCGGCCCGCTCCATCTCGCCGCCGCGGCGGGGGCTCGGGTCGTGGGCGTCTATACCTGCACCAGCCCGGCCCTGACCGGTCCCTGGGGCGCTCGGGCGGCGACTGCCGAGAGCAAGGTCTGGTGCGCGCCCAGCTTTGTCAAAACGTGCGCCCGCCTGGAATGCATGGCCGAGCTCACCCCCGACCGCGTCTGGCCGACCGTCGACCGCGGCCTTGCCTCGGCACGAACCAGCCCTTCACTCGCCGAATAGCCACCGGAGGCTCGCCAGCGCCCTCTTCTGGTCATGATTCGCCCGACCTGCGATAATCTCATTCAGTCGTGAACCGCGACCCGACCAAGGGGACCATCGCCGTGAGCACGAACGTCTCGCGAACCTGGGATCTGTCGACCCTCGAAGACTATCCGTGCAGCGATGGCGAGCCCAGCGCGGAAAGCGCCGCCCAGTACCGCTGGATCGCGTTGATCAAGAATGGTCTGGATTTGCTTTTCGCCGCGGACCACAACGTATTCGTCGCCGCCGACCTGTTCTGGTACGCAGTCCCAGGAAAAAACCCGATCCGCGTCGCCCCCGACGTCATGGTTGTCCTGGGCCGGCCCAAGGGTGACCGGCTCTCCTATCTGCAATGGGTCGAGGAGGGCGTCGCGCCCCAGGTCGTTTTCGAGATTCTCTCGCCCGGAAACCGCCGGCTCGAGATGGAACGCAAGTTCCGGTTCTATAACCGCTATGGCGCAGAGGAATACTATCTCTACGCCCCCGAGGCGGGCAAGCTGACGGGATTCATCCGGGGCTCGTCTGGCCTCGAGCCGATCCCGAAGATGAAAGGGTTCCAGAGCCCGCTCCTGGGGATCACGTTTCATCCCCGCCCCGGGCCCGAGAACCTGGTGATCAAGGGACCGGACGGCGCACGGTTCATCTCCTACAGCGAAGCCGTCGCCGAACGCGACATCAAGGCCAGGCTCGCGAGGAAATACCAGCGCTCGGCCCTGATCGCGATCCGGCAGGCTGAAAAGCAAGCCCTGGTCGCCGAGCGGGAACGCAAGCGGGCGCGCGAACAAGAACGCCAGGCGGAATTCGAGCGTCAGCGTGCCGCCGAGCAAGAACAGCTCGCCCAGGCCGAACGGGAACGGGCGGACGCGAAAGAACAGCTCGCCCAGGCCGAACGGGAACGGGCGGACGAACAGACGCGGCTGGCCGAGAAGCTCGTGGCCAAGCTCCGCGAGCTGGGCGTCGAGCCCGATTGACAGCGCCTCTTTGACTGAAGCCCGCGGGAGACGCCGGTCGCCGCTCAGTCCCAATCCTCGAACTCGCCGGAGGCGGTCGTGTCAATCTGGCCCGACCGGGCGGTCTCGGGCGAGGCCGGACCCATGAGCTGCTCGATCTGGCCGACGATGAGCTCGGTCGAGACGAGCTTGTCGACAGGCCCTTCGTGGATTCCCTCCAGAACCATCGGCGCACCGGGCCGGGGGGGCTCGATTGCGGCGGAAGCGGTCGGATCCCCGGGCGCGGCGGCGAGCGGATGCGCCAGCGCTGGCCGCTTGCGCTCGAGCATGTGACCGACGTCGAACCGCTCGCCGATGTAGTGCTTGCGCACGTCGGGGTTGTTCAAGATCTGCTCGCGGTCGCCATAGGCGAAGACCTTCCCCTCGCGAATCAGATAGCAGCGATCGGTGACTTCCAGGGTCTCGCGGAACTGGTGGTCGGTGAGCAAGATCCCAATGTTGTAGCGCTCGGCCAGGTCGCGGATCTGGTCCTGGATCTCGGCGACGGTCTTGGGATCGATGCCGGCGAAGGGCTCGTCGAGCATGATCATCTTGGGCTCAGTGATCAGCGAGCGGGCGATCTCGAGCCTGCGCCTTTCACCGCCCGACACGCGAATGGCCTTGGTCTTGCGAATCAGGGTGAGCCCGAACTGATCGAGCAGCTCGTCCTGGCGAGCCTTGCGCTGTTTGCGAGTCATGCTGGGGCGAGTTTCGAGGATCGCCATCAGGTTGTCCTCGACCGAGAGCTGGCGAAAGGCGCTGGAATCCTGGGCCAGGTAGCCCATGCCGGCCCGGGCGCGCAGATACATGGGCAGCTTGGTGACGTCCCGGCCGTCAAAGTTCACGCTCCCGCCGTCCGCGTCGATGAGCCCGATCGTCATGCGAAAGCTGGTCGTCTTGCCCGCGCCGTTGGGGCCCAGGAGGCCGACGACCTCGCCACGCTCGACTTCATAGTCGACGCCGTTGACGACCTTGCGGCTGCCGTACCACTTTTCCAGACCGCGGACCTTGAGCAGCGGCATTGGTCGATCCTCCTTGATCGATCGCGCGACTCGCCCGATCGGCCAGGGCCGCCGGGCTCGCCCGCGATCAGCGTATCCACTTCATCCGTTCAAAATAGGGGCGAAAGATCAGCCTGGTGTTCTTGTTCAGGCGAATATCCGGTCCAAAGGGGAGCCCGTGGGGCCAGTAGATGAAAAATGCCTTGCCGGTCAAGAGCCCGCGTGGAACCTCCCAGCTCTTGCGGTCGCTGGGATCCCAGCCGGCATCCTCGGTGTTCCATCCCCGGCTGTCCTTACTGCGAGGGCTGTTGTCGCCCATCATGAAATATCGGTCGTTTCCGACCGGGTATTCGCGCATGCCGACGCGCTTCAGGTCGGGAAACCGCGTGGGGTCCGAGAGAAAGTCACTGAGCTCGGTCGGATTTCGGGGGTAACGATCTTCCCAGACCGCCCCGTAATCGAGCAGGCCTGGACGCTGTGTATAGTAAATGTCGCGTTTCAGGACAAGGTCGGCCGCGGCGGCGTCAGCTCCCCGGACGGCCACGGAGACGGGCGCGAGGTCGGCCTCGGTCGGGATCGGAGGGCCCTCGCCCGAGTCAAATTCAAAACCCTCGCCCGCCGCCAACGCCCCGTCGACCACCAGGCAGAGCCGATCGTCGGCGTTTGACAGTTGAATTCGATGCGAGCCCGGTCCCTTGACCGCCGTCGCCGCCCGACCCAGCTCAACCCCGCCTCGCGTGAAGACCGCCTGGCCCGTGGACAGATCGATCTCGCACCGGCAAGGTACGCCCCCTTTGACGAGCTCCAGCCGCACCGCCCCGCCCGGGCCGGCCTTGGCGACATCAAGCGTGAAATCAAGCACAAGGTCGCCCACCCAGTGCGGCTGCCTCCACGCGCCCTCTTGCTCGCCTTGAGGATCGTCCAGCAGATCCGACGAGGACGCGACCATATTGGTGTTGTACGAGTAAAAGTCGGTGATGAGCTTGGATCGCGGCGGCCGGGGCAATTCTCGATCATGGGTGATTGCATCCCACTGGTCGGGCTCGGGGACCAGGTGGTGATAGGTGAGGGGGCTCCAGGCGTCGGAGGCCGCCCCCTTGATCTCGTATCGGCCGCCCTTGACTGGCTTCCAGTCGGCGCCCTGGAACCGTTGCCATTCGGGGCGACCCTGGAGGGCCTTGGGTTGATAGCGGTCGTCGTAGACGCTGATCGCGAGCGACCCCAGGTGCAGCCAGGGCTTGCGGGCGAGGACGAAGTCGTTCGAGCCGGGTTTCTTGACGTAGATGTCGCCGTGGTAGATACGAATCGTCTCGCCGGGGAGGCCGACGAGGCGTTTGATGTAGCTGACCTCGGGTTCCTCGGGATAGCGAAACACGACGACATCCCAGCGCTCTGGGGGGCTGCTTCCCGGCAGGTCGGGGAGGTCGTAGGGGAACATCATGACGAGGATGCGGTCGCCTTTGAAGCTGGGCTCGCCGTCCAGGCGGGTCTGGAATCGGCAATTGCCGCACAGGCCCGAATAGACCTCGCGTGAGAGCGAGCCAAGCTCGACCTCCTCGGAGGCGTTGACGGCATAGACGAATCCGCACTGAGGGCAGGCGATTTCCTTGTGACGGCCCATGAGTGTCGGGGCCATCGAGCCGGTGGGGATGACGAACGCCTGAGCTTCCCAGCCGCGAACCAGGAGGGCCAGGATGAGGGCGAACACGACGGCCTCGACGGTCTCGCGATGGCCCTCGGGGGCGGGTTTCTCGGCCGCGGCGACGCGGGGCGAGGGTTTGGTACGCTCTGTCGCGGCCGCCTGTGCCATCCCTCACCCATCCCCTTCCGTCATCGTGACCGCGACCCGGTCGTTATGGCCCACGAACGGCCGCCCAACACGGGGCGGCTCGGGCTCGTCTCACACGCACCCTAATGAATGTACCGAATCCGTCGCGGGTCGGGAACCCAGCAAACCACCCGCCCGAGGATCTCGAGCGGCATGAGCTCGCCCGGCAAGTGGACCAGGAACGGCTTGCCCAGCAAGAAATCGCCGGGAACGACCGGGCTCGCGCTCCAGAACCGCGAGTCGCACGAGACCGGGCTGTTGTCGCCGAGCATGAAGTATTCGTTCGAGCCGAGCACCACCGGCTGGCCCACGCCCCGGGCGGCCAGCGGGGCGGGCGAGAGATAACTGGTGTAATAGATGTCGCGATAGACCCTGAGCCGCTCGACCACGACCGACCCGGGGCCCGCGACTCCCAGCGCGATCGGTGAGTCGCCTCCGCGCAAGCCGCCCGGCTCAGGCTCGAAATCATGGGGCGCGAAGACGAGCCGGCCATCAATGGCGAGCTGCACGCGGTGGTCGACGACCGCCGCCTCGAGCCTGGCACTGCGCGGCCAGGCGCCGCTTCCGGGAAACGGCGACTCGAGCGGAATCGTGCGCACCGGCCGGCCATCCTGGAGGAGCTCGGCTGAGCCCGACCGCGCGACCGGCAGCCGGATCTCGAAGCGAGTCGCGCCCGAGCGAATCCGGACCGCCAGGAAATCGACGGCGCGGTCGACGGTAAGCCAGGCCTCGAGCCCCAGATCCTTGACGTCGTTGTCGGCGCGACTTTCCTCGCCGTCGTAAGCGTAATAATCGCGAATCGGCCCCGGTCGATTGCGCACGGGATCCCAGTGTTCATAGACCAGCCAGTCGACGCCGGTCCCGATCCGGGGCGAGGGTTCGTGGACACGGCGACCGTCGCGGGTGGTCCAGCCCGATGCGAGCACGGCGGGCGCGCCTGGCGGGCGTGGAGACCAGCGGGGGGCGAGCGGCGAATCGCACCCGGAGCCCGCGGTGTCGTGGACCAGGATGCGGAGGGCCTGAAAATCCTCGA
Source organism: Planctomycetales bacterium (assembly GCA_027459775.1). Taxonomy (GTDB): domain Bacteria; phylum Planctomycetota; class Planctomycetia; order Isosphaerales; family Isosphaeraceae; genus JAKBAP01. The sequence goes on along the minus strand of DAIDHE010000492.1, from coordinate 4,234 downwards.
TCGACTTGCGGGCGATCCGGCCGTCGGCGATGACGTCGCCGTCGACGATGCGAATCGACTCGCCCGGTAGGCCCACCACCCGTTTGACATAGGCCTGCGTGGGGTCGTCGGGGAACCGGAACACGGCGATCTCCCAGCGCCTGGGGGGGCGGAATTCGTGGAAGAACTTTTGCACGAGCACCCGGTCGCCGCCGCGGATCATGGCGCGGGTCGAGGGCCCCTCGCGCTCGCCGCAGCGGGGGCAGATGCCGCGCGTGGACGAGCCGCCGTCGTCATGCCCCACGGCATAGATCGTCGTGCACATGTGGCATTTCAACTCGCGATGCTGACCCAAGAGCGCAGGCGCCATCGAGCCGGTTGGCACCACGTAGGCCTCGGCCACGAACATCCGCACGATGAGGATGCACAGCGCCAGCGCGATCAAGAGCTCGACCATTTGCCGCGCGAAGCCGGAACCCTGGGCAGGATCGTGGTCGGGCTCGGAGGATTCTTGCACGACGGCCGCCGGGGCGAGGGAATCGGGATCGGACAGCGTCTGCAAGACCATGATTCGCCCCGAGACCACGTTAGAGCCCGCCCGACGCCCAGGCCGTCAATCCTCGCCGTCGTCGAGCACCGAGAGAAACGCCTCCTGCGAGATTTCCACGCTCCCCACCTGTTTCATACGCTTCTTCCCCTCTTTTTGCTTTTCGAGGAGCTTGCGTTTTCGCGAAATGTCGCCGCCGTAGCACTTGGCGGTGACGTTCTTCCGCAAAGCCGAGATCGTCTCGCGGGCGATGACCTTGCTGCCGATCGCCGCCTGGATCGCGACCTCGAACTGGTGCCGATCGATCTCACCGCGCAGCTTTTTCACGAGCTTCCGCCCACGGCGGTCGGCATGGGCGCGATGGACGACCGTCGAGAGCGCGTCGACCTTTTGCCCGGCGACCAGGATGTCGAGCCGGCAGAGCTCGCCCGCGCGGTAGCCGATGACCTCGTAATCCATCGTGCCATAGCCGCGGGTCGCGCTTTTGAGCTTGTCGTACAGGTCGTAGATCATCTCGGCGAGCGGGAGCTCATAGGTCAGGATGGCCCGCGACGGTGACAGGTATTCGGTCTTGATGAAGACGCCGCGGCGATCCTCGCAGAGCTGCATGATCGCGCCGATCGAGTCCGCCGGCAGAATGAAGTTGAGCTTGGCGATCGGCTCGCGGAACTCCTCGATCTCGCCAGCGTCGGGGATGCGGGTGGGGTTCGAGATATAGCGGGTTTCGCCGGCGCGGGTGAGGATCTCATAGGTGACGTTGGGGGCGGTTTGCACCAGCGAGAGATTGCTCTCGCGCTCGAGCCTTTGCTGCACGATTTCCATGTGGAGCATGCCCAGGAACCCACAGCGAAATCCAAATCCCAGGGCGTCGGAGCTCTCGGGTTCGAACGTGAAACTCGAGTCATTGAGCGCGAGCTTCTGGAGCGCTGTCCGGAGGTCGTCGAACTGGCTGTTGGTGGCGGGAAACAGGCCGCAAAAGACGACCGGACGCGGCTCTTGATAGCCCGGCAGCGCGACCGTGGCGGGGCCGGGAACCTGGGTGATCGTGTCGCCGATCCGGACGTCGGAGAGTTTCTTGAGATTGGCCGTGACGTAGCCGACCTGGCCGACCCCGAGCTCATCGCAGGGCGTTTCCTGGGGTCGAAATCGGCCTATTCCGGTGACCTCGTGATCGGTCTCGCCGGCCATCATCCGGATCCGCTGGCCGACCTTGAGCACCCCGTCGACGACCCGCACATAGATCACGACGCCCTGGTAATCGTCGAATTTCGAGTCAAAGATCAGGGCCCGCAGGGGCGCATCGGGATCACCGGCCGGCGGCGGCACGCGGTCGACAATCGCGCGAAAAACGTCCGGCACCCCCTGCCCCGTCTTGGCGCTCACGGCCAGAACCTCGGCGGGGTCGATCCCCAGGCTGGTCAGGATCTCGTCCTTGATCTCGTCCGGCCGCGCCGCCTGCATGTCGATCTTGTTCAAGACCGGCACGATCGCCAGGTCGTTCGAAACCGCCAGATACGCATTCGCGACCGTCTGCGCCTGCACCCCCTGGGTCGCGTCCACCAGCAGGATCGCCCCCTCGCACGCCGCCAGGCTCCGCGAAACCTCGTAGTGGAAATCCACGTGCCCCGGCGTGTCGATCAGGTTCAGCTCGTACACCTTGCCGTCGAGCGTGCAATTGATCGCGACCGCGCGCGCCTTGATCGTGATCCCGCGCTCGCGCTCGAGATCCATATCGTCGAGGAGCTGCTCGCGAAATTCGCGCTGGGTAATCGCCCCCGATTGCAGCAGGAGCTGATCGGCCAGCGTGCTCTTGCCATGATCGATATGCGCGACGATCGAGAAATTCCGGATCAGCTTGGGGTCGAATACCATCGATTGTTTCCAAAATTCCCGCGTCGCCGTGCGAGCCTTTTTGTGCCAAGACCGAGGACGCTCGGGCGCGATTCCACGCCAGCATGCGCCCGCCCTTGTCCCTGCGCTCTTCTCTAGCCCGTTGATTATAGGGTATCGCCCCAAACCCTGAAAGGCGTTTTGCACCTATCGCCGCGAGTGCTCGCATGGTACGCGGGATGCAGCCGGCGGATTTCCCAGGCTGGATCCGGCTTTCGCGGCCCGACAAAGAGGTGTACCGTGAACGCAACCGGACAGGGTGCGACACTTCTCATGGAACACTGGAGCAGCCTTCGATGCTTTACCTGGGCGTTTTGGCGACGGCGCTGGTCGGTTGGGCGGGCGGGGACGAGTCCAAGATTCTCTACCGGCCAGACCTGTTCACGACCCTGGTCAATCCCTCGTGTTCGCACTGCATCGACGAATCGAAACGCAAGGCCGGCGAGCTGCGTGAGCAGGATCGGGTGTTGGCGTGGACGCGAGGGAAATACGACGGCGGGGCGATTCCGTATCGCTGGTTTCTGGTTCCCTACCGAGTGATCAGCGACACCTACGGCGTTTTCGTGTATGACGCCGACGCCGATTTTGTCCGCGGATATCCGGCGTCGCTCGATTACCGGTTCCACGGCTGGCGGAACGGCGTGATGGTCATGAAGCACCAGGACGGCACGCTCTTCGACTGCCTGACGGGCGTGGCGTACGAGGGTCCGCGCAAGGGCGAGCGGCTGTCCCCGATCGCCACGATCGAGAGCGACTGGGGAGCGTGGCTCAAGGGCAACCCTGGGACCGTCGCCTATCAAATGGTCGCCAAGTTCAAACCCCAGGAATTGCCAAAAGCACTTCTGCCCGAATCGCGAACGACGCGGCTCGAGCCCGATCCGCGGCTGGACGCGGAGGAGCGGGTGCTGGGTCTCGAGCTTGAGGGCTCGAGCGCGGCATGGCCGCTCAAGTTGCTCGGCGAACAGCCTCTGGTGAAGACCACGACGCAGGCGGGCAAGCCAGTGGTGATTCTGTGGTCGCCCGCGACCCGCACGGCCGCCGCCTATGCCCCCGAGACCGACGGCAAGACCCCCGAACCGGCGACGCTGGAAGTGCAACCAGGTGATCCCCTCGCGCCTTTCGTGGACCGCGAAACCGGCTCGTACTGGTCGGTCGCCGGCCGCGCCGTCGCCGGCCCGCGCAAGGGCCAAACCCTCCGCTGGCTGCCCGCCGTCATGGTCAAATGGTACGCCTGGTCCGCCGATTACCCCAAGACCACGGTCGCAACCCGATAGACCCGGGGAGACAAACCACGGACCGAGATAGAATCCGAGAGATCAACCACGGTACGTCTCAATACAAGAGATCAACCACGGAGCGAGTCAGTGCGTGAGATCGACCACTGTAGGTCTCAACACAAGAGATCAACCACGGAGCGAGTCAGTGCGTGAGATCGACCACTGTAGGTCTCAACACAAGAGATCAACCATACGGAAGATCAACCACGGAAAACACGGAAAACACGGAAAAAGAGGGATTGGGAAAGAGTATTCGACAAATTTAAGTATCATATGCATCTGTGTTTTTGATTCTACCCATGATTTCGAGTTTTTAGCCTGTATTGACGTGCTTTATGATTTCTTCTCTTGGTCTTTTTCCGTGTTTTCCGTGTTTTCCGTGGTTGAAATCCCCGATCGCAAGCCGTGGTTGAAATCCCCGATCGCAAGCCGTGGTTGAAATCCCCGTTCGCAAGCCGTGGTTGAAATCCCCGATCGCAAGCCGTGGTTGAAATCCCCCGATCGCAAGCGGTGGTTGAAATCCCCGATCGCAAGCCGTGGT
>DAIDHE010000480.1 GCA_027459775.1 Planctomycetales bacterium | reverse complement strand
GTTTCAAGACCCTCGAATCATTTTTCTTCTTTCCTCCTTCTTTACCATTTCCGTCCACGGACACCGCATCGATGTCGTTCTTCTGCAGCACCTGGCCGATCTCCTGCAGGTTGCGCGAGAACTGCGGCGGGCAACGGCGCGCTCCACGATGGCGCGTCGCGCCCTCATGACGACGAGCCCAGCTTCGCCGATTCCACCGCGATCGACCCCCGAACCGCCGAGACGCCCGCTTCCGAAGAGCTGGCCGACCCCGCCGTCGAGGCCCTCTGAACCAGCATCGCCCGCGCCCGGCCCCCGACCAAGCCCACGATCAGCGTGCCCGGGCGCGACCCCGTCCCGCGCAAACGGATACGCAGATCTTCAGGCGTCACATCCACCCCGCGCACCTTGATCTCCCGCGCCATCGAGTCGTGCCGACCCAGCATCATACGCACATGTTTCATGTCCAAGGGCGCATGGTCCACGACGGCGAACGACGTCAGGAACGGCGTCTCGGCCGCCGCGCCCGATGTCAAGTAATCGGCCGACTCGTCCAGCCGCTCAAGCCCATGCGCCACCGCGAAGCCGTCGAGCAGCCCCGACCGCGACAGGGCCGGGTCGGGGTCATGCACGAACGACTGGAGCTCGCTCACGGCAGGGTACGCGCCCGCTGATGCATCGCGATCGGTCCAGGTCGCGCCCTCGGGAAGACACGTCGCCCGCCGGCGACAACTCACGGCGGCGCCGAACCATACGATCGCTTCCTTGCACTCGCCATTCAGGCTCACAAGCTCGATTTCAAAGGCGTCGCTGGAAAAATGCTCGGCGAAGTCGCTGGCGGGGCCGAGCTTCAAAAGCCCGCCGGGCGCGCGGGCGAAGATGGCCTGGCAGACCCCGGGGCCGGGTGTGTAATCGGCGAAGGCTCGGGCGCGTCCTTTCGCACTCGCGCGGCGATCGGGGTCGAGGTGGACCCAGGCGCCCTCGGGAATCGGAAACGTCTCCGCGCTCGCCTGCACGACAAACAGGCGAGCGACGACGCCGCTGACGGCCGCGTTGTGCCGCAGCCGCCGGCACATGATCCGGTCGCGATCGACGGCGATCACCGTGCCAACTCTCGCGATCGCGATCGCGTCGCCGCCCACACCCGCACAGAGATCAACAACCAGACGCCCCGCGAATCGTGCGGCCTTGTGCCGTGCGACGACCTCGTTCGTCGCCTGCTCGACGCCAACGGAGTCCAGCCACATCCGCGCGGAAAACTCGAATTTCCGCGCCCCCTTGCGTCGCGCTTCATTTAACCGGAGCGCAGCCCGGACCATCTCGGGAGGGGCGAGCGCGCGCAAGCGATCAACCTCGGCCGGGCCCACGCGGCCGGCCGCCTCAATCGCGGCCAAAAGCCGCGCGCCGGCCTCGGTCTCGATCACCCACGACTCGGCCGTCTCGTCCGTGATCGATGTCGATCTCTTGATCGGGGCTGGCGATCCGCTCTCGTCGTTGGGAATCATCGCATCTATAATCCAGTGTTGGTTTTTTCTTGAGAGTCCGAACTCGAGCGAGGACGTCGATTGTCGCACCAGCCCGTCGAATTGCCGCCGCCCCCGTCCATTGTGAGCGAGCCTTTGAAATTGGGCCAGCTTGCCGTGGGCTCGCGGTTTTTTCTCGCTCCCCTGGCGGGGTATACGAGCCTGGCGTTTCGGCTGGCCGTCCGCGAGCTCGGCGGCCTCGGTCTGGCGACGACCGACCTGGTCAACGCCCGCTCGCTGATCGAGGGCCGCAGGCGAGCCTTTGAACTGGCCGAGACGTGCCCGCACGACCGGCCGCTGTCGATCCAGATTTACGGGATGGTGATCGCCGAGATGGAGCAGGCCGCCCGTTGGGTGGAGGGGCAGGGGGCTCAGGCCGTCGACATCAACATGGGCTGCCCGGTTCGCAAGGTGGTCCGTTGCGGCGGCGGGTCCGCGCTCATGCGCGAGGCCGACCAGGCGGTCGCCCTGGTGAGTGCCATCGTCCGATCGGTGTCGATCCCGGTGACGGTGAAGATGCGCCTGGGCTGGGACGACGAATCCCTGACCGCGCCCGCGCTGGCGCGCGCCTTTGAACAGGTGGGCGTGGCGGCGGTGATCATTCACGGCCGGACGCGGCAGCAGGGATTCAGCGGCCGGGTGAATCGCGATGGCATTCGCGCGGTCGTCGAGGCCGTCGATCGGATGCCAGTCGTGGCCAATGGCGACGTGCGATCGATCGTGGACGCCGCGACGACTTTTCGCGAGACCGGCTGCGCGGCCATTTCGATCGGCCGGGGAGCGCTTGCAAACCCCTTCTTTTTCCGCCAGCTTGAGAGCTGGGCGCGGACGGGCGACCCCGGCCCCGTGCCGACGTTCGCCGAGCGGATCGCCGTCATGCGCGGCCATTTCCACGGCCTGGTCGAACGCAGGGGCGACAAGTTCGCCTGCTTGCAGTTTCGCAAGATTCTCAAGTGGTATTTTCATTTCACGAGGATGAGGCGCGAGTATTACCGCCAGCTCCTGAATCTTTCGAGCCCCGAGCTCTTCGACCGCGTGATCGACGAAGCCGCGAGCGCCGGCCCCGAGCCCTTGGCCGCGGGCGAACGCCCCTTCGAAATCCCGGTCCCCTCGGGGGCGATCGACAAATGGTGATCGCGGTCTATTCACAATTGAACTCCTTCTGATGTGATCTTAGTTTACATTCATCAAGCGCGGGCTGTACCCGCCCATGATGGAGGCGAGCGAGGAAACAAACGGCCGTCCTTCCACGTACTGAACGGTCAATCTCTCGTACTCGATGTCAGTCCAGTTTCGAATTCAGATCCGCGCCTCGGTCTGGATTCCTACCGCACTCGTCCGCGCTCTTCGCGAGCACGCGCTTGAGTCGCCTCGCCGGCGGGTTTATGATGACGCCAGGTGCGAGGACAAGAGTCCGCTCGGACCGGGCGGATCGCGCGGCTTATTCACAAGGAGACGGCACATGGCCACGGCGACCGAACCGCGCCGCAAGGTGGGGCGCACGCTGCAAACCCGGATGCTCATCGACGGCGAATGGCGCGACAGCCAGAGCGGCAAGACCTTCGAAACCGTGAACCCCGCCACCGAGGAAACCATCACCTCCGTGGCCGAAGGCGACGCCGCCGACATCGACCTGGCCGTCAAGGCCGCTCGCAAGGCCTTTGACTCGGGCCCCTGGCGCAAAATGGACGCGCGCGACCGCGGCCGGCTCATGAACAAGCTCGCCGACCTGGTCGAGTCGCACATCGACGAGCTCGCCGAGCTCGAGACCCTCGACAACGGCAAGCCGATTCGTGAAAGCAAGAACGCCGACCTGCCGCTGGTGATCGACTGCTTCCGCTATTACGCGGGCTGGGCCGATAAGATCCACGGCCAGACCATCCCAATCCGCGGCCGCCACTTTTGCTACACCCGCCGCGAGCCCGTGGGGGTCGCCGGCCAGATCATCCCCTGGAATTTCCCGCTCCTGATGGCCGCCTGGAAATGGGGACCCGCGCTCGCGGCCGGATGCACCGTCATCCTCAAGCCGGCCGAGCAAACGCCGCTGTCGGCTCTGCGATTGGGCGAGCTGGCGATGGAGGCGGGCTATCCCGCCGGCGTGATCAACATCGTCCCCGGCTTCGGCGAGACCGCCGGCGCATCGCTCGTCAAGCACAAGGGGGTCGACAAGATCGCCTTCACCGGCGAAACGCGCACCGGACAGATCATCATGAAAAGCGCTGCCGATACGCTCAAGCGAGTGACCCTCGAGCTCGGCGGCAAGAGCCCGAACATCGTCTTCGCCGACGCCGACTTGGACGCCGCCGTCGAGGGGGCGATCCTGGGGCTCTACCTGAACCAGGGCCAGTGCTGCTGCGCGGGCAGCCGGCTCTTCGTGCAAGAATCGGTGTACGACCAGATGGTCGAGCGGCTGGCCGCCCGCGCGGGAACCCGCAAGCTCGGCGACCCCTTCGACCCCGCGACCGAGCAGGGCCCCCAGGTCGACCAGGCCCAGTTCGAGAAGATCATGTCGTACATCGACAAGGGGAAGGCCCAGGGGGCCAAGTGCGTGAGCGGCGGCGAACGGAAGGGCGGCCGTGGCTATTTCATCAAGCCGACCGTGTTCTCCGAGGTCAAGGACCACATGGCGATCGCCACCGACGAGATCTTCGGACCCGTCATGCAAGTCTTGCGGTTCCGCGAGATGGACGAAGTGATCACCCGCGCGAACACCACCGATTACGGGCTCGCCGCCGCCGTCTGGACCCGCGACGTCAAGAAGGCCCACGCCGTCGCCGAGAGCGTCCGGGCCGGCACGGTCTGGGTCAACTGCTACGACGTCTTCGACGCCGCCGCCCCGTTCGGCGGCTTCAAGACCAGCGGGCTCGGCCGCGAATTGGGCGAGAAAGCCCTCGACAACTACACCGAGCTCAAGTCCGTCACCATCGCCCTTGACTAGCTGGAATTCTTGCATGAAAACGTCTCCTCTATTCGTCGTCGCGGTCGTTCTCACCGGGTTCGGGTCGGGCTCGCTCGCATCCGCGGCCGAGCCCGCCTGGACCCCGCTCTTCAACGGCCGCGACCTCGACGGGCTGTACACCTTCCTGCAAAAACACGGCAAGAATCGCGATCCCGACCACATCGTCACCATCGAGGACGGCGCGATCCATCTTTACAAGCACGCGCCCGAAGGGTCCGAGGTCCACATGGGCTATATCTCGACCAAGCGCGAATACGGCGACTTTCATTTACGATGCGAGTATCGCTGGGGCGAAAAGAAATTCAAACCCCGGTATACGCTCAAGCGCGACGCAGGTTTATATTATCGTATCATCGGACCCGACGCGATCTGGCCCACGGCCGTGCAATACCAGATCGAGCAGACCAACGTCGGCGACATGATCATGCTCTACGGCTGGACGGTCGACACCTGGATCGACCCCAAGACCAGACGCCAGCCCCAGCCGACCTTTCTGCCGGCGGACAAGGGGGGACAAGCGCGGGTGCAAGGGGGGCACGGAATCGAGTACCAGAAGCATCTGGCCGGGGACCACGAACGCGAAGGCTGGAACACGGCCGAGGTCATCCTCAAGGACGGGTCGATCACGCATCTCTTGAATGGCCGCGTGATCAATCATGGCAAGAACCTGCGCTTCGCCGACCCCAAGCTCGACGGCGCGATTCGCAAGGCGGACAAGGGGCGGATCGCGCTCGAGATCGAGGCGGCCGAGATTTTCTTTCGCAAGGTCGAGATCAAGGACTTTTCCGCGAGCTCGAGCGGAGAGCAACCCCAGCGATGACAAACCTCCGCACTGGGCTCGTTCTGGCATGTTTCGCGGTCGTGGCGACGTCTCGCTGTCCAGGCGCTGGAGCGTCTGATCTGATCGAGCGCGAAAACGCGAAGGCCGGCGCGACGGACTGGCAGCTCACGCGGGTGCGGGTCGACCGCGAAGGCTTTCGCTCGCCCTGGATCGAGGGCTATTGTACAAAGCAAAGCGTCGCCGCCGGCGAGTCGCTCGAAATCTGCGTCTCGACCACACCTCCTCGGCCCTATCGGATCGAGATCTTCCGGATGGGCTATTACGGGGGCAAGGGAGCGCGGCTCTTGACCACGCTGGGGCCCCTTGAGGGCAAATCTCAGCCGCTCCCCAAACCCGACGATCGCCGATTGATCGAGTGCCACTGGGTAACCTCGACGACGCTCACGATCCCAGCCGACTGGCCAAGCGGCGTCTACCTGGGCCGGCTCACCACGATCGTCGACGAAAACAAGACGCCCTACTGGCAGAGTTACGTCATCTTCATCGTGCGCGACCAACGCCCGGCTGACATTCTGTTTCAGTGCTCCGACAATACCTGGCAGGCCTATAACCGCTGGCCCAACAACTATTCGGTTTACACCCACCCCAGGGACAACCAGGGCCCCTGGTCCGACGGTGGTTTCGACCGACCCTATGGCCGGGAAGCGCAGTACGAAGGGATCGTCAACGACCCGCTCACAATCGGCTCGGGGGAATTCTTGCCGTTCGAGTTTCCCCTGGCCTACTGGCTCGAGCGCGAGGGATACGACGTCGCCTATTGCTCGAATAGCGATATGATCGCCCCCGAGCGCGGGCTCAAGTGCAAGGCGTTCTTGAGCGTGGGGCACGACGAATACTGGGACATTCGCCAGTTCCAGAGCGTCGAGAAGATGCGCGATCATGGCGTTTCCTTGCTCTTTTTGTCGGGCAACGCGGTCTGCTGGGTCGCGCCTTTTCGCCCGAGCTCCGACGGCCGACCCAACCGGGTGATGTCGCGCGGGGGTCCCTACGGAGGCGACCACGCTCATGCCGAAACCAGGCGCAAGGAACACGGTCCCTTTCCCGAGCGCGGACCTGACGAGGGATACTTGATGGGAGTGCGAAACGTCGAGCCCGTCAACGGCGGCGGCGACTGGATCATCAAACGTCCCGACCACTGGATGTTCGCCGGGACGGGAATCAAGAAAGGCGACCGGATCCCCGGCCTGATCGGCTGGGAATACCACGGCGACCCCGCCGACATCCCGGGTCTCGAGGTCGTCGCCGCGGGCAAGGCCTGGGTCGGCGGCGACACGCCCCAGAACTGGACCGCCACGATCTATCCCGGTCCCAAGGGGAACTTCGTCTTCAGCGCCTCCACGATTTTCTGGTCGCAGGGTCTGTCATCGCCGCCGGGCCACGTATTGCCATGGTCGCACTGGTCTCGCCCGCACGGGCCCGACGAACGCGTGCGGCGGATCACGAAAAACCTGCTCGACCGTGCCATCAAGGGGAAGGCTTCGTAGCGAGGTCCGGAACTCGATTCGCCGCCAGGCCGGCGGGGATTGCGTCCCCGGCGGCCTGGCGAGCGCATGCTTGATCAGCCGCCCAGCCAGTGCGGCAGCGCGCCCAAGGGGGGCAGCTTGATCAGGCTCGCGGAGACGACGTGGGGATTGGCGCGAACGGCTTCGAGAGCCTGCCCCGACGGAGCCGAGTCGAGGTTCACCACGCCGATGGCCTGGCCCCCTTGATCCTCGCGGCCGACGTTCATCTGGGCGATGTTGACGCCCTCGTCGCCCAGGGTCTTGCCGATGAAGCCGACCAGCCCGGGACGGTCTTGATGGCTGAAGACGAGCATCACGCCGTCCAGATGGGCGTCCAGAGCGAAGCTCCCCAGACGCACCAGCCGAAGGAACTGGCGCCCGAAGAGGGTGCCCGACGCGAGGTACGTCTTGCGCTCGGTCGCGACCTCGGTCTGGATCAGAGTGCCAAAGTCGCCGGGCGCCTCGGCGGTCCGTTCCTCGATCACGATGCCCCGTTCGCGTGCCATCGACATGGCGTTGACCAGGTTGACGGGCAGCTCGAGCGCGTTCGCCATCAGGCCGGCTGCGAAGCTGGCGGTGAGGAGCTTGGTGTTCTTGTGCGAAACCTCGCCGCGGTAGGTGACGTGGGCGGTCTTCAGAGTGCCACGGTCCATCTGCGAATGGAGCATTCCCAGTCGCCAGGCGAGGTTCAGGTAGTGCCGTAGATCCTCGAACTCAGCCCGGTCGAGCGGGGGCATGTTGACGGCGAACCGGACCTGGCCGCGGACCAGGAAGTCGGTGAGCAGCCGGGCGGCCTCGACGGCGACCGAGACCTGGGCCTCGTCGGTGGACGCACCCAGGTGGGGCGTGACCAGAACGCGGGGGTTTTTGATGATTGGCAGGTCGGCCGGCGGCGGCTCGGGGTCGAAGACGTCGATGGCCGCGCCCGCGATCTTGCCCGCGTCGAGCGCGGTCGCCAAGGCCGCCTCGTCGATCAAACCGCCGCGGGCGCAGTTGATGATCCGCGCGGTCGGCTTCATGAGCGCCAGCTCGCGGGCCCCGATCAGGTTCCGCGTCTCGGCCGAGAGCGGCGTGTGCAGGGTGATGAAATCACAGCGGCCCCAGAGATCGTCGAGCCGCGCCACGCTCTCGACGCCGCGCTCGAGCGCTCGATCGGCGGCGAGGAACGGGTCGAATCCGAGCACGGTCATGCCAAAGGCCCGCGCCCGCTCGGCCACCGCCAGCCCCACGCGCCCCAGCCCGACCACGCCCAGCGTCTTCCCCTCGAGCTGGGTGCCGGTAAACTTGGTGCGATCCCATTTGCCCGATTTCAGACTGTCGTTGGCCTTGGCGACGTTCCGAGCCAGCGACAGCATGAGCGCCATCGTGTGCTCGGCCGTCGAGACCGTGTTGCCGCCCGGCGTGTTCATGACGACGATCCCGAGCCGGGTGGCGGCGGGGACGTCGATGTTGTCGACCCCCACGCCGGCCCGCACGATCGCCTTGAGCCGCGTCTGACCCTCGAGAACCTCGGCCGTGAGCTGAGTTCCCGAGCGAATTGCAATCCCGTCGGCCTCGGCCAGGGCCTTCCTGAGCGCAGGTACGTCCGACGCGAGCTTGGTGTCGACCACCACCTCGACGCCCGGCTCTTCACGCAGCCGGGCCAACCCTTCTTCCGCCAGCTTGTCCGTCACTAGCACCCGATAAGCCACGATCTGTCTCCAAGAATGAGCGAGGAACCCCAGGGGCACGACGACCCTGGGCGTTGGTCAAACCGTCGCGAGAGCCTGCCGCGCTCCCACGAGCACTTGCTGAGCGGCCGTCACGCCGCGGCCCGGCTCGACCTCGAAGCCCAGCTCGGCCAGTGTCATCTCGAGCGCGGCCAAGGTCGCGACCACGTCGAGCTCGTCGGTGTATCCCATGTGGCCGATGCGGATGATCTTGCCCTTGAGCTTGTCTTGACCGCCGACGGTGGCGATGCCAAACCGCGACGTCAGCGAGCCCCGGAGCTTGGATTCGGAAACGCCCTCGGGCACGATGAACGCCGTGAGCCCCTCGGCGGGTCGGCTGCTGAAGAGCTCAAGCCCCAGCGCCTGCACGCCGGCCTGGCAGGCCTCGCTCATCGTCTTGTGCCGCGCCCAGACATTCTCGATCCCCTCTTCCTCGATCCGCTTGAGCGACGCCTTGAGCGCCAGGATCAGGGTGTGGGCCGGGGTGTAGGGGGTGTCGAATTCCTTGGCCTTCTTGCGGGCGGCCTTGAGATTGAAATAAAAGCTGTGCGAGTCGAACGTGTCGATCTGGGCCCAGGCCTTGGGGCTGACGGCCACGAAGGCGAGCCCCGGCGGCAGCATGAGCGCCTTCTGCGAGCCCACGCAGAGAATGTCGATGTTCCAGAGGTCCGTGCGACACTCCATCGCCCCCACGCCCGAGATGCCGTCGACGGCGAACAGGGCCTTGGTCTCGGCGACGATCTTGCCAATCGCCTCGATCGGATGCGCGGTCCCCGTCGAGGTCTCGCTGAGCGTCCCCATCACGCAGACCGCGTCGGGATGCTGCTTCAGGGCGTTCGCCACTTGCTGGGGGTCGACCGGCCGGCCCCATTCGGTCTCGAGCGCAATCGCCTGGATCCCGAACGACTTGCAGATGCTCGCCCACCGTGCGCCAAAGTAACCCGCCGAAAGCACGATCGCCTTGCCGCCCGGGGGCACCGCGTTGACCGCGGCCGCCTCCATCGCCCCCGTCCCCGACGCCGTCAAGATCATGACGTCGTTCTTGGTCTGGAACACCGTCTTGAGGCTCTGGGTCACGTCGGTGATCACTTGCTTGGCCTCGGCCGAGCGGTGGTGAATCACCGGCCTCGCCAGCTCAAGCAGCACGTCCTCGGGAACCATCGCGGGACCAGGAGTCATCAATCGAGGCTTGCGCATGTACTTGATCCTTCACCAGGTGCGGTCAACTTCACGGAAGTAAAAAAACCCAGCGGCATCGACCCGTCGCGAGGCGATCCATCAGCCGATAGTCTACTAATCCAGACAAGATTTCGGGAGATGGGTTCGCCGGGCGTCTTCTGGCAGTGTTTGGGCGTCCGAGCCCCGGCCGACGTCCGAGCCCTGTCAGGGTTTCGTATAGGTCACGCGGGGATCAAACACCGGCTCGAGTGCGATTTCAAGCCGCCCCGAGGGATTGACCCGCCGAAAAAAGCACGACTGATAGCCTTCGTGGCAGGCGCCTCCGACCTGCCTGACCTTGATCAACAGCACGTCGCCGTCGCAATCAATGGCGATCGACGCGACCTGCTGAACGTGTCCGGAGGTCTCTCCCTTGTGCCAGATCTTGCGGCGCGATCGCGAATAAAAAAACGTCTGACCGGACTCGAGCGTCCGCGTGAGCGCCTGCTCGTTCATCCAGGCCATCATCAGAACCTCGCCGCTTTCAGCCTCCTGGACGATCGCGGGTACGAGTCCATCGCCGTTCCAGGCGATGGCGCCGAGCAGCGAGGTTTGCGCAGGAGAGGACGGTTTCAAGGTGGCGTTTCTCAAAGATCCAGTATCGAGGCCAGGCACGACGCCATTGAATCGTAGCATCCAACCGCCGCTGCCGACAATTGAACTTGCCGGCCACGACGGTGCGACACGGATTCCGACCCCTCGCGACGCGTGCTGGACGGAGCTCGACCGCCTTGACCGCCGCCGGCAACGAGTGGCTGCCCCTGGTCGATGGACGAGGTTGGCACCCCCCCCTGAGGAACCCGCGTGTGCCATACACCCACCGCCGCCGGGATGAGCCGGCTCGAGTCCGGTGATCCTCGGACTTTCCGATCCTGAGCATCGCGTTGTGGGCGTCCCAGGGAATGGCACTCCTGGCAGCTTTTTGGCGAGGCGTCCGACCCTCCGATTCGCCGGTGCGCCCGTCAGACGCCCCTCGGGCAGGCCCAGCACCTGGCCTGAGCCTGCCAAGCGGTCCCTCGTGCCGAGACGGCACGCCAAGCCGTGTTGAGCGGAGAACATCATGACGAGGAGTCCCTGAACAGGGTGATGGCGGGACGCGTCTTGGTCCCAGGGCCCGACCTGATCGACACCGGGAGCAACCTCGCCGGCGACAAGCGTCGGATGCGCGAATGCTTTCGCAAAAACCCCGAGCCGAGTGCCATGACACAGCGAACCGCGCCGGCCCTAGAAACCGCTCCGCGTCGCAGGCCTTCAACCGGACCCTCCCTCGATCGAGGCGCGCAGGTCTCGTACTCTGGTTTCCACACCTCGCATCGCGCCTATTTTGGCTACCTTGATCAGACTAACACCGGTTTTGCTTCGCTTGATTGCAACCGCGCTGGAATTGTTGGACTACTTGTTGTAACTCTTGTGTGAGAAACGAGTTAAAATTTCGAAAAAAACCTTCGAGGCTTCCATTGTGGCGCGCCGGGGCCGTGGAACCTGGCGGAGCTGGCCGGTCGTGCGTGGCGGGATTCTGGGCGTCGCCCAGTTCTAACGCGAACTCCCGCTTGATCTTGCAACAACCGAGAGCGCCGTTCCCCCAGGGGGTCGCCTTGATGAAGAGTACGACAGCCGTCCCGGTTGTCGGCTTGCCTTGGCACGTGGCAAGCGAGTGGCTCATGTGGGCCCAAGACATCCGCGAGCCGATTCTTTTGAGCGCGACGCCATCAGCCCAGGGGGGCATCGGGGACTTCATGGCGGTCATTCTCGCTAGACGAACGGGCCACGCGGCTAGGAGGGTCGGCGTCGGGGTCGCTCGAAGACTTCCGCAGCCGCTGGCCTGACGGCTCGTTGCACGACGGGCTCGACATCATCTTCCCTGGGCTGGCGTGAACGCGATCGGGTCCAAGAGATCCATCCTGGATCCGCCTGGTTCTTGGAATTCTTGGTCTGACCCGCTGGTCTCGACGCTAAAATGGAACGGGTTGAATGGGCCATGATCCGGAAGGAGCGCACGCCGATGAGCCTGTCAAGCGCGACGACGCCGGCCGTCGTATACCCTGAGACGGACGACGAACCGATGGCCGAAAACAGCATTCAGTACCGGTGGATCGTCATGATCCGGGAGGGGTTGGAGAATCTCTTCGCCGACCGGCCCGACGTCTATCTTGCCAGCGACATGTTCTGGTATCCGGTCGAGGGCGATCCCGATATCCGCACGGCCCCCGACGTGATGGTCGTGTTCGGCCGGCCCAAGGGAGATCGG
>DAIDHE010000441.1 GCA_027459775.1 Planctomycetales bacterium | reverse complement strand
GCCCCGAGCGCGGCGATGGCGACGGGTACACCGGCCAGCAGAAACAGGCGCGAACCACGCGGATGAGAAAGGACTTTCACCATCACACAATCCCCCAACCCGGACGAGCAGGAGCCGTGCTTTCATGGATCAAGGTATTGCTGATGGAAAGCCCTGTCAAGTGCCTACCCGACGTGAATATTATTGAAGGATTGTGGATCATCGAGCGAATCGGCGGATGCTTGACAGTCCTGCGCGGGCGTGACACCGTTTTCAGGGGATGTTTCGACGGGACATCAAGCCTAAAGGGGAAGTGCATGCGGATCGAGCGGGTCGAGCTGCGGATCGTGAGGCTGCCGCTCGCGCGGCCGTTTCAAACGAGCTCGAGCCGCAAGTCGCATCTCGACCATATCCTGGTCCGGGTCGACTGCGGAGACGTCGTTGGCTGGGGCGAGTGCGCCAGCCCCTCCGACCCCTATTATTGCCCCGAGACCACCGAGACCTGCTGGCACATCCTCCACGATTTCCTCGTGCCCAGCGTGCTGGGCGCGACGTGGTCGACCCTCGACGAATTGGCCGGCCGATACGCCCTCGTCAAGGGCAACGCCTTCGCCAGGGCTGGGCTCGAGATGGCCTGCTGGGACGCGCTGGCGCGTTCGATGAATAAGCCCCTCCATGAGCTGCTCGGCGCGACCCGCGGCGAGATCCGTTCGGGCGTCAGCCTGGGGATCGAGCGCGACGTCGAGACGCTGCTCGAGCAGATCGAGCGCCATCAGGCGCTCGGGTATCACCGGATCAAGCTCAAGATCGCGCCGGGCTGGGATGTGGACGTGGTCCGGCGGGTGCGCGAACGGTATCCCGAGCTGCCCCTTCAGGTCGACGCCAATTCGGCCTACACGCTCGACGACTTGCCCACGATGCGCGCGCTCGACGACCTGGGTCTGATCCTGATCGAACAGCCGCTGGCCCACGACGACATCGTCGACCACGCGCGGCTTCAGGCCGAGCTCAAGACGCCGATTTGCCTGGACGAGAGCATCCATTCGGCGGCCGACGCCCGGAAGGCGCTCGACCTGGGCTCGTGCCGCGTGATCAATATCAAGGTCAGCCGCCTGGGCGGGCTGCTCGAGAGCCGGCGGGTCCACGATCTGTGCCTCAAGCGCGAGATCCCCGTCTGGTGCGGCGGCATGCACGAATTCGGCATCGGCCGCGCGGCCAACGTGGCCCTGGCCGGGCTGCCGGGGTTCTCGATCCCCGGCGACGTCTCGGGCTCGGACCGTTACTATGATGAGGATCTGGTCGAGCCGCCGATCCTCGCCCATCAAGGGGCGATTCGCATGCTCACAGGGCCGGGCCTCGGCGTCGAGCCCGTGATGGAGCGAGTCGAGCGTCGAACCCTGCGGCGGGCGATGCTGGGAGAGTGAGTTTGACGGCGTGGAGGTCGATTGCCCCATGAACGGGCCGGAATGGCTGACTCACTTTCGCTCCCGGCAAGACGCCCTCGCGGCCGACCTCGAAGCGATGGTCAATCACGAATCGCCCAGCCGCGATCGTGAGGCACTCGCGAAATTATGTGTTTGGGTGTCGCAGCGTTTATCTCAGCTTGGGGCGACGGTCGAGATTTACCCTGGAGGCACGGGCGGCGACCATGTGTTGGGCCGGTTCGGGGGTCGATCGGCCGGGCCGCCGGCGCTGGTTCTTGGGCATTACGACACGGTCTGGCCGCTGGGAACCCTCGAGAGCATGCCGTTTCAGGTCGCGGAGGGTCGCGCGTGTGGACCCGGCGTCCACGACATGAAGGCCGGGCTGGCGTTGATCCTGGCCGTGATGGCGGCGTTTCGCGAATTCGGGCATGCGCCCGCGCGGCCGGTTTGGGTGCTGATCACGTCCGATGAAGAGATCGGCAGCCCTGGATCGCGCCCGGTGATCGAGAGTCTCGCGAGCCAGTGCGCGATGGCCCTTGTTCTCGAGCCCGCGCTCGCGGGGGGCGGGCTCAAGACGGCGCGCAAGGGGGTCGGTCGGTTTCGGCTTGAGATCACCGGCCGCGCTGCTCATGCTGGGGTCGAGCCGGGCGCGGGCCGTAGCGCCGTCGTCGAGCTGGCGCGACAGATCGTGGCGCTCGGAGAGATCGAGGACCGCTCCTCGGGAACCACCTTGAATGTGGGAGTCGTCGCCGGCGGCACGACCACCAACGTCATACCCGCCCACGCCTGGGCCGAGATTGACGCCCGCGTGGCCACCACCAGCGAACTCGAGCGGGTGACGCGCGCATTCGACGCGCTTCGCCCCGTCACCTCCGACGTCGCGATCGCGGTGAGCGGCGGCTTCAACCGGCCGCCCATGGAACGCACACCGGCGATCGCGGCGCTCTTCGAGCAAGCTCGTATTCTCGGACGCGAGATCGGGCTCGAGCTCGCCGAGGGTGCCACCGGCGGCGGCAGCGACGGCAATTTCACGGCCGCCCTGGGCGTACCCACCCTCGACGGCCTGGGCGCGCTGGGCGGCGGCGCGCACGCCACCGACGAACACGTCGTCTTGAGCTCGCTCCCCGAACGCGCGGCCTTGCTCGCGCTCTTGATCGAAGGGCTGAAATGCCCATGATCCATCAGCAAGACCCACCTCCCCTGACCGAAGGCTCGCTCACGATCCGCCGCGCTCAATCGATCAAGGATTATCGCGCCTGCCAGGACGCCCAGAGACAGGCGTGGGGCGTGGTCGACGACGGTTATCTGATCCCGCTCGCCACGCTCGTGGGCGCGAACCTGCACGGCGGGCTCGTCCTGGGCGCGTTCCTGGACGACGGCTCGGCCGCCGCGATGTCGTTCGCCTTCCTGGGCCGGATCGAGGGTCGACAGTGCCTGTACTCTCAGCTCACCGGCGTGATCCCGGCCTTTCAGGGCCATGGGCTTGGCTTCACGATCAAGACCTATCAGGCCCAGGTCGCCCGACAAGAGGGAGTAACCAGGATCGCCTGGGCCTTTGATCCCCTGCAAGAAGGAAATGCACACTTCAACCTGGGCCGCCTGCGCGCGACCTGCGGGCGTTATCTCGAGAACATGTACGGGGCGCGCACTGACCTCTTGAACGCCGCCGCCCAGACCGACCGCTTGATCGCCGAGTGGAACCTGATCGATCCGCCCATGCCGCGAATCGCCCATGTCGCGGGCTTGCCCCGGCTGATCGAGGCGGGCCCACGATTTGTACCGCCTCGCCTGGCGGGGGACCGCGTCTTGATTGAGATCCCGCGCGACATCGCGGCCCTGCGCACGCAATCGCCCGCGGAGGCCGAGAGCTGGCGATTGGCTGTTTGCCAAGCTTTTCAAGCCGCATTCGCGGCCGGATATCGCTCTGTCGATTTCGTCCGGCTGGGTGCCGGGGGGACGCGGAGCGCCTTTTACGTGCTCGAGCGCGTATAATCGGCGTCTGCGTCGTATCCTCGCTCGTTCACGGTGGAGCACACCCAGGCCATGTCGCCAGCACCGGCGGGATCGTTTCGAGATGAGGGCCTCAGACGCGGCAGGCGCACTCTCAGGCTCGTATCCGCGCTTGTGCAATCGTCGATCTTGCTTTTTGGCGTGATGGTGTTCCTCGAGCAGGCCGGCTCGCTCCTTTCCGACGGCCAGTTCACCTGGGGCGAGCGCAGGGTGATGGGGCTGACCGCGCTGGTTTCGATCGGCGGATGCGTGCTCGCGGCCTGGGCGGCCGGGCGGTTGATCGCGGTTTTTGGCGATCTGTTCGACGCCTTGGCGGACGGCGCGGAGGCGTCGTGGCGGACCGTTCAGCTCATCGAGACGCAGGTCGTGCCCGCGCTCAACCGGATCGCGCTTGCGCTCGAGGACGAATCCCGGCGCCCCGAGCCGCCGCTCAAGGAAAAGAGACGCTGATATGAGCACCAAGCCGCCCGACGCGTCCGAGCCTCGATCGCGGAGGCGCGAACCAACCCCTGAACCTGCCCCGGCCAGCGCATCCAATGTCTTCGTGCCGTCGAGCGAAGCGATCGAGCGGAGATCGTATCTTCGCTGGTATTTGGCGCTGAGCGTGCTGGGTTTGGTCGCCGTCGGGGCGGTCGGCGTGCTGGTGGCCTGGCCGCTTTTGCATCCGCGGAAGCTCGACCCGGTCGAGCGGGTGGCGCAGTCGTTTCTCGATGCTCTCGTGAACGACGACGCGGCGGCGCTCAAGCGTGTGAGCGTGGTCGCCGATCCGCCGGCTATTCGCTCGGCCAAGGGGCTGACGCGCGATCGAAAGGCCACACGGACGATTCGGGGCTCGTTCGCGCCCCTGGCCGCGTTTCACGCGCGGATCGACGCCGAGTACGAACTCGACCCTGGCTCGGGGCGTTATACGCCCAAGAACGCGCTCGGGGCGGCCGCCGAGACGCTCGACGCGCTTCATTCGGCAAAGGACGACGCCGAGAAATCGGGCCTTTACAAGAAAATGCAGAGCGGCGATCCCAACGAACTCTTCGACGCCGCCGAGGAGTTTGGCAAGGTCTTCACCAAGCTCGCGGAGACGACGCTCGCCCCGCAAAAAATCGTCCCGACGTACAAGATGCTCGTCGAGCAATCGAAGCCGCCGCTCTCGCCCGAGGCGAAGGCTCTCGCCCTGGATTTCGCCGAGTCGAGCGCAACGTGGGACGCCTTGCTCAAGCGTCCTTACGCGAAACTCAAGGCCGACGGTCCTTTCGTTTTCGACAAGGCCGAGGTGACGGCGCTCGTGAGCGACAAGCTGGCCTCGATGGGCGACCCGCCGTCGCGGCTGCGGCTGTCTCTGGTCCGCTTCCGGCTCGAGGGGATCGACACGGGCTGGAAGGTGGTCTCGGCCAGGCGCGACCTTCCCCCGGCACCGGCCAAGCCCGCGCCGCCGGCCCCCGAATCCGAGAGCCTGCACCCGCGATAATGGTGTGGAATCGCCCACGCCGCCGCGCCGCGTTATAATCGTGTTGTACGAGGAACCGGGGCGATTAGCTCAGTGGTTAGAGCGCCTGCTTTACACGCAGGACGTCGGGGGTTCGAATCCCTCATCGCCCATTGACGGTTGGCCGCGCGTCCGTCTCACGGTCCTGGGGCCGAGCAGTCCAAAGCCGATCAACCACGGCTTGAATCTCACGCAGCTTTTGACTACAATTCAAAATTGGCCGCTCGATTTCCATTCACGCGTCGTCCATTCCAGCTGATTCGGGAGACTCGGAATGTCAAGCTCCCAGCCGCCGACCGGGATGCTTTCGTATCCCGATCGAAGCACCAGGCTCATGCTCGTCGGCCTATTTCAGGTTCTGCTCGGCGGTCTCTGTGCGCTCTTCGCCGCGATGATGGTCGCCGTTTCCATGATGGGGCCGGTGGCCCAGGCTCAGCAGGGCCAGCCGATGAATCGGCAGGCGATGGTCTTCGGCCTGGTTTTCTACCTCCCCTTGGCCGTGGGGTTTACCTGGGTGGGGATGGGTTTGATCCGTGCCCGGCGCTGGGCTTGGACGTTGACGGTTGTGTTGTCCTGGATGTGGCTCGTCATGGGGGTGATCGGATTCGCCGCATTCTGGTTGGTCATGGCGTCTTCGAGCTTCCGAGCCGTGGCGGACCAGGGGAAGCTGCCGCCGGGCGCCGTCGCTGGGATGCAGGTCTTTACGGGCGCCTTCATGGGCTGCTTCTACGTCGTTCTTCCCGGGACGCTCCTCCTCCTTTGCCAACGTGACTCCGTGCGAGCGACCTGCGAGCGGCGCGATCCCAAGATCCCCTGGACCGACCGTGCTCCCATGCCGGTTCTCGCCCTGAGCCTTTTCCTCGCCTTCTCGGCGCTGTCAATGGTCTCGCTCATGGGGTATGGCGTGATGCCCATCCTGGGTTTCCTGATCTCCGGCGTGGCCGGCAAGGCGGTGATCCTGCTGATCGCACTCGCGCTCGCCTGCCTTGCCTGGGGCGTCTATCGCCTGCGGCCGGCCGCCTGGTGGGGTACCCTGGCTTTGCTGATCCTGGGAACCTTGAATGCAGTGATCATGTTTGCAACGACTGGCATGATGAGCATGTATGAGAAGATGGATATGCCCGCGGACCAGTTGGAGATAATCCGGAAGTCGGGGATGGTCGAGTCGATGGCTCGGTGGGGGCCGTGGATGGGTCTGGGGGGTGGGATTGTTTGGCTGGGTTACTTGCTCTACGTAAGGCGCTACTTTATCGCCAGCGGCAAGGAGAGGGCGGCGTGATGGAGCGCCGCCCCGCCTGTCTTGGGGGGCCGGCCTGTCTTGGGGGGCCGGCCTGCCGCTCGCAGAGATGGAAAAATTGACCGTGGCCCCGCCGAGGAACTAGAATCCACGAGTTCGAGCGCCCGTGGACCGCGAGTCACGTCCGCGGCGCGACGTCAGTCGGAATACATGGGATACGATCGCATGGATCAACCCAGGCTTATTCAACCCGCGCCTGCGCTCGCGGCGATCATGATCGCCGGGCTTCTGGGCGGGGTCGTGGTTGGCGGCGTCTTGACCTGGATGCAGTGGGCTGACGAGCTCGCGGCCCTCCGGATCGTCGTCAGGTCCAGCGTGGTCGGATTCTATCTGGGAGTCGTGGCCGTCCTTTTCGTCGTGCTTCTGAACCGTAAGCTGGTCGAGTCGACCCGCGGTCTGGCCGCGCTCGTGGCCGTCGTCGCCCTGGCGTCGTGGTTCATTGTCAAGGTTCTGATCCAGGCGATTGGATGAGCGCCCCGACGATCGAGCCGTCCTTCGACTTGTTCAGCCGTCCCGATCAAGAGTCGTCCGAGGGCCGCGCCCCGCCGTTCGAGGTCGCGGCCCCCGGGAAGCTTTCTTGAGCACTTGCTCTCGAACATCACCGTTGACGAGGCCGTTTTCCGAGCACGTCGGCCAGAACTCCGAGCGCCTCGTCGTGGACCATGAGATGACCGGCCGCCGACTGCCTGACGGCCACGCTTGCCGGATGCATGATCCGCGTGGTGGGGTGCGGGCGCGTGGCGTGGGGCCTGGGAGCCGCCTTGGGGCGCTTTGCGTGCGAGCCCGTCTTGAAGGTTGGTGTGAGACCCGCCGGCGGGTCGATGGCCAGGGAGGGCGGGACATACCCGTCCCTGGAGGGGACGAACGGCTTCACGATGTTGTGGTAGGTCGCGATCTGGGCCACGAAGTCACCGCCCGGACGTCCATCACCGGTGGGGAAGAACCCGTAAAACCTGCCCGCAAGCGCGGTCTCGGCGTTGTCCTCGATGCCGGTGTTCCCGATGCCTGATTCGATCACGACCGTGTACAGGCCGCCGCGAAGCATCTTGCCGTTGTGGAAGACCACGGACGCCACGACCGGATCCGAGGGCGTGGCGCCCGGAGTCACGATGATGCTGGTGGGCAGGATCAGCGGCAGGACATGCACATCCCTGGCCAGCGGCCGGGCCGAGAGATGATAGAACGCGCTGTTCTCGACGCTGGCGAGATCCATGCCGCTCAGGTTGTCCTGGAACGTGACCGTGAGCGTCGCGTCGAACCGATCGAAGGTCAACGCCGTGATCACCGGTGCGACCGTATCGACCACCAGCGCGGGCATGATGGTGACGGGCGCGACGGTGGTGGTCATGCCGAACTGGTCGATCGCGGTCGCCGTGATCGCATAGGTGTTGCTCGGCAGGGCCACGGTGGAGACGATGTTCCACGCCCCATTGCCGAGCGCCTGCGTCGTGCCGATGGGCATCGCCGCGCCGCCGCTCGGCGTCGCATAGAGCGTGACGTGCGAGTAGGGTTCGGACGAGCCGAAAAAGTCCGGCTGGTTGATGTTGGTCACATTGCTCGACCCAGTCGACAGGCCGCTCACGCTCGCCGGGTTGATGGCGCCTGTCAAGATGATCGGCTGGTCGGCGACGGTGACGGTGTTGGACAGGTTGAGCATCGAGCCGTCGATGTCGGCCACGAAGATCTGGATCGGGAACGAGCCTGCGCCCCCGTTCACTCCCGCGTCCGCGTAGGTATGCGAGCCCGAGACGATGAACGCGGTCCCGACGCCCCCTGGCTGGCTGACGGTTCCGGTCGAAGGCGAGCTGCCGTCGCCCCAGTTGATCGTGGCCGAGAAATCGGTCAAGGGCGCGACGGGGTTGGCGTCGGTGAACGAGCCGACCGCCCCCGTGAACAACGGCTTGGCGAACTGTGGGATCGGGAATGTCGTCGCCTCGGTGGTGCTGACCGGCGGCTGAGTCGCCGAGGCCGAGAGCGCGGCGTCCGCGACGGTGAACGTGGAGGCGCCAGTCCCGGTGACGACGGTGCTGTTGATCGTCTTGGTCACGGTAACGATCAGCTCGTAGGTTCCCTTGTCCAGCGTGGCCAGGGAAAGCGCCGGCGCCATGACCGAATAGCTGTTGCTGCCAGAGTTCTCCACGATGCTCGCGGCCGGGACGTTGATCACGGTCGCCCCCGCGCCGTTGACGACCGCGATATTCGCGGAGAAGTCAGAGGCTGGATCAGGGCTCCCCGATGCGCCTCCGGCGTCGATGAAGCTGGCGATCATGGCCGATGGGATCGTGCCCCCTTCGATACCCACGATCGGAAACGTCGAGACCGAGATCGCCGCGTTCACGACATTCGCCGTCGCGGTTCCGGTCACGGAGGTGCCGGCCGCCGGCGCGACCGGAAGATTGATGGTGACCGGCGTGCCGTTCACCGTGCCCGTGATCGCGCCGACGGCGAGATTCACGGTCAGGCCGATCGGGAACGTCCCGGGGTCGGTGTAGGTCTGCGTTCCCGCGATGTCATACACGCTAGGGTTGCTCGCGTCCTGGGTGATCGTACCGGACGTGGTGGCGCCGTTGCCCCACACGATCGACGCGGTGAAGTCGCTCGCCGGAACGCCCGCTGGCAGGGTCGCGCCCGCCGGGAAGAGACCGGCAAGCGGGAATGAAAAGGTTCCGACAACCGTATTGACGAGCTGAAAGTCCTCAATGCTGTTGATCGTGAGCGGTACGCCCATGACCGGGGCGACCGCCGTTTGATTGACGATGTTGACCTGCTGGTAGTTGAGAGCGTCGACCGTCCCAGCCCCTGGGATGCTGATCAGAACCTCGCCAGGCCGCGCCCCGGCCGTGATGGTTGGGGTCTGGCCCCCCGCGTTGTCATTCAGGGTGTTGGTCGCGAGGCCGCCGTTCACGGTCAGGGTCGTGCCCAGCGCGACCCCCAAGCCGGTGATATTCGTGACGTCCTCCTCGGGCCCCCCGTTGAGCGAGGTGACGACGCCTGGCGGAGTCGCGACGAACGAAACCGCGTTGTCGCCGTTCGCGGGCGTGTTGAACGTAAGGCTGGCGAGCCCCGTCGAGGGCGTCGGCACGTCGACGCGGCCGTTCAATCCGATCCCCTGATTGGGCGTGTTGAACGTCACGTTGGTCTTGTTGGCGATGTTCGTCGTCTCAAAGGTCGGTGGCGGAATCGTCGGCGTGTTGGCGAACTGGATCGTATTGAAACCGAGAACCACGGGGCCGTCCGACGCAGTGAATGACTGATCACTGGCGAAGTCGTTGAAGGTATAGTTGACCGCCGGCGTCGTGTCGTTGATCGGCTGAAGGCCGGTGTAAACAAGGCTCGTATTCGTCGCGAGCGAATCGGTCAGCGCGATCGAGCCGTACTGGCCGACGTGGGGCGAGACGGCGGGATCATTGGCGTTGTGGGTCTCGCTGGCGAACGGGCCCGAGGGAAGCGTGCCCATGAGATTCAAAGCGTGGCTTCCCGGAGCACTCGTCGCGTTCGCCCCGGCGTTGAAAATCAGGCCCGGCGAGCCGAACGTGGGAATCGGGTTGCCAGCGCCAAAGTTGATATTCATCACCTGAGTGCCGGACGGACCCGTGTCGATTGTGAGCGAGCTGAGCTGAGCGTTCGTGTAGGTGATCGCCGCGGGGGTCAAGCTCGCCAGCGTGCTCTGGATCCCGCCGCCGGTCAGAGTGAAGACATGGCTGACCGCATCGGCCGAGGTGTCGATCGCCAGCCCGGTATGCCCGGCGGCGTTGTCGATCGTGATCGCGCCCAGGATGCCCGTGACGCTGCCAGCATTCCCAATGTTGACGGCATCCAGTCCGCTCTGGCCGTGGATGTCAAGCACGCTGCCCGCGCTTGTCGCCAGGACGTTCGTGGCGTCGTTGCCAGTTCCGGTGTTGAGCACCGTCGTGGTGGGAACAAAAGCGCCGTTGACGAGGGTGCCGTTGATCGTGAACGTGTTTCCGCCGGACCCGCCGCTCACGGTCAAGCCGCTGATCGAGGCGTCGGTGTAGTTGATCGTGGCGGGCGAGAGGCCGGTCATGGTTCCGGTCGTGCCGTTGTCGGTCAAGGTCGCTGTCCGACTGGTCGTGTCTTGCGAGTCGTCCAGGGTCAGGGCGGTCGAACCAAGAGTGTTGTCGACGTTGATGGTTCCGTTCAGACCTTGCATGCCCAGCGGCGCAACCAGGCTCGAGCCGAGATCGACCACGTCCAGCCCGGCCTGGCCATGGATGTTGAGTGTGTTGTTGCCGGTGGCCAAGACATGGACCGTGTCGTTTCCGATGCCCGTATTGAGGTCGGTTGTCACGAGAGACGGCGTGCCATTGATCGTGAACGTGTTTCCGCCGGACCCGCCGTTCACGGTCAAGCCGCTGAGGCCCGAGTCGGTGTAGTTGATCGTGGCGGGCGAGAGGCCGGTCATGGTTCCGGTCGTGCCGTTGTCGGTCAAGGTCGCTGTCCGACCGGTCGTGTCCTGCGAATCGTCCAGGGTCAGGGCGGTCAAACCAAGAGTGTTGTCGACGTTGATGGTTCCGTTCAGGCCCTGCATGCCCAGCGGCGCAACCAGGCTCGAGCCAAGATCGACCACGTCCAGCCCGCTCTGGCCGTGGATGTTGAGTGTGTTGTTGCCGGTGGCCAAGACATGGACCGTGTCGTTTCCGATGCCCGTATTGAGGTCGGTTGTCACGAGAGACGGCGTGCCGTTGATCGTGAACGTGTTTCCGCCGGACCCGCCGTTCACGGTCAAGCCGCTGAGGTCCGAGTCGGTGTAGTTGATCGTGGCGGGCGAGAGGCCGGTCATCGTCCCGGTCGTGCCGTTGTCGGTCAGGGTCGCTGTCCGACCGGTCGTGTCCTGTGAGTCGTCCAGGGTCAGGGCGGTCAAACCAAGAGTGTTGTCGACGTTGATGGTTCCGTTCAGGCCCTGCATGCCCAACGGCGCAACCAGGCTCGAGCCAAGATCGACCACGTCCAGACCGCTCTGGCCGTGGATGTCAAGCACGCTGCCCGCGCTTGTCGCCAGGACGTTCGTGGTGTCGTTGCCAGTTCCGGTGTTGAGCACCGTCGTGGTGGGAACAAAAGCGCCGTTGACGAGGGTGCCTTTGACCGTGAACGTGTTTCCGCCGGACCCGCCGTTCACGGTCAGACCGCTGATCGAGGCGTCGGTGTAGTTGATCGTGGCGGGCGAGAGGCCGGTCATGGTTCCGGTCGTGCCGTTGTCGGTCAAGGTCGCCGTCCGACCGGTCGTGTCCTGCGAATCGTCCAGGGTCAGGGCGGTCGAACCAAGAGTGTTGTCGACGTTGATGGTTCCGTTCAGGCCCTGCATGCCCAGCGGCGCAACCAGGCTCGAGCCAAGATCGACCACGTCCAGCCCGCTCTGGCCGTGGATGTCAAGCACGCTGCCCGCGCTTGTCGCCAGGACATTCGTGGTGTCGTTGCCAGTTCCGGTGTTGAGCACCGTCGTGGTGGGAACAAAAGCGCCGTTGACGAGGGTGCCTTTGACCGTGAACGTGTTTCCGCCGGACCCGCCGTTCACGGTCAGACCGCTGATCG
>DAIDHE010000423.1 GCA_027459775.1 Planctomycetales bacterium | reverse complement strand
TGCCCCGAGGGCGTCGTCGTGGCCGAATACGGCAAGGGCTACCGGATCAAGGACAGGGTTTTGCGACCGAGCAAGGTCGCCGTATCGATCAAGGCGAGCTCAAGCGAAGGCGTGTGATATGCCAACCTACGACTATATCTGCGATTCCTGCGGCCATGAATTCGAGGCCTACGAGTCGATCATGGCCGACCCTCGAACCGAATGCCCGGAATGCAAGCTCCCCAAGCTCAGGCGCAAGATCGGCCCCGGGGCGGCGATTCTGTTCAAGGGGTCGGGCTTTTACCAGACCGATTACCGTAGCGAATCCTACAAGAAAGCCGCCAAGGCCGATGCCGGGTCGTCCGAGCCCAAGCCCGCGGCCGCGAGCGAGTCGTCCCCAGCCAAGAGCGAGCCTGCCAAGCCCGCATCGGGCTCGGGCGGCTCGACCACGCCATGATCCAGGCTCGCTGCCCAACCTGCGCGAAGCCGTTTTCGACGCCCTCGCTCGACCAGGCGCCCTGGTTTCCGTTTTGTTCGGAGCGCTGTCGCTTGATCGACCTCGGGCGGTGGCTCGACGGCGAGCACGCGATCCCCGGCCCACCGGCTGAGGTCAACCCCTCGCCCGAAACCAACGGCGCGAACGAGCACGACGAAGACTGAGTGGGAACCGTCCCCGCCCGGGGCGAGGACGGCCCGCCGGAGATTGTCAGCCAAGCCTGCGATTGGCCCGGGCGATGAGCTCGACCACGGGCAGCTTGTGCGGGCACGCCGCCTGGGCGGCCGCGAAATCGGTCGAGGCCAGGTTCCGCGTCGACTCGGGAAGCGCCTGATAGAGCGCCCGGGCGGTTCGCGTCTTGCCGTAGACCTCGTCGTAACGCAGAAACCGCAGGATGTCGGCCACGGCCGCTCCCCCGGCCGCCGGCTCGCAGTGGTGGCCGCAGCCCTGGCAATAGAGGTGCGACGTCGCCAGCCGGTGTTGCTCCAGCAGCTCTCGATCGCGGTGGGAGAGCTTGGGATCGAGACAGGCGGCCATGTTCTCGCGCAGCATGTCGCGGTTGGTCATCTCGCTGACCACCACCTGCATCCGCCCCTCGGCCAGCACCGTCTTGATGGCGGCCTGCTCTTTCTTGAAGCCCTTGTCGACGAACTCCTGGAACCTGGGCGAGGCGTCGACCTCGCGGAACGAGCCAGCGCCCGCCTGGGTCTTCATCGCGACCAGGGCGAGATTGGCCTTGGACGCGGCGTCCATGGCCCGGCGGACTTGGTCGTTGTTCATGGTCCGGTAGTTGTACTGGATCATGATCTGATCGATGAAACCCGACTCGGCGGCCGCCGTCACGATCTCGGGGAGCCGACGATCGTGGCACGAAAGCCCGCAGAACTTGATCTTGCCCGCCTTCTTGAGCTTCTCGAAGGCCGCCTTGACGTCGGGATCCTTGAGCAAGGGGATCTCGCGCCCCTCGACCCCGTGCAGATAGTAGCAATCGACGTAGTCGGTGCGAAGGCGCTCGAGACTTCCCTCGAGCCGCTTCTCAAAGGCGGCGAATGCCCCCGGCCCCCCCACCTTGGCGCGGCCGTTCTTGGTCACGAGATAGACGTCCTTGCGCATCCCGGAACGCTCGAGGACCTCGCCGAGCACCTTCTCGGCGAGGGTGTTCTCATAGTTCTCGGAGGTGTCGATGTAGCGCACGCCCGACTTGAGGGCGGCCAGGACGAAGCTCGGGGCCAGCGACCAGCTTGTCCCCATGCCCAGCGCCGTCGTTTTGGCCCCGGTCTTGCCCAGCGTGACGGTTGGCAGTTCCTCGGCCGCCTTGACCGCTTGCGCCAGCCCCGATTCCAACGCCGCCGCCGTGAGCGCGGTCGCGCCCGCCGAGACCTTCAAGAAATCACGCCGACTCCGATCACGCGATTCGTTTTCCGAGAACTCGCTCATCCCCGATCGCCCCTTTCTGAAGCCGGCGCCGCAAGTACCTCAATCGCGCCGCTCGACATGACGACGCGACCAACAAGCGACGATTGTCTCATCCCAACGCCCAAGATTCTAGTTGGTTAACAAAGTTTTAACAAACCAAAAACCAACGGGGTCAGGACTCTTTGATGCAGGACAAGGTCGAGCAAATCAAAGAGTCCTGACCCCGTTGATTTAGCCTGAGCGCCCGCGAGCGGGGCGCTCAGGCAGGGCCGAGGTCAAGCGTGGAGGTCGCCGTCGCCGTGGCCGTTGCTGTCGGGATCGTCGCCCGCGCCGTGGTCGTCGCCGTGGCCGTGGCCGCCGAGCTTCTGGCCCGGCTTGTCGCGGACGATGAGCGAGTAGATCACGGGCAAGACGAAGAGGGTCGCCGGCTCGCCGGCCGTGAGCCCGCCCAGAATGGCGCGAGCCAAGGGGGCGTTCGCTTCGCTGCCCCGTTCGAGCGCCATCGCGCCTGGGATCAGGGCGAAGAAGGCGGCCAGGGCGGTCATCGTGATGGGCCGTACCCGCAGGCTGGCCGCCTTGCGGATCGCCTGGAGCGGGGTCAGCCCCTCGTGCCGTCGGAGTTCCTGGGCGTAGTCGGTCATCAGCACCGAGTTGGCCACCTTGATGCCGACGATGAAGACGAACCCCAGCAGCGACTGCACGTTGACGGCCGACTTGGTGATGTAGAGGGCCGGCAAGATGCCGACCAGGCACAAGGGGACGATCGACATGACCGAGAGCGGCACGACGAACGATTTGTCGAGGCCGACCATCAAGAAATAGATGAGCAGCGAGGCCAGAATCAGGCCGACCGACAGGCTGTTGAAGGTGTCGGTCATTCGCAGATATTCGCCGGAGAGGACGACCTTCGCTCCCTCAAGGCGGCGTTTCTCGCCGCTGTTG
Source organism: Planctomycetales bacterium (assembly GCA_027459775.1). GTDB lineage: Bacteria > Planctomycetota > Planctomycetia > Isosphaerales > Isosphaeraceae > JAKBAP01. The sequence goes on along the minus strand of DAIDHE010000423.1, from coordinate 5,339 downwards.
GGATCGTAGGGATACCACTGGGCCGACTTGCGAGGGTCGGGGGTGCCGAACTTGTCGATGACCTTCCAGACGTCGTCGGAGACGTGGCCCAGGTCGCGCTCGGCGACGCCCATCGTGAGCTCGATCGTGGGCTGGATGTTGTAGTGCGTGACCTCGGTCGGGACCGAGCTTCGGTCGACGGTCACGACGTTGCGGAGAGGGATCGGTTTGTGAGGCACGTCGGGGCGGGAGGGCGTGATCACGATGTCGAGCATGGTGTCGATCGACTTGATGTCTTGCTCGTAATACTGCACGCCGCCGAAGTACTGGTTCTTGCTCTTGGGGTCGATCCAGAAATTGGTCTTGTTGAACTGGATGCTCGAGTTGAACGCCGCGACGACGTTCCGCATGACGTCTTCCTGGGTGAGGCCGAGCTCCGAGGCCTTGGCCCGTTCGACGTTGATCACGTATTGGGGATAATCGATGCGCTGAATGACCCGGGGGTCAACGACGCCGTCGATCTTGCGGACCTCGTTCTTGATCCGGGTGGCGATCTTGTGGGCGTCCTCGAGCTTCTTGCCGGTGACCCGGATGCTGATCGGGGTCGACTTGCCTTCGTTCATGGCCGCGCGGACCATGCCGCCGGCGTCGAAGGCGAATTCGAGGTCGTTGAAGGCTGGATCGGCGGCGAAGCCGTTGCGCAGGATCGAGACGTACTCCTGGGCCGTCTTGTCGCGGTGCTCGGTGAGCTGAATCTTGACCACGGAGTCCATCGGGCCGGCGTTGGGGGTGTAGGCGGCGGACCAGTCGGAGGTCACGCCGAGCTCGCAGAGAACGAGCTCGAGGTCGTGGGGCTTGATCGCCTTATGGAGGAAGTCCTCGACGGCTTTGATGCGTTTTTCGGTTTCCTCGATACGGAGTCCGCTCGGGGCTCGGACGTACATTTCGAAGGAGCCGGCGTCGACCTCGGGGAAGAAGTCGCGGCGCATATGGGGCCAGAGTCCGATCAGGGTCGTGGCCAGGAGTCCGTAGCCGATGGTGATGGTGATGTAGGGGTGGGCGAGCGCGCCGTCGAGTCCCTTGCAATAAAGCGCGATGCCGTCGTCGATCATCGCCTGCCAGCGGGCGAAGGCGCGGGCGATGAGCCACTTTTTCTTGGGTTTCGCGTCGCCGTTGCCGTTGATCTGGAACGTCTCGGAACCGTTCGGGTTGGGGTCGGCGTGGGCCGACCCGGCGTCGCCGTGGCCGTGGCCCCCGTGGCCGTGGCCCTCGGCCGCGTGGCTGTGCAGCCAGAACGCGCTGCAAGCCGGGACCAGGGTCCGCGACAGGATGTAGGCCGCGATCATCGAAAACGCGACCGCCATGGCCATCGGCTTGAACAAGAACTGGCCCAGCCCCGGCGTGAAAACCAGGGGCGCGAGCACCAGGAACGTGCACAGGGTCGACACCAGCTCGGGCATCGCCACCTCGCTCGCCCCCAGGAACGCCGCGTCGCGCGGGGTCGCGCCCATGCTCAGGTGCCGGTGCGTGTTCTCAAGACAGATGATCGCAGAGTCGATCATCGGCCCGATCGCCAGCGTCATCCCGGCCAGGGTCATGACGTTGATCGTCTGGCCCGTGAAATAAAGCGCGGTCGACGACGTGAGGATCGCGAGCGGAAGCGTCATGATCGCGATCCCGGTCATCCGCAGCTCGCCCAGGAACATCAGGATCACCAGCGAGCACAGGATCGCCCCCAGCACGCCCTCCTGGACCAGGGCCTCGATCGACTTCTCCACATAGACCGACTGATCCATGACGAGCTTGAGATTGATGCCGCTCCGCGTCGTCCGGGATTCCATGTCGGGGAGCTCGCCGCGGAGGTTCTTGACCACGGCCAGGGTGCTGGCGCCGAGCTGGCGGTAGACGGGGATGTAGACCACCCGGCGGCCGTTCACGCGGACGACGTTGGTCTGGATGTAGTTGGCGTCCTTGGGCGTCGCCACGTCGCGGAGGAAGACGGCCCGGCCCGCTTCATAACGGAGCGGGATCTCGCCCATGTCGGAGACGCTCAGGTACATCGAGTTGGAGTCGAGCACGTAGTCGATGTCGCCGAACTTGGCGTCGCCGGAGGGGAGGAAGACGTTGGAGCCGTCGAAGGCTTTCATGACGTCCATCGGCGACATGCCGCGGGACTGGAGTTTTTCACGATCGAGATAGACCATGACGGCGCGGATCTTGCCGCCGTAGACCACCGGGGCGACGGCCCCCTGGATGGCCATGATCATGTTGCGGACCTCGTAGCGGCCCACGTCGTAGAGCACCGACTCGTTGTTGTCGGGGTTCGCGCTGTCGAGGGCGACGACGCAGACCGGCGTCGACGAGGTGGGATCGTACGGCAAGACGACCGGCGGCAGGGTGCCGGGAGGTAGGTTCGGCAAAACCGAGAGAGCCAGCGAGTTCACCTGCGTGAGCGCGCCGTTGGGATCGACGTCTTCACGGAAATAATTGCGGACGATGCTGGCGCCGATGATCGAGCGAGATTCCTGGCGGAGCATGCCGTTGGCCTGACCGGTCCAGCGCTCCATGCGATTGCTGATGTCGTTGGCGATGCTATTGGCCGACATACCGCCGTAAAACGTGAGGGCTTGCACGGCCGGCGCTTTGAAGACCGGCAGGATGTCCATCGGAATCGCGGTGAGACTGAGCGTACCCAGCACGATCATCGTGAATGACATCACGGTGACGGCGTAGGGGTTGCCGAGCGAGGCTCTGATCAAGCCATTCATGGGAACAAGGTCTCCGAAGTGGAGTTGGGGCGAGGGTATGCGCGCGAATGGTAGGAGTATGTCGAGCCGTTACGACCGATGATGATCAGCGTGGTGTGATCGAGATTGGCCTTTGCTTAGCAGCGCAGCGGATGTGCGACGAAGGAGAGGCGATTCGTTCGAAGCGACCCTGGATGCAATCGCGGAAACGCTCGAATGAGTGCGTGGGCCAAATTCGGTGTTACGACCGGCCGGGGATTGCGGCTCGGGACCGTGAGAACCTGAGCCGTCAGGGCGTTCCCTTCGAGGGGCGATCGGTTCTTGCGGGATTTGTGGGGGAACCCGGACGAGTGGGGGCGTGGCCGGGGCGGGAGCTCCTCGACCAGCCGCGCAGAGGGGAGGTGGCGATCGACAGGCTCATCAGGAAGCACAAGATCAATCGTAAAATCGGCGACGGCATACCGTCCCCCATGCGATCGCGAAACTCAATCGCCCGCTGGTTCTATGTTAGCTTCCGCGCCCAGTCTGTCAATTGGTGGAATCGAACCAGTCCTCAGCAAACGTCAAGTCAATCGGTTGATCGACCGATGGAACAACGATGAGCCTACCAGAGAACGGATCTATAGCCGTTGTGCGGAAGACACGGGAGGAGAGGGTGGAGACAATGAGACAGACTAGCGCGGTCGGGACGGGTTTGATCGCCACGGCGCTCTTTCTGTGTTCTACGTCATGCTGGGCGCAGGCGCCTGGCCGATCTGGTTCGCCGCCCGCCCCGCCCCCATCGGCTCAGCCGGGACTGCCCCGGGCTGGCAACATCCCTTCCACGCCGCCGGCCGCCTTGCCGGGGATGCCGGGGGCTGGGAACAACGGCGCGACGCCGGGGGCCGGGACGCCGGGCAGGCCCCAAGCAGGGAATGGGGCGAGAACCGATTTCCGGGGGCTGGCTCCCCTGCCCACCACGCCCGCAACCATCCTTGCGGCCGAGGTTCAGCCGATCGACCTCGCGACCGCCCTTCGCCTGGCCGGCGTCCAGAACCCCGATATCAACATCGCTCGCAGGCGGATCCTGATCTCGGTCGCCGAACGCCAGCTTGCCGCGGCATACTTTCTCCCATCCATCAATCCGGGTGCCAATTACGACACGCACACGGGCGTGTTGCAACAGTCCAATGGCAACATGCTGTCGGTGAACCGGTCGGCGGTGTATGTCGGCGCGGGGAGCAACGCGGTCGCGGCCGGCACGGTCAACGTCCCGGGCGTGTTCCTTCAGGAGAACGTCGGTCTGGGGATTTACAATTATCTCGCGACCCGGCAGGTGGTCCGTCAGCGTGAATTCCAGACCTTGGCGGTGCGGAACGAGATTCTGTTGCAAGTGACCCTGGCCTATAGCGAACTGTTGCGGGCGGAGGGGAGACGGGCGGTGCAGAGTCAGGCGCGCGACGAGGCCCGTACGATCGCCAAGCTGACCGCCGATTTCGCCAGGTCGGGCCAGGGCCGCGACGCCGACGCCAATCGTGCGGCGACGGCGCTGGCGCTTCGCGAAGCGGACATCCAGAAGGCCGAGGCCGACGTCCTGACGGCATCGGCGACCTTGTGCCAGTTGCTCAATCTCGACCCCTCGATTCGCCTGCACCCGACGGACGCATTCATCGTGCCGCATCCGCTCGTGCCCGACCCGATTCCCGTCAAGGAATTGATCGCCATCGGGATGCTCAATCGCCCCGAGCTGGCGGCCCAGCGCGCGGCCATCCAGGCGGCCCTGATGTATCTGTCGGGCGCGCGAATCTTGCCCTTCTCGCCCAACCTGATGGTCGGGTTCAGCGCCGGCGGTTTTGGCGGCGGGAGCAATCTGGTGCGGCCGATCTTCGGGAATTTCTCCGGTCGTACCGACGCTGATTTCATCGGTTACTGGACCATTCAGAACTTGGGTCTCGGCAACATCGCGCTCATTCGCCAGGCCTCGGCGCGGCTGCAGGTGGCGCAGTTCGAGCAGGTCGCGATCCTCAACATGGTTCGCGAGCAGGTCGCGGAGGCCTATGCCAAGGCCCATGCTCGCTACTCGCAGATCGGCACCTACGAAAGTGCCGTCCGGGCCGGCTTCCTTTCGTATCACGAGGATCTGGACCGGATCAGGGACGTGGCTGGCAACGCGCCCAACCGGGTGCTGCCGATCGAGCTTTTGAACAGCTTCAACTTGCTCGCGATGTCGAGATTGTCGTATCTAGATCTGATCATTGACTTCAATCGGGCGCAGTTCGAGATGTACGTGGCCCTGGGTCAGCCTCCGGCCGACGTTTTGGCCCAGCCGGCGCCCGTCGAGGGGGTTTATCCTCGGAACCTTCAGCCGATGGGGGGCCCTGCCCCCGCCCCTGGAGCGGCCCCCCGCCCCGCGAACGTCCCTCAGGCGAGCTCGGCCGCGCCCGCGCCGGCCGTGGCGGCTGGCGGGGTCGCGGCCGCGCCTCGCGTCGTGCTCGCGAGCGTGCCCGCCGGATCGCGACCGGTGGCCGCGGAAGCGGTCGCCAACTCCGCCGGCGGCGCTCGCCGGTCACGGCCGATTCCGCCTCCGGCGGATGTCGCCAGTGTTCTTAAACCCCAGGCGCAATGAGGCTCATG
>DAIDHE010000262.1 GCA_027459775.1 Planctomycetales bacterium | reverse complement strand
CCATCAACCAGACCATCGCCAAGCTCGACGACGGCTCGCGGGTCCATTATCTCGACATCGGCAAGGCGTTTCTCAAGCCCGACGGCACGATCGCACGGGAAATCATGCCTGACTTCTTGCACCTGTCCCGCAAAGGCTACCGCATCTGGGCCGACGCCATGGAGCCGACCCTCTGGTCGATGCTCGACGAGCCGGTCGCAAGCAAGTAAGGCCAAGGCTCAGGGTCCGAAGAGATCCCTGGGCTTGATCTTGGGGAGTTTCTCCCACCCCTGTTGCTCGTCGGCGAAGGGGTGGGCCGGCCCGTCGCGGCGGGGGGGCTCGACCAGGGGCAAGATCGCGGCCGCCAGCTTGAGGTCGAGCGGGGTCGTGATCTTGAGATTGAGCGGCGAGCCCATCACGATCGCGCACGGGTGGCCCAGGGCCTCGACCAGCCCTGCGCAATCGGTCGCCCCGCGCCCCAGGCGAGAGCGCTCGGCGATCGCGCGGCAGAGCAGCTCGCGACGAAAGACCTGCGGGGTCTGGGCGAGATGAAGCGACTCGCGCGGCACCGTGGCGGCGATCATACCGTCCGGCCCCATCCGTTTGATGGTGTCCGCGACCGGGACGGCCGGCACGGCCGCGCCATGCTTGATCGCGGCCGCGAACACGCGGTCGACGACCTCGGTCGACAGGCACGGCCGGGCGGCGTCGTGGACGGCCACGAAATCACACTCGGGCTCGACCACCTCGAGCGCTCGGGCCACCGTCTCGGATCGGTCCGCGCCGCCGATCACGACCCGGATGTTGAGAAACGCCGTGTTCGCCTGGTAGCGGCGGTCGAAGAGGTCGCGATCCTCGGGTGCGATCGCGACGATCACCCGCGCCACGTCGTCGCGATTGAGAAACGGCCCGGCCGCGCGCAGCCAGACCGCCCGGCCCGCCAGGTCGGCGAAGATTTTTTTCTCGCGGGGATCGCCGTAACGCGACGATCGACCCGCGGCCGGCAGGATCACCGCGAACTGACTCATCGATTGCTCTCCTCCCAGCCGGAACCCCAGCCAATCCCGCGAACTTCGGGCGCGGACCGCGCTTCCTTGATTGATTCTGGACAACGCCAGGCCACCCGTCAACGCCCGCCCGCGTCCGCTTCGAACCGACTCCCGAACCAGGCCCGAGGAGGCCCCGGCGGAAAATCGTCCAACATAATAGTTGACTGATATCGTAGTATATGAAAGGAAGACGTGATGGCATTCGTTTCACGGGAGGGTGAAACGGCGGCTTCCCGACGATTTTCCCGGCCAACGGCTTGACTCTGGGTTTCATCGCGAGTTAGGTTCTGAAATCGCGGAGCGAGATTCGACATGTTCGACCCGTCGCGTTTGGCCAAGGAGGGTTCTCAATTGACCACTCATACACGAAATGAAACGTTGAAAAGCCTGTCTCTTCCCGACGCCTTCGAGGATCTCTCGGGGATCATTCGCACCGAGCTCAAGGTCATCGTGTCCGCCCTTTCCGACCGCGCCGGCGAACGGCTCATGTTGTCGCATCGGCAGACCCAGCATCTGAAACGGCAGCTCTACAACCGCCTGACGCAGACCTTGAACGAAACGATGGCCCCGTTGGTCGTCGATCGGCAATAGGCGGTTGCCGAGCGTCCCCGAGAACGAGGCGCTCTCGCGCCCGTCGAATCATGCGCCCTGTCGTACTGGGAATCACGGGGTCGGTGGCGGCGATTCGCTCGTTCGAGCTTGCTCGATCGCTTGAAACGGCGGGTTGTCAGACCCGCATCGTCGCGACCACGCCCGCCCTCTATTTTCTCGACCCCGCCGCCGTGGCGGCGTTTCGCGCCCGCGGCCCGGGGATGTTGAGCGTCGACGCCGACGAATGGCCGGGGGCGGGCTATACCCGCGGCGACCCCGTCGGCCATATCGAGCTCAGGCGCTGGGCCGAGGTGCTGGTCGTCGCCCCGCTCGACGCCAACACGCTCGCCAAGTTCGCACTCGGGCTCGCCGACAACTACCTGACCTGCCTCTTCCGCGCCTGGGACTTCGCCAAGCCCGTCGTGCTCGCCCCGGCCATGAACACCCTGATGTGGCAAAGCCCCGCCACCCTGCGCCACCTGCGCATCTTGCTCGAGGACCACGCCGGCTCGCCCCCACCCGCCGGCTGGTTGCTCGAGGAGGCCCCCTCCGTCTTCGCCCACCACGCACCCCGGATCGTGCTCGTCCCTCCCCGGTCCAGGCGGCTGGCCTGCGGCGACATCGGGCAAGGGGCCATGGCCCAGGTCGAGGCCATCACCGCGGCCGTCGCCGCCTGGGCCAGCCACGAACCCAGGGATGACTGAACGGCCGCATTGAGCACGTCGCTTTTCCGGGCTCAGAAGCTGGTCCATGTCGGACTTGACGATTGCGAGGATATGGGCATAGTGTCGTCCTCGATTGGGAGACAGGGCATTGAACACGGCTGATTCCTCTGCCTCAGTCTCGGTGCCCCGCTGAGTTGGCCCGCGGCGCGGTCGTGCTGAACGCGGCCCATGAAGCGGCGGGGCCGGCGGATCGAACCCGCTCCCGGATCTCGCACCGGGCTGCCAGCAACCAAGGACGAGTCGGATGTGGGCCAATGAATGCGTGCGGCCAAGAGCCGTTCTCGACCGTGTTTAGCTCGACAGAATTCGAAGCTAGAGAGAAGGCTAGGATTCGCACTCCGTTTGTCGGTCTCTTGCTCGCGGTCGTGATCCCGTGCTCCGAAGCGGCTGCATCGCCGATGTACCTGATCGACGGATCGGGATGGGTCGGAGCGGAGCATTTGTGTCCGTCCGGTGAAGTGCGTCTGGAATGCGTCGTGACCGACCGCGATGATTCTCCCGTCGGGGCCGTCCAGCCCCTCAAGGAGGTCACGCCATGTCTCGCTCTCGCACGGTCGATCTACGTTGGATCGCCCTCTTCA
>DAIDHE010000414.1 GCA_027459775.1 Planctomycetales bacterium | reverse complement strand
CGCCTGGGCGCCTTTCACGACGCCGATCTCCCCGATCTCGCCCCGGCGTCGAGCGCCTCGGGGCTGCTCGTGCTCGACGTCGATTCCGACGGCCGCGCCGACCTCGCCGCCCCCCAGGCCGACGGTGCTCTGCTTTGTTTCCGCAACACGACGGCCTCGCCCACCGGGAAGATCACCTTCGAGCGCTGGGCCACAAACGCAAACCACTGGCGGCAGGCGCAGGCGATCGACGTCGATCTCGACGGCCGCGTCGATCTGGCCGGCCTGCCCGCACCCGGCAAGCCCGGCGCGCCAACCGTGCCCCCCTGGGCCAGGAACGAGGGCCAGCGGCACGCCGCGGCCGCCCTCCCCGCGCTCTTCGACCCGCCCGGCCTCGAGGGAACGACCCTAGTCGACTTACTCGGCGACCCGCTCCCCGACTTCGTCGCCGTTCGCCCCGGCCAGCCTCCGGTGCTGGCGCGAAACATGGGCAACGGCCAGAACTGGCTCGCGCTCGAGCTCGGCGGCCACTGGCACGTCTCGCCCACGCTCATGCGCACCAACTCGCACGCGATCGGAACCCGGCTCTTGCTCGAGGGGCAGGGGGTCCATTTCGCCTACGACCACACGACGCCCGACTCGGGTTTGGCCCAGTCGGTGGCCCCGGTCGTCCTGGGCCTGGGAACGCACGAGAAAGCCGACCTGGTGCACCTGCGCTGGCCCGACGGCGTGATGCAGTGCGAGCTGAGCGTGGCGGCCAATCAAAAGCTCAACCTCGCCGAGACCAACCGCAAGACCGGCAGTTGCCCGGTGCTTTTCACGTGGAACGGCGCGCGGTTCGAATGCATCGGCGACTTCCTGGGCGGCGGCGGCATGGGCTATCTGATCGCCCCCGGCGCGTACGGCCGGCCCGACCGCGATGAATCCATGGAAGTTACGAATCAACAGATGAAAGAAATCGGTGGCTTCTATCGGTTGGCCGTGGCCGAGCCCATGGACGAGGTCGTTTATCTCGACATGCTCGAGCTCGACGTGGTCGATCGGCCCCCCGGCCTCGTGGTCGGGCTCGACGAACGGTTTGCCCCCGAGGGAAGTCGACCCACTGGCGCGCTCCGCGCCTGGCGCGCCGCGATCGACCCCGTCCGCGCGACCGACCTCAAGGGCGCCGACGTGACCGAATCGCTCAAGCATTTCGACCGCCGGACCGTCGACGCGTTCGGCCTCTTGAAAGGTTGGATCGGCTACGCCCAGGAGCACGGGATCGTGCTCGATTTCGCCGACCGCCTGAGCCGCCACGGACCCGGCGACCCGCTCCTTCTGTGCCTGGCGGGCTGGGTCGAATATCCCTATTCCCAGACCAACTACGCGGCGTCGACCGCCGGCGTCGCGCTCAAGCCCCCCGTCATCGAGCGACTCGGCGACGACGACCGCTGGACCGTGATCGAGCCCCACGCCGGCTACCCCGCCGGCCTGCCGCGCCGAACCACGCTCGACCTCACGGGCAAGCTCACGGGCCCGCGCTGCGTGCTGCGAATCAAGACCAACATGGAATGTTACTATGATCAGGCATTCATTGCCGTCCGCGATCCCAACGGCGAGCGAGCGCTCAAGGTGACGACCCTGAAAGCGCCCCGGGCCGTGCTCGAGCATCGCGGCTACATGCGCGAGACCTCGCCCGACGGCCGCCAGCCGCTGCTCTACGAGTATGAATATGTCGACCCCGCCCCGCTCGCCCGGATGAAGGGCATGCTCACGCGATACGGCGACGTGGGCGAGCTCTTCGCGGCCGACGACGATCGTTTTTGCGTGGTGGGGCCGGGCGACGTGGCGCGGATCGAGTTCGACGGCCGGTCCGTGCCGCCGCTCGAGCCCGGCTGGACGAGGAGCTACGTCGTGCGCGGCTACGGCTATTGCAAGGACGCCGACCCCGCGACGGCCGGCGGCGATTCGGTCGAGCCCTTGCCCTGGCGCGACATGCCGCCCTATCCCTTCACGGCCGGCGCCGCCGGCCCGACCGACCCCAAACGGCTCACGTATCTTCGCGACTATCAAACCCGTCCCGCGGGCGGCCGCTAGACCCCCTCTCGACACGAACGGACCGGGCTGTCAGGTCGACATCATGAGAATCCTCGCGACGCTCGTCTTCTTGATTGGTTCCACGGCCGCGGCGGCCGATTCGCCGCTCGAGCGCTCGCGCGCGAGCGGCCCCTGGTCGGCACCCGGCACGTGGGAATCGGGCTCGGTCCCCGCCGACCAGGCTCGCGTCCAGGTGCGCCCGGGGCACGTGGTGGAGTACGACCTGGCGAAGGGCCCGGTCGTGCGGTCGATCCATGTGGCCGGCGTCTTGCGGTTCGCCACCGATCGTGACACCCGGCTCGACGTGGGGCTGATCAAGATCGAGCCTGGCGAGGACGCCTCCGAGACCGGGCTCGAGGCCGAAACGCACCCCGCGCGAACGCTTGCAGACCACGAAGCCACGCTCGAGATCGGGACGGCCGAGGCCCCGCTCCCGGCCGGGCGTCGGGCCCTGATTCGTCTGACGCCCTGCCCGGGCCTCGACCCCGACCTGACGCCGGCGATCATCTGCCGCGGCGGGCGGGTCGAGATGCACGGAGCGCCCCTGTCGCGATCGTGGGTCAAGCTCGGCGCGACGGCGGCCCAGGGCGCATCGCGCATCGCGCTGGCCGAGGCGGTCCAGGGATGGCGCGCGGGCGACCGCGTCGTCGTCACGGCGACCCGCCGTCAGACGATCGCCGACGACACGGACGAGCCCAGCGTCCGGGTCGCCGGCCAGTCCGAGGAACGCCTGGTCCAGAGTCTCTCGGGAACCACGATCGAGCTCGACAAGCCCCTCGCTCACCGCCATGCGGGGGTCGATACGACCCGCGCCGAGGCCGCCAATCTCAGCCGCAACGTCGTCGTGGAATCCGCCGACCCAGACGCCGGCCGGGGCCACGCGATGTTTCATCGCGGATCACGGGCTTCCCTCTCGTTCGTCGAGTTCCGCCATCTGGGCAAGACCGGCCGCCTGGGGCGCTACACCCTGCATTTTCACAAGGCCGGCGACACCATGCGGGGCTCGTCGGTGGTCGGATGCGCGCTCTGGGACAGCGGCAACCGCTGGATCACGATTCACGGAACCAATCGCCTGATCGTTCGCGACTGCGTCGGCTATCGGTCGGTCGGGCACGGCTTTTTCCTCGAGGACGGCTCCGAGGTCGACAACGTCCTCGACGGCTGCCTGGCGATCCAGGCGTGCCGGGGCAAGCCCCTGCCGGGTCAGATCCTGGCCTACGATCACAATGAAGGGGCCGGCTTCTGGTGGGCCAATAACCGCAACGCCTTCATTCGCGACGTCGCCGTGGAATGCGACCAGTACGGCTTTCGCTACGAGGTCGAGACCGACGGGGGTTTTGACCCGGTCCTACGCGTGCGCGGGGCCGACGGAACGCGCCGGGCCGTCGATGTACGCACCCTGCCGTTCTTGCGCTTTGACGACAACGAGTCCCACGCGCAGCGGCGTTACGGCTTCAATCTGGGCGGCGGCCCCGGCGACGGCGGCCGGGGCGGGGCAGGGCTCGGGCCCGACTCGCGGCACCCGCTCGCCATCCGCCGCATCAAGGCCTGGGACGCCCGCTGGGCGATCACCCTGGGCTCGCCCGGTACGCTCGTCGACGGCCTCGACGTCAACGATTGCAACTTTGGCCTCTGGCGGCCCAACTACGACCGCCATGCCTACAAAAACCTCGACTTCCACCGCACCCGATGGGCGTTCTTCGCCGAAACCGGCGACCGGCCGAACCTCGTCCAGTTCCCCGCCCCGCTCGATCCCGTTGACGACCGACCCCCGGTCACGGTGGTCACGGGCGCGACCGTGTCCGCCGCCGGGCCAATCGTCGTCCACGGGGTCTCGGTCGACGACGGCGCGATCGCCGCGGTTCTGGTCAACGGCCAGCCGGCCCGCCCACGGACGGCGGACTTTTCCCAGTGGGAAATCTCGATCGAGCGGCCCGCGCGGAGCCCCTTGATCGTCACGGCCCTGGCCCGAGACGCGGCCGGAAACCTCGAGCCGACCCCCCACCGGACGGCCTTCGCGTTTCCCGAACAGGCCGGGCCCAAGGGCGCGAACTGAACGTGGCGGCCGCGGTCAGACGCCCACGCAACCCGATCATGTTTCGCGATCACAACGCGGAAACGCTCCAATCATTGCGAAACACAACCGGATTCGATACCCTCCTCTTCACCCCTACAAACCCAACGAGGCGCGAATCCGCCGTCAGGGACGGATGGATTCGCGCATTTCGAGCCCCCGCCCCGGGGTCACGGGCGGGGTGCTGGGTTCGGGGGTCGGCCGCCGCCAAGGCCCGCCGGCGACGCCCGAACCGAGGCCGACCTTTTCATCTGAATGGAGTTTCATCTCATGCGGCGTTTCGACTTGAACCCTGGCGCGCTGTCCCGCGCCGTGGCCTTGAGCGCGGTTTCCGCGCTCGTCCTCGCGGCGGGGAGCGCGCGGGGCGAAAACTGGCTCTCCTACGGCGGCAATCCCCAGCACACGGCCTTGTCGCCCGGTCCGTCGCAACTTCCCCAGGCGGTCCTCTGGTCGACTCCCGTCGATCTCGATCCTCAGTATTCCGGGAGCGTCCTCTACATCCACTACGGCTCGCCCGTGATCTCCGCGGCCAATCTCGTGTTCGTGCCGCAAAAAACCACGGCGACCGGCGGCTTCGTGGTCAACGCGTTCAAGGGGGGGATCGGCTCCCAGGTCTGGTCGATGTCGACCGACTACACCCTGCCCGCCCACAACTGGACGCCCCCCATGGGGATCACCCTCTCGAAAGACAATAAACTGCTCGCGGTTCCCGGCGGCGGCGGGACGGTCCTCGTGCGAACCGGGCCCAACTCGCTGAATGGGACGGTCATCCGCCTGGCGTTCTACGGCTACAAGAATTACCAGAGCAATCCCGCCGCGTTCGACAGCGCCATTCAGATCTGCACACCGATCACGATGGATGCGAAGCATAATATGTATTTCGGTTACGTGTCGAACGGCCAGGCGCTGCCCGGCTACCCCAATGGGATTCCCAGCGGGCTGGCGCGGGTGCCGCTGTCGGGGTCCGGCTCGTTCGCATCGGCGGCGGCGCTCTGCGGCGACAACAACATCAAGAAACCGGCGTTCAACTGCGCCCCGGCCCTCACCACGAACGGTTCGACCCTGTACATCACGGTCAACCAGAGCAGCTTCTCCTACGGCTATCTGTGTCGCGTCAAGGCGTCGACTCTGGCGCCGATCTCGAACGTGGCCCTCAAAGATCCCCGCAATGCCTCGTGGAACGTCCCCATTCCCGACGACGGCACCGCCTCGCCGACCATCGGACCCGACGGCGACGTCTATTATGGTGTGCTCGAGGCCAATTTCCCCTCCAACCACGCGCGCGGCTGGATGCTCCACTTTGATTCGACCCTGGCCACCGTCAAGACGCCAGGTGCGTTCGGATGGGACGATTCCGCCTCGATCGTCCCCGCCAATCTCGTCTCGAGCTATACGGGAACGTCGTCCTATCTGGTGCTCACGAAATACAACAACTACGCCGATCCTGGAATCGGCGGAGATGGCCAGAACAAGGTGGCCATTCTCGATCCGAACGCCACCATGAGCGACCCGGTCACCGGCGCGACGGTCATGAACGAAGTCATCACGATCGTCGGCCCCACCAAGAACCCCAATCTCCCCGGCGTCGACGAGTGGTGCATCAACTCGGCCGCGGTCGACATGGCCAACGCTTGCGCGGTCGTGAACAGCGAGGACGGCCACGTCTATCGCTGGAGCTTCGCGACCAACTCGCTCTCGCCCGGGCTCAAGCTCGCGCCCCCCACCGGCGAGGCCTATACCTCGACGGTCATCGGCCCCGATGGCGCTGTCTATGCCATTAACAACGCGGTGCTTTCATGCTGCGTGGCGAACGGCGGGTCGGGCGTTCATCGCCTGGGGGCGGCCGATTCCGACCCATCCCGCCGGCCCCAGGTCGCGGCCAAGGCGGCTCAATCGCCTGTCCTGAGCCCACGGTCGCAGGCACTTTACGGGCTCTTGGTCGTGATGGGCGTCTTGGCCGCGCTCTCAGTCCAGTTGGCCAGCTCGCGGGTCAAGCGGGCCCGGAGCTCCTGAGGCAGCTTTTTGTCAAGATGCGGGGTGAGCCGATCGAGGCGAAGGGCTTCCTCCGCCTCGGTTACCGCGTCGGCGTACATCGAGACGCCCGCGCTCGCGAAGGCGAGCCGGGCGTGCAGATCCGCGTTTGTCGGGTACAGCCGCGAAGCCGTCCGGTACGCCTCCACGATATTGGCATGGTAGGGGAGGGCTTCCTTGGGCTCGAGCTTCGACCCCAGCAAAGCCAGCAGATCAGCCATGATCTCGGCCCGTTCCCGATGCAGAGTCCACGACTGCGAATTGCGCGGCGGCGTGACCCCTTTGAGCAGGGCGATGGGGATGGTTTTCCAGCGATTGTCCTCGACCTTTGACCCATGGGCCTTCCAGGCCGCCGCCTGCATGTAGGCGACGCCCAGCCAGGGGCGGCTGTCAAAGGGATACGCGGCAATGGCCGCCTCATACGATGAGTTCGCCCCGTCCAGGTTCCCATCCCGCATGGCCTGATCGGCCTGGGCCAGATAGCCCTCGCACCGCCAGTAGGGAATCGCGCCCCCCAGGAATGCGCCGATCAGGGCCGCCCAGCCGCACGCCAGCCCAAAGGCCGGCAATC
>DAIDHE010000397.1 GCA_027459775.1 Planctomycetales bacterium | reverse complement strand
TTCGCCTTGCGACCGACTCGCCGGCAAAGTAGATTGAAAGCGTTCGTGATAAGGTCGGGTGCGTCTTTTGGACGTAAGCGACCCAGGTGATTCACGCTCCCGCGAGCCGAGATTCGTCACATGCCCGCGCTCGCTCCTCCGATTACAGATTTAGCATATCAAGAATGCTTGAACCCGGTCTGCTCGGCCCGGTTCTCGATCGATGAGACCCATTTCTCCTGCCCGAATTGCGGCGATCTGCTGGATATTCAGTACGACTGGGATCGGGCGGCCGTCCCCGCCGACCCCCGAGTGTTCTCAGCCCGGCGCGGCCTGGAAGGGAACGATCCGCTCAATGTGTCGGGCGTCTGGCGGTTCCGCGACCTCCTCCCCTTCGCCCCCGCCGAAAAAATCGTCACCATCGGCGAGGGCCAAACCCTCCTCCAACGCGCCGACAAGGTCGGCGAATTCGTCGGACTCGCCCCAGGCGGCCTCTACCTCCAATACGAGGGCATGAACCCCTCCGGCAGCTTCAAGGACAACGGCATGACCGCCGCGTTCACACATGCTCGCATGGTGAACGCGACCCGGGTCGCCTGTGCGAGTACGGGGAACACCTCGGCGGCCCTCGCGGTGTTTTGTTCGGCGACCGACCTGGGTTTTCGGGCGATCATTTTCGTCGGATCGGGCAAGATCGCGTATGGCAAGCTGGCGCAGGCGCTCGATCATGGGGCGCTCACGATCCAGATCGTGGGTGATTTCGACGATGCGATGCAGCGCGTCCAGCAAGTCGCCGACCGCCTGGGCGTGTACTTGATGAACTCGGTGAATCCGTTTCGGCTCGAGGGTCAGAAGGCGATCATCTACCGGATCCTCGAGGCCTTGGCCTGGCAGGTTCCCGACTGGATCGTGGTGCCAGGCGGCAACCTGGGGAATTCGAGTGCGTTTGGCAAGGCGTTCATCGAGCTCGTCCATCTGGGCCTGATCGAGCGCCCGCCGCGGCTGGCGGTGATCAACGCGACCGGCGCGCGAACGCTCGACGAACTCGTGGGCCGGCGTTCGCTGGACTGGAACTCAGGCTTGCCCAAGATGGACCGGGTCGAGCGTTATTATGGCGAGCTCGATCACGATCAAGTGAAGGCGTCGACGATCGCCTCGGCGATCGAGATCAACCGGCCGGTCAACCTGAAGAAGTGCTTACGGGCGCTCGATTTTTGCCAGGGCGTGGTGTCGTCGGCGACCGATCAAGAGATCATGGACGCCAAGGCTCGCGTGGGCGCGGGCGGTCTGGGATGCGAGCCCGCGAGCGCCGCCGCGGTCGCCGGCGCGCGGCGGCTGGTGCGCGAGGGGGTCATCGCGCGCTCGGACCGGGTGGTCTGCATCCTGACCGGCCACCAGCTCAAGGATCCCACCGCGACCGTCGCCTACCACGCCGCCGACCAGGAACAATTCGACAAGATCCTGGGCTGCCGCGGCGTCCAGCGGGCCGGCTTCGCCAACCGCCCCGTCGTCGTCGCCAACGAGCTCGACGACATCATCCGCGCGATCGCGCTGTACTCGGGCGAGCACGCGGCCAACCGCGAATAACGCAAGAGTCGAACCACGGAAAACGGGCGACTCGAGCGGCGAACGAGTCGGACATGCAACAGAGCCCGACCTCGGGAGTCGATCCAACCGCGGCTGGGGCAAGAGATCAACCACGGAGAACGGGCGACGCGATCGGGGAGATCGAGTCGGGGATTCTCCAGAGCCCTACTCGGAGAGTCGATCGAACCCCGAATCAGGCAAGAGATCAACCACGGAAAACACGGAAAACACGGAAACGGACCCGAGAGACGAACGAGATCAGAAAGAGACTCATAAAAAATAATACAATTACGTGTTAATTATGTAATAAATTTATTGATGTAATTTTCGCGTGCCGCGAAGTTCGTCCCCGCATTGTCTCGTATTTGTCTTCTTTCCGTGTTTTCCGTGTTTTCCGTGGTTGAAATCCGGGAGTATTCTCTCGGTGGTTGAAACTCCGCGTTCTCTCCCTCTCGGTGGTTGAAACTCCGCGTTCTTTCCCTCTCGGCGGACGAACTGCACGCGCCATCCGAGTCCGTGGTTGAACTCCACGTTCTCCCCATCCGTGGTTGAGCTCTGGGTGATTGCTCGCCGTGGTCGAGGCGTGCGGGGGGTTCGAGCTATCTGTGGTTCCCGTGGTGGATCTGTTACAATAGGTGCCGTGGGCGCTCGAGGCGCGCGGGCTGAACGTCGTGCGATGGCGCTGGGTGTCGAATGGGTCTGGAAAGGGTCAAACACGGTGTCACCGGGTCGATTGGCGGTTGGTATTCATGGCGCGGCCGGGCGGATGGGGACGCGGATCATCCAGCTCTTGGCCGCGGACCCGGCGCTCGCGCTCGCGGCCGCCCTCGAGCGCCCGGACTACCCTCGGCTCGGTGAAGACGCCGGCTTGGTCGCCGGGATAGACAAGCTCGGCACGCCGATCTCCCTCGAGCCGGCCCTGACCGACAAGGTCGACGTGATGATCGATTTTTCGCTGCCGCCGGGCGCGCTCAAGGTCGCCCAGCTCTGCGCCGACAGGGGCGTCCCCCTGGTCGTGGGGACGACCGGGTTCGATCCCGACGAACGAAAACGGTTGGAGACGTTTCAAAAAAACATCGCATTGTTGATTTCGCCCAACATGAGCAAGGCGGTCAACCTGCTGGGTCGACTTGCCCGGCTGGCCGAGTCCGCACTCGGGCCGGATTGCGAGGTCGCGATCGTCGAGCGACATCATCGAACCAAGAAAGACGCCCCGTCGGGGACGGCCCTCATGCTCGCCCGCCAGGTCGGCCGGCCGGTCGACGTGCACGCCCTGCGGATGGGAGACAACCCGGGCGAGCATACGGTGATCTTCGGGCTGATGGGCGAAACTCTGGAATTAGCGCATCGGGCGGCCAATCGCGACGGCTTCGCGCGCGGGGCGCTCGACGCCGCCAGGTTCTTGGCCGGCAAGCCGCCGGGTCTGTACACGGTCCAGGATTGGCTGGGCGTCTAGGGTGTGCGCGACGCCGGGCGTCTCAAGGGGGTCGAGCATGGCGCGGTGCGAAACCGGATACCTGTGCGATGTCTGCCACGGCGACGTGGAAGGGCTCGCCGATTCGAGTCTCTATTTGCGTTACGTGCTGGGCGAGGTCGACGCCCGGCTGCTCGATCGCCTGCCCGAACGGCATCTGGGCTGCGACCCCCTGCTTGCCCAGTTCATTCGGACCGAGGGTTTCCCGACGCCCGTGCTCGAGGGTCCATTCGCCAGATCGAGTCTCGACCCCGATTTCGTGCGTGCCGAGGAAGAGCGGGTGACTCGTGGTTACGAGCGGCTGCTCGATCTGGCGCGGCGAGGCGCGGTTTTTGCTGAATTACCGATCGCCGTGGGCGACGGGCGTCCGCGGGGGGCGTGAACTATCGTTATTGAGTGTGTCTCCAGGGATTGAGAAGGGACCGTGACGTCATGGGCTCTCACGAGCCGGCGCGACTTGATGACGGCGACTCGCCTCGTGTGGCGAGCGGCTGGTCGTTCGCGGCGGCCGACGTAGCCCCAAGCGCCGTGGTCGCGGGCGTCCCTGCGCGGCGGGTCTTGTTCCTTGACGACGACCCTGCCCGAGCCGCCGTGTTCCTGGCCGAGATCCCCGACGCCGTCTGGGTGCAAACCGCCGCGGAATGCCTGGAGCGGCTCCAGGAATCCTGGGACGCGGTGCACCTTGATCACGACCTGGGCGGCCGAACGCACGTCGACATGGCGACCGACGATTGCGGGATGGAGGTGATCCGCTGGCTCTGCCGCGAATACCGCCCGCACGTCGCCCAGACGCTCTTCCTGGTCCACACCCATAATCTACTGGCCGGGCTGTTCATGGTGTTGCAAATGCGCGAACGCGGTTATCGGGCCGAGTTCCGCCCGTTCGGCGACGACCTGGGGCGGCTGCTGAAACACGACGACGACGACGTGGAAGAAACCGCCCAGCCCCTCGCGCCCCCGCCCCAGCCGGTCGTCTCCGCCCCGATGGGGTTCTGGCAACGCCTGCGCAGGTGGCTCCCGTCTCGGGCTCGCTCTTGAGAGTCCTTTCTCGACGTGGGCTCCTGTCACGATTCGCGGACCCAGCCGCCTTGCTGTTCAGTCTCGTCGTCCGCGGCGAAACCACCACGACGGACAACGGCCTTTGGCGGGAGCGGAACCCCTCCGTACCGCCGAACGAGGCTGGCGGGCTCGTCCAGACTTCGAGGCACAAGTCGATCCTTGCGCGGCGGCGCTGGCTCGCGGCGGTGTGAAGATTCCACGCGACGAAGGGATCGACCCTTGACAAGTCGCCGATCCCTCCACTAGGATATTCGAAGAATCGAATACTCGAATGAGGTGCGTTCATGCCGGTATCATTGGAGCCGCGGGCCGTTGCCGAGTTGCTCAAGGCGTTCTCGCACGCGACCCGCCTGGCGATTCTCCAGGAGTTGGTCGCGGGACCGAAGTGCGTCACCGACATGGAGGAGTTGCTACCGGCGCGGCAGGCCAACATTTCCCAGCATCTGGCCGTGCTGCGTCACGCCAGGCTGGTGGATTACTCTCAGGATGGCGCGGTCCGGTGCTACTATCTCTGCCGCCCGAGGCTCGTGCGCGACGTGCTCGAGCTCGCCGGGAGAGACGAGCCCGTCGTGAAGCGGACGGCCGAGGAGATCAACCTGGACAAGGAGCGTTTGGCCAAGTCCCTTGAGCGGAAGCCGCGGTCCAAGGCCGGCAAGCCAACACGGGGCGGAAAGGCGTCGATATGAATCGGCGAATCTATCTCGACCACAACGCGACGACTCCGCTCGCCCCCGAGGCGGTCGAGGCGATCAGGCCGTTTCTTGCCGAGGGCTACGGCAATCCCTCAAGTCCGCACTGGGCCGGGATTCGAGCGCGCGACGCGGTCGAGGCCGCTCGATCCCAGGTGGCCGGGTTGCTTTGCTGTGACGCGACCGAGGTCGTCTTCACATCGGGCGGGACGGAAGCCGACAACCACGCGATCAAAGGGGTGTTTTTCACGAAGCGAACGAGCGTCGTCAAGCCGCACGTGATCACCAGCCGGATCGAGCATCCGGCCGTCTTGGAGCCGTGCCGGTTCCTGGAGACGCTTGGAGCAGAGGTGACACGACTCCCGGTTGACCGTTTTGGCCTGGTTGACCCGGATGACATCCGTCGGGCGATCCGTCCCAGCACGATTCTTGTCACGATCATGCACGCGAACAACGAGGTGGGGACGATTGAGCCCATCGCCGAGATTGCCGGCATCGCACGCGAGCATGGGATTCATTGTCACACCGACGCGGCTCAAACAGGGGGCAAGATTTCGGTCGACGTCGAGTCGCTTGGGGTCGATCTGCTCTCGGTGGCCGGTCACAAACTGTACGGACCGAAGGGGGTCGGCGCCTTGTTCGTCCGCGAGGGCGTCGAGCTTGAGCCGCTGTTGCATGGGGCTGGACACGAGGCCGGACGGCGGGCCGGAACCGAGAACGTGCTGGAAATCGTCGGCCTGGGCGCGGCCTGCGAGCTGGCCGGTTCGTGGACCGACGACAATCGCACCGCTGAACTGCGTGACGGTTTCTGGCGAGCGATGCAGGCCCATTTCGATGATCGCGTGGTCCTCAATGGGCACCCGACTCGACGCTTGCCGAACACGCTCAACGTCGGTTTTCGCGGGAAGAATGGCAACGAGATCCTGGCCCGCATCCCCAATGTCGCGGCCTCCACCGGCTCGGCCTGTCATGCCGGCGACATTCACATGAGCCCGGTGCTCGCGGCGATGGGCGTCCCCGAAGACGTCGGACGGGGCGCCGTTCGTTTCAGCCTGGGCCGCGACACCACGCAAGGCGAGATCGACGCGGTCGTTGAGATGCTCGTTAACAGCCTCGTCCCGGGTCGATCGGACTCAAGGCGTGCGCCGTCCCTTCATTGAAGCGAGACAACCCTGGAGTTGACGCGGAATTGCTTTTCTGGGGAGGCAGCCTCATGTCAAGGATCACGCGAGCCCGTTCCGGTACAAGATCGACCGCCGCGCGACGGCCTGGTCGCCGCCGTGTCGGTCTGTCGGCCGGGCTGATGAGCTTGGCGATTCTGGGCGTCGCGGCCAGGGGTGCGATCGCGGGCGATTCAAGGTCGTTTTTCGAGCGCCGCATCGCCCCAATCCTCTCGGAACGTTGCGCGGCTTGCCACAATGGCGAGAAACGCGGGGGTGGATTGGAACTGACGAACCGCGAATCTCTGCTCAGGGGAGGCGAAAGCGGGCCCGCGATCGTTCCCGGTAAGTGGGACGAAAGTCTGTTGCTCGACATGGTCGGCGGCGACGAGCCTGAGATGCCCAAGAAGGCGAAACCGCTTACGCCCTCGCAACTGGCGGATCTGCGTCGGTGGATTGAGTCGGGCGCTGAATGGCCGGCCGGAGTCAAGGTGACCGCGGGCCTGTGGTCGTTGCGGCCGGTGGCGAGGCCGACTGTCCCCACGGTCAAACATTGCGACCGGCTGAGAACGCCGGTCGACGCGTTTGTTCTCGAGCGGCTTGAAACCGAGGGACTGGAACCCGCACCGCCGGCGGATCGCGTCACGCTGATCCGCCGCGCCACGTTTGACCTGCACGGGCTGCCGCCGACGCCCGAGGAAATCGACGACTTTCTGGCCGACGATTCTGATGGGGCCTTCGCCAAGGTCGTCGAACGGCTGTTGGCGTCGCCGCGGTATGGGGAACGCTGGGGGCGGCATTGGCTGGACCTGGCGGACTATGGCGATACGCACGGTTTCGAGCTCGATCATGCGCGGCCCAATGCCTGGCGTTACCGCGACTATGTCATCCGGGCGCTCAACGACGACACGCCGTACGACCGGTTTCTGTGCGAACAGATCGCCGGCGACGTGCTGGCCCCGGACGACCCCAGCGCGGCCATCGCCACGGGCTTCCTGGCGGCCGGCCCGTGGGACTACTCGGGCTACGTGAGCGCCAATCAGGGGACGGCGGCGAGCCGGATGACTCGGCTGCTGGACCTTGACGACATGCTCACCACCGTCATGACCACCACGGTCGGCCTGACGGTCAACTGCGCGCGGTGTCACGACCACAAGTTCGACCCGATTCCTCAAAAGGACTATTACAGCCTCCAAGCAGTCTTCGCCGGCGTTCGCCGCGGCGACCGGATCTGCCGCGGAGGGGCGACCAAAGAGCAGGCGCGGCGGATGGAGGAGATCCGGCTGACCGTTCTCAAGAAGCGAATCCTTGTGGCGGAGATCGACGCCTTGGCGGCCGACGCGCGGACGGACCAGACGCCGCGGGACCGGGCGAAGCTCCAGGGTGAAATCGCCGCACTGGAAGAAGAGTACGCGAAACTGCCCCAAGTCGAGCTGACCTATGCCGTGATCCCTGAGACGCCGCCGCCGACTCACGTGTTGTACCGCGGCGACACGGAATCTCCCCAGGACCAAGTCGCTCCCGGGGCGTTGAGCGCGGTCCAGGGCCTCCGGGCTCGACTGACCGACCACGACGCTCCCGAAGGGCCGCGCCGCGCGGCCCTGGCGCGGTGGATCACCGATCCGACCAATCCGCTGACGGCCCGAGTGTTGGTGAACCGACTGTGGCACTACCACTTTGGTCGCGGCATCGTCGGCACTCCCAGCGATTTCGGCTTCAACGGCGAGCGGCCCTCGCATCCGGAATTGCTCGATTGGCTGGCGTCCGAGTTCCAGCGGCGAAACGGGTCCATCAAGGAGATGCATCGCCTGATCGTGCTGTCGAGCACCTACCAGCAGTCGGCGGCCCAGGATCAAAAAGGGGCGGCCGTCGATGCCGGCAATCGCCTGCTGTGGCGGATGAACCGCCGCCGATTGGAAGCCGAGGAAGTGCGAGACGCCATTCTTGCCGTCAGCGGCAAACTCGACCACACAATGGGCGGTCCGGCATTCCAGCCCTTTCGCTACCTGCTCCGAAAAGTGCCCGTCTACGACTATCACGACGTCTCGGACGGCCCCCAACTCTGGCGCCGATCCGTCTACAGCTTCATCGTGCGGAGCGTCCCCAATCCGTTCATGGATGTCCTGGACTTCCCGGCCCCCGCGAACTGCACCCCGGCCCGCAACACCACCACGACCGCCGTTCAGACGCTGTCCTTGCTCAACGACCCGTTCGTGATTCAGCAGTCGGATCACTTCGCCAAGCGCCTGGAGGGCTCTCACCCCGGCGACCCTCGCGGTCAGGTGAGAACGGCCTATCGATTGGCGTTCGGGCGAGTGCCCTCACAGGCCGAGCTGGAACTCGCCTCGCGGTTCATCGCGAACCGCCCCTTGTTGCAGTTTTGCCGGGCGATTTTCAATGCCAACGAATTCCTGTACGTGGACTGACGCCG
Source organism: Planctomycetales bacterium (assembly GCA_027459775.1). Lineage (GTDB taxonomy): Bacteria > Planctomycetota > Planctomycetia > Isosphaerales > Isosphaeraceae > JAKBAP01. The sequence continues at coordinate 2,493 of DAIDHE010000397.1, read as the reverse complement.
GCTCCGAAACATGGCGAGTCGACCCCCGAGGATCATACGATGTTGGACCATCGACCAAGCGATCATCGGCCGTGGGCGGTCGATCGACGCGAATTCCTGTGGACGATCGGGGGCGGCTTCGGCGGGATGGCGCTGGCCGCCATGCTGGCCGAGCAGCAGGCCTCCGCCGCCGAACCCCAGTCGGGCGCGCGATCCCCGGGCAAACTCCCCCACTTCCCGCCCAAGGCCAAGCGGGTCATTCAGATCTTCGTCAGCGGAGGAATGAGCCAGATCGACACGTTTGACTATAAGCCAGAACTGTTCAAGCGGTCCGGCAAGCCGTTCGAGCCCGGCGAGAAGGTCGAGCTGTTCGAGAGCGTGCCGGGAGTGATTCAGCCCAGCAACTGGCCGTTCCAAAGGCAGGGGGAGTGCGGGCGCTGGATCTCGTCGCTGTTTCCCCATTTGGGGACGTGCGTGGACGACATGTGCTTCATTCATTCGATGGTCTCCAAGAGCAATCTTCATGGGGCGGCGCTGTTCATGATGAACACGGGGTTCGTGATGCCCGGCTTCCCGTCGATGGGCTCGTGGGTGACGTACGGCCTGGGGACCGAGAACAAGAACCTGCCCGCGTTCGTGGTCTTGCCCGATCCCCGCGGGCTTCCGCCCAACGGGCCGGTCAATTGGGGCGCGGGTTTTCTGCCGGCGACCTACCAGGGGACCGCTTTTTCCACTCGGGCCTCCACTCGTGCGATCCAAAACCTGGCCCCACCGGCGGACGAACGCTTTTCCCCGGAGGGCGAACGCGCCACCTTGAGCTATCTCAAGGCGATGAATGTGGAGCACGCGAGGCGCCGCGGCGGCGACGGCGAATTGCAGGCGCGAATCAATTCCTACGAACTGGCCGCGCGGCTGCAATTGTCTGCGCCCGAAGTGGTCGAGATTTCCCAGGAGAGCCAGGCGGTTCACCGACTCTATGGGCTCGACGATCCGGTGACCGCGGGGACCGGTCGCCAGTGCCTGTTGGCGCGCCGCCTGGTAGAACGCGGCGTCCGGTTCGTCCAGATCTGGTCGGGCTCGGCGAACGCCGGCTTCCCCCGACAGAATTGGGACGGACACGAAAACATGGTCAACAACCACGGCCGCGAGGCCAGACTCTTCGATAAGCCGGTCGCCGGGCTTCTCAAGGATCTCAAGGCCAATGGGCTGCTCGATGAGACGCTCGTCGTCTGCACGTCCGAGTTCGGGCGGATGTGCGCCACCCAAGGGGGAAAGGGGCGCGACCACAACCCCTTCGCCTTCACGTCGTGGATGGCGGGTGGCGGCATCAAGGGAGGGACGGCCCATGGCGAAAGCGACGAGTTTGCTTATAAAACGGCGAAAGATCCCGTCTATTGCCATGACCTGCATGCGACGGCGCTGCACCTCCTGGGAATCGATCACACGAAACTCACATTCCACCACAATGGAATTGATCGGCGATTGACCGACGTCCATGGGCATGTCATCGAGGAGCTCCTGGGATGAATTCGCGGAGACGACGAGGGTTGAAGCTAGCGGCCGCCCGAGCAGTCTCGAGGCCGGACGTTGGACCGGGAGCCTGCTTCCCGGCGGCGACCGCGACCCTATGGCCAGAGAAAGGGATGCCAAGCAAGTGATTAACCCCATGGACAAACTTGCCGGAGACTACGACCGCTGGTTTGAGACGGCCGAGGGCAAGCAGCTCTTCGGGATCGAGCTGAGCTGCGTTCGAGAAGTGATCGGCGACCCGGTCGGCCGCTGGGTGGAAGTTGGCGTCGGGACCGGTCGATTCGCGTCCGCGCTTGGGATCCACGAGGGGGTGGATCCGTCCAAGCCGGCTCTCCTGTTGGCCGGCAGTCGCGGAATCGAGACCCATCAAGGGACGGCGGAAAAGCTCCCGTATCCCGATGGAAGCCTGGACGGGCTGCTCCTCGTCATGACGTTGTGCTTCGTCGCCGACGCGCGAATCGCCATGGATGAGTTCCAAAGAGTGCTGGCGCCCGGTGGGCGTCTCGTCATCGGCATGATTCCTGCCGACAGCGCCTGGGGACGGCTCTACGCCGAGAAAGGTCGACAAGGGCATCCCTTCTATTCGTCGGCCCACATTCATACCGTCGATCGCGTGATGTCCTGGGCCGCGGATGCCGGGTTCACCCTCGTTCGCGCGCGCAGTGGTTTGCTCAATCCCCCGAGTTCACCACAAACCGACGATGCCGCGCCTGGAATCCTCGAGCACGCGGGTTTCGTCTGCCTGGGGTTCATCACGGCAAGATCAATGATCAAGTGAATCACGATTCCTCTCAGGTCTTCCTGTGCGAATTCAGACGATGCGTTTCACGGGGTGCCGCGAGGGCTGTTCCCATCGTGGGGCCGACTTAGAGGTCGTCTAGAAAGCCATGGCAAAAGATGTTATGGCGGCGTCATGGACGCCAGAAACAGGTACGACACGGACGTTTCCGATGCCGAGTGGGCTCAGCTCGTGCGGGTGATTCC
>DAIDHE010000383.1 GCA_027459775.1 Planctomycetales bacterium | reverse complement strand
GGGTCGCTCGAGGCGAGCAGGCTGGCGACATAGCGGGGGTCGAGCTCGCTCTTGTGCATCTGGTCGAGCGCGACCAGAGCCGTCCGCACGATGCGGGGGTTGGACGACTTGAGCCCGGCGGTGGTGTTCGGGAAGTCGGCGATTTCGATCAAGGCATAAGTGAGCGAGTGTTCCAGGATGCGTTCCTGGGCTTGCCCGGCGGCGGCGAGTAGGGCGGGGACGGCGGCGGGGTCGCCGAGACGGCCCAGGGCTTCGGCGGCGGCCCGGCGGTTTTGCGCGGTTCCCGAGGCGACGAGTTCGATCAGGGCGTTCAGCGCCCCCTTGTCGCGCCAGAGGGCGGTCGAGTGGAGGGCGGCCTGGCGGGTGGTTTCGTCGGGATCGGCGAGATAGCCGCGGACGGCCGCGCGGGCGGCGGGGTCGTCGATCCGCGTGAGCGTCCAGACGGCGTTTTGCCGCCAGAGGGGCGAACGAGCGCCCGCGGCGGCCAGCGCGGGGATCGCGCCGGGGTCGCGTCCGGGAGCGGCGAGCTCTTCGATCGCGCGACGCCTGAGGGCCGGGCTGGGGTCGTCGAGCCGGTCGAGCGCGGGCAGGTTTGAGCGATTCTTGGCCAGCGCCCGGTCGTCGGGCGCTCCCGCGCGGGTGATCCGATAGACGGCCCCGAGCACGTCGGGCTTGTGCAATTGCGAGGTTGGGCAGCAGAGCTTGTACCAGCCGCCGGTGTCGACGACGATCAGGCCGCCGGCGTCGTCGGCGAAGACGTCGGTCGGGTGAAAGTCGAGGTTGGGGCTTGAGAGAAAGTCCTCGTCCTTGGTCGTGAAGGTCGCGCCTGCGGGCGTGAGCACGTGGCGGCTCACCTTGTGCAGGTTGAAATAGCAGGCGAACAGATTGTCACGATAACCCGGGCCGAAGGCCGTCGATTCATAGCGCGTGAGCCCGCACGGGGCGGCCGGCCCCATGTGCAAGAGGACGGGCATGAGGTCGGGTGCGGTCCAGGCGTGGACCGGATCGAAGATCGAGTCCTGGAGCTTGCCGTAGATTCCGCCGTAGATCGCGTGGATGAGTCCGTCTCGCTGGCCGCCGCCGGGCCGGACGAGGAACGTGGTCGTGAAGATCCGCTCGCCGCCGGGGGTGAAGACGACGTCGACCGGGTTGTCCATGCCGCCGGTCATCACGGGCTCGACGCCGGTTCCGTCGGGCCGGCTGCGAAAGATATGGGCGGCGCGGGTCACCAGGGGTTCGCGTCCCGGGCGCTCGTGCGTTTGCTGGGCGAAAGCGCCCTTGCACCAGTAGATCCAGCCGTCGAGGCCCGCGTAGGGCCCGTGCAGGTCGTTGGCGCAGCCGGTCAAGGTCTTGCCCTCGTACCACTCGACGCGGGACTCGGCGACGCCGTCGCCGTCGGCGTCGGTGAGCTTCCAGATCGACGGGGGCGCGGACACGTAGAGCGAGCCCCGGAACCAGAGCGTCCCCTCCGGGAACATCATGTGATCCGCGAAGACGGTCTGGGAATCGTAGACGCCGTCGCCGTTCTTGTCCTCGAGCCGAACGATCCGGTGCGGTTTGTCGGCGAGTTGTTTCTTGACGTTATCGTTGGACCCGGACGAATCGGCGACGTACATCCGCCCCTGTTCGTCGAGGGCGGCCGTGATCGGCCGGTCGACCAGGGGTGGGCCGGCGATGCGCTCGATCTTGAAGCCCTCGGCCAGGCGAAAGACGCGGTCGCCCACCTTGAACTCGCCCGCGAAAAGGCTGGACGGGACGGACATCCAAGCGATCGCGAGGCCAAGGGCGACGGCGCGCCGGGGCGAGAAATGCGGAGTCATGGGGGTAATCCTCGGGGGCTGATCGACTTTGGCCGGGCAAGGGCGGGTTGGGGTCCAATCGTGGCGACCCGTCAGATTGCCGTTCTATTCGACCAGCCGCCGCGGCGTCAACCGGGCTGCCGGCTCGAGCGCAGGCGTTCGAGAACCGCCAGCATCTCGGTCACGTGCCGGGCGGGCCTGAGCTGCGACGAAAACACATGCTGGACGACCCCCGCCCGGTCGATCAAGAACGTCGCCCGGCCGGGAATGAGGCCCAGCGTCCGCGCCACCCCATAACGTCGCGCCGTCGAGCCGTCCGGATCCGTGAGCAAGGTGAAGGGAAGCGCGTGCCGGGCCGCGAACCGCGCGTGCGATTCGGGACCGTCGCCGCTGATCCCGATCACCTCGGCCCCGGCCTCGCGAAACCGCTCGTAGTCGTCGCGAAACGAGCATGCCTCGATCGTGCAGGCTGGCGAGTTGTCCTTGGGATAAAAATAAACCACGACCTCCGCGATCCCCCGGTAGCGCGACAGGCAAACCTGTTCGCCCGCCGCACCCTTGAGGCAGAACTCGGGTGCTTGATCACCGACCTTCAGCCGGCCTTGTTCATCCATCCAGACTCGCTCCTTCCGATTCGTCCAAAACTCGCGAACAAAACCTCGCCCCTTGTCGTCGAAGGAAATAGGAGCCGACTGCGTCACGGAAGGCGAGTTTCGCGGTTAAAGTCCAAAGAGGAATTGACGAAGACAGAATGCCGAGAATCACCTATTGTTTCTTCGAGGCAACATGTTTCGCCCGATCAGCCTGATTCGAGGGCCGGACCTTATGGTAGGCCCTGGATCGGCTCCAGGCGAGCCGGCTGGCGCGGTTTTTGCGTGTTTTGTCGGAAGACGAGTCAAACGGATCGTGTCAGCGATCCTTTTGGCGACGGAATGGGAAAGAAGCGTGGGGTTTTGATTCCTGCGAAATGTGGATGGAGCGGAATGAAAAAACACAAAGCGGCGTGATCTGGCGGGGGACAGTGGCGTCGGACTGACCGACGCGCTGGCCTTGGCTGGCGTCGCGTACGCGAACGAGGGAGGCGATCCGTCATGCGTCAGCTTGGGGATACACTGGTCTGGCTGGGGCTTGTGGTGGTGTTCGCGGGGGCGATTTACATCACTCCCCGGGTCGCGAACTATGTCGCCGCCCAACGCGAGGAATCGGCCCGAGCCGCCGAGCGAGACCGCGAAGTCGTCTTGAACTACACGCCGCCGCAAGTTCACCGCTCGCCCTGAGCGAGGGTGCTCGCCCGCCTGACACTCCCTTCGATTCGCTTCGTTCCGGAGCAGCCGCGGGGCGCTTTGTCCCGACCACGCGCGAAACCGCGATGGGTCTCGCGCGCGCTCGACGGATCGAAACGGAGCTGGCGGCGGCGACGCCCCTCAGCCCTGTGTTATCCGCGCAGGCTGGCGAGGGCCTTTTCGGTTCGGGCGAGGATGTCGTCGATCTGGTCGGTTGATTCAAAGCCGATGATGAAGGCGTCGACGCTGCCCAGCCCGAGGACGTAGCGCAGGGAGGCGTCCTTGCGCTCGGGGGTGGTGATCCGGCCTTCGCCCAGGATCTTCATGCCAACGACGCCCTTGCCGGCGTTATGCATCTCCTCGAGGACGGAGGCGACCTCGTCGGGCTTTTTGTCGTCCATGATCAGCCCCTCGGGGTTGATCCGGGCGAGGTCGACCTCGACGAACGGGTTCTTGGCCGAGGTGTGCAAGGGGTCCATGCCGTGACAGCTGGTGCCGTGGGCGCGGATGAGCTTTTGGTCCTTGGCCTTCATGAGGTATTCCATCGAGCCCTGGTTGTCGGCTGGCCAGCCGGACTTTTGCATGCAGTGCAGGAGCAGGGTGTCGATGTAGTCGACGCCGAGCTCGAGCCGATAGCGTTCGATGTGGCTCTTGGCGTCGGCGGCGTTGGTGGCGTGGGTCTTGGTCTGGATCACGTACTGGTCGCGGGGAACGCCCTTGAGGGCTTCGCGGAGATAGACGTGCGAGCCGTACTGGTCGGCGACGTCGAAGAAGCAGACGCCGTGGTCGATGGCGTGGCGGACGACGCGGGTGAACTCCTTGACGCCGAGCCGGGTCTGGTTGCTGGCCTGGCCCGAGCCGATGCTGCCGGTTCCCATGCCGACCAGTGAGACCTGGATGCCGGTCTTGCCGAGGGTGACCTTGTCGGCGGGGCTCTTGGGCAGTGGGCGATTGGGCCGGGCGGATCGTGCCCGGGCCGGTGCGGCGGTCAGTGCCAGGGCCGTCGTGGCGGCCGCGCCAGCCAACAATTCGCGACGTGAAAGCGAAGGCGTCATGGGCGTGATCCCCCAGCTAGAGAGTGGAAACCGGTGCCGTCCGCTCGGGCGACTCTCGAGGTCAAGCCGGGCAGGCGGGCACGATCGCAACCGAGTCTCCGGATTCTAACCAGCGCCCGCGCTTGATACCATGGGCAATCCGTCGAACGATTCCTCAAGAGGCAACGATCGCGTGTTTACAGGTTTGGTCGAGGCGATGGGGCGGGTTGGCGGTGTGGTCGAGGATCATGCGGGGCGGCGGTTTGCGATTGAGTTCTTGCAACCGCCGGCGCACGAGCCGCTCGCGATCGGCGAGAGCGTGGCCGTGAGTGGCTGCTGCCTGACGGTCGTTTCCGCGGCCGGCCAGAGCTTTGACGTCCAGGCCGGCCCGGAGACGCTGGCCCGGACCAATCTGGGCGATCGACGGCCGGGCGACCTGGTCAATCTCGAACGTGCCCTGCGCTTGGGCGACCGCCTGGGCGGCCACTTCGTCCAGGGGCACGTCGACGACGTCGCCCGGCTCATCGAACGCAGACTCGACGGGGAATGGGAGTTTTTTTACTTCCAGACAAGCCCGCGCTTGTGCCCGCTCATGGCGCCCAAGGGCTCGATCGCGCTCGACGGCGTGAGTCTCACGCTCGTCGACGTCGACGACGACGGCGTGTTTTCGATCATGCTCATCCCCCACACTCTCGCCGTCACCACCCTGGGCCGGCTCGCGGCTGGCGACCGCGTCAATCTCGAGATCGACATGCTCGCCAAGCACGTCGCCCGCTTGCTGGGGAGATCCTGAACATCATGGCGACCCGCCAGACGCAGACTTACCTACGGGCGCTCTTCGACGACCGCGGGATCGCGCCTCGACGGGCGCTCGGGCAGAACTTCCTGGTCGATCTCAACATTCACGACACGATCGTGAAGACCGCGGCGATCGAGCCCGGCGACGTCGTGCTCGAGATCGGCTCGGGTACGGGGGCCCTGACGGCGCTCATGGCGGGGCGGGGGGCGGCGGTGGTGGCCGCGGAGATCGATCCGGCCATGGCCGAGCTCACCCGCGAGTCGACCGCCGGCCTGCCCAGCGTCCGCGTCCTTCACCTCGACGCCTTACGCAACAAGAACAACCTGAACCCGCTCGTGCTCGACGCCGTCCAGGCCGCCCTCGCGGCCGCGCAGGGGTCCAGGTTCAAGCTTGTGGCCAACCTGCCCTATCACGTGGCGACGCCGGTGATCGTCAATCTGCTCGTGCACCCCACGCTGTGCCCCGAGCTCATGGTGGTTACCATTCAGCGCGAGCTCGCGGACCGCTTTTGCGCGCTCCCGACGACCAAGCCTTATGGGTCGGTCTCGGTGCTGGCGCAAGCGCTCGCCGATGTTTCGATCGCGCGGACGCTGCCGCCGTCGGTCTTCTGGCCCCGGCCCAAGGTCGATTCGGCGGTCGTCCTGATCCGTCCCGACCCCGTCAAGCGCGCGGCGGTCGGCGACGTGGCGTGGTTTCAGGAGGTCGTTCGCCGCGTGTTCCTGCACCGCCGCAAATCGATCCGCCATGCGCTCTCGGCCATGTGGAGCGACCACTGGACCAAGACCGACGTCGACGCCTGGCTGGCGCTCCGCGGCCTGTCGGGCCAGCTCCGGCCCGAGGCCCTCGACGCCGAGGAATTCGTGGCCCTCGCGCACGCCCTGGGGGACGTCAAGCGCACCCTCCCGTCCACCGCGGCCGACGAGGATTGAACAGGGTGCCTGGAAACGGTGTCAGTGCCTGACACCGTTTCCAGGCACGCCAGCGATGGGGGGTCACCCCTCGATCCGAGCGCCCAGATCCTTGAGAGCGCCGAGCTGGCTTTTCTTGGCGGCGTCCGAGAGCGGATTCCCCTCAATGTAGAGCCGCAGATACGGGGCGTAGCGCTTGGGACCGGCGGCGTCGGCCTTGGCCGCGGCCACGAATGGCGCCAGATCCTTGATCTGGTTGCGCTGAATCATCAGGATTCGCAATTCCGTCTGCTTCGCCAGCGGGCTCGCGTCGGCGATCTGATTGTCGCTCAGGTCGAGCACGCCGATCCTGGTCACTTTTTCCAGAACCTTGATGTCCTTGATCTGGTTCTTGCCCGCGGAGAGCGACGCCAGCTTGACCAGCGGCTCGAGCGGCGCGAGATCCTTGACCGCGTTGCCGGCGAGATAGAGCGACGTCAGGTTCACCAGCCCCTTGAGCGGCGCCAGGCTCTCGATCTTATTGCCTGAAATCTCGAGGTATTGCAGACCCTTGAGACCGGCCAGGGGCGTGAGATCCTTGATCGCGTTGTTCGAGAGGTCGAGTGATTGCACGTTCGCCAGATCCTTGAGCGCTTTCAGCTCGGCGACCTGGTTCTTGTGGAGGTTGATAAGGGCGAGGTTCTTGCACTTTTCGAGGCCGGTCAGATCCTTGATCTCCTTGCCTGGGGCCTCGAGAAAATAGAGGTTGAGCAGTTTTTCGTCGGTGAGCTCTTCCTTGGGCTCGAGTTTGAGGTCGGCGCGGACGGCGGTTTCGAGGTTTTTGTCGGGGAACGGGGAAGCGCCCCAGGCGAGGTTATTGGCGGCGACCAGGAAAAGGACCGTGGCGAGGCTGAAGGCGCGTGGGTTTCGCGTGGGCATGGGTGTGGTTCCCGGGAGTGAGTTCGCACGGGGCCGGACGCTCAGGAAGGCCGGCGCGGGGTTTGGGGGCGGATTGCGGCCGATCGAATCGGCACTCGGTTCCAGGCCGCCCGTCCATATGACCTTGATCATACGATTTCGCGCGACCAGGGGACAACCCCTGGAAGGGTCCACGGTGCTTGGGGCTGGTCGCGGCCGGTCGCGCTCTGTTTCAATGGGTGCGGGGATCGTGATCGAGGTTCGCGCGAGGAGGCTCGTATGGCCGAGGTGGGCAAAACAGGGGCGTCGCCGTTTGTGATCGCGCCGACGACGGCGACGTTTGAGCACGAGGTGCTCGAGCGGTCGCGCGAGGTTCCGGTGGTGGTCGATTTCTGGGCGGAGTGGTGCGGCCCGTGCAAGATGCTGGGGCCGTTGCTCGAGAAGCTGGCTGAGGATTACGGCGGGCGGTTCATTCTGGCCAAGGTCGACACCGAGCAATCGCCGGAGCTGGCCGCGCAGTTCGGGGTGCGTTCGATTCCGGCGGTGTACGCGATTCGAGACGGGCAGCCGGTCGACGGCTTCGTGGGGGTGCATCCCGAGCAATCGATCCGGGGGTGGCTCGACCAGCTCATTCCGTCGCGGGCGATGCTCGTGGCCGAGGAGGCGGCCGGGCTCGAGCTCGACGATCCCAAGCTCGCCGAGGCGAAATACCGCGAGGCGCTGTTACTCGACCCCGATCTGGAGGCGGCCCAGCAAGGCTCAGCGCGGCTCGCGCTCGCGCGTGGAGCGACCGAGGAAGCGGCGGCGTGGGTCGCCGAATGGGAGCGCAAGGGTTTTCTCGAGCCCGAGGCCGAGCGCATCAAGGCCGAGCTCACGCTTCAGCAGATGGCGTCGACGGCGCCCGACGTCGCCGCCGCCCGCCAGGCGGCCGCGCAAAAGCCCGGCGACCCCGCCCTCGCGCTGGCGCTCGCCGAGGCCCTCGCCGCCAGCGGCCAGCACGCCGAGGCCCTCGAAATCGCCCTCGGACTGGTCGAATCCCAGAAAAACCCGATCCGCGACCAGGCTCGCAAGACCATGATCGCCGTCTTTCAGCTCTTGCCGCCCGAGTCCGAGCTGCTGGCCGACTATCAGCGCAGGCTCTCATTCGCCCTGGCGGATTGAGCACCCACGGGCGGTGCGCAAGCGGCCTTTGGACAATCGTCCGTTCCCGCCTTCTATCCAGTCGGGTCTTGTGAAGTTAGTATTGGCAACCAATGAGAATCGGTCGGGCGAGTCGCGGGGCGGCTCATCGACCGCACGGCAGACCACACTCGAATCACAGGCGACCAGGAGCGATCGAGGCGATGAATATCCGATGGATTCTCGGTGCGGGGGTGAGCCAGGCGGCCGTCGTGCTCGGGCTTTTGGCCCAGGGGGCGGGCCCTGTGCGCGCGGGCCAGGACGACGGCCAGGAATCGAAGATCCGCGAGTCGGTCGTGAAGATCTCGGCCAGCATGCGCTATCCCGACCTCACCCATCCCTGGACCAAGCAAAACTCGCAGGAGATCAGCGGCACCGGCGTCGTCCTGGACGGCAAGCGGATCCTCACCAACGCCCACGTCGTGCACTACGCCAGCCAGCTCTTCGTCGAGGGCTACCAATCGAGCGACAAGCTCCCAGCCCATGTCGAGGCGGTCGCGCCTGGGATCGATCTGGCGGTCATCAAGCTCGACGACGAGAGCTTCTTTGACAAGCGCCCACCGCTGCCCCGGAACCACACGCTCCCCAAGATCAAGGACTCGGTCCTGGTCTACGGCTATCCCACCGGCGGCTCGACCATGTCGGTCACCAAGGGGATCGTCTCGCGGATCGAATTCACCAGCTACGGCGAGGGAACCTCGGGGCTGCGAATCCAGGTCGACGCCGCCATCAACCCCGGCAACAGCGGCGGGCCCGCCTTGATCGACGGCAAGATGGTGGGGCTGATCTTCAGCAAGCTGACCCAGGCCGACAACATCGGCTATATCATCCCCGCCGAGGAGATCGACATCTTCCTCAAGGACGTCGCCGACGGCCATTACGACGGCAAGCCAGCCATGCACGACGGCCTGCAAACCCTCGAGAACGACGCCCTCCGCGCCTATCTGGGTCTCGATCGCAAAACCCAGGGGATGGTCGTTCACACCCTCGACGTGAGCGAGCCCAACGATCCCCTCAAGCCGTTCGATCTGATCACAAAGATCGGCGACCACGACATCGACAACGTCGGGATGGTGAAGATCAACGACGACCTCCGGCTCAATTTCAACTATCTGGTGCAGAAGGTCACGAAGGATGGCAAGACGCCGCTCACGATCATTCGCAAGGGCAAGACCGAGAAGATCGACCTGCCCGTCAAGCCGACCCAGCCGTGGCTGATCGAATCGCTCAAGGGGCGGTATCCCTCGTATTTCATCTACGGCCCGCTGGTGTTTTCGGTCGTGACGACCGAGTTCACCTCGGCCTTTGACCGCACCGGCCGGTTTTACTCGGCGCTCGCCATGATGGGCAGCCCGCTGGCGACCCGCCGGGGCGACATGCGGAAGTTCCCCGGCGAGGAGCTCGTCGTCGTCTCGTCGTCGATGTTCCCGCACAAGATGGGCAAGGGCTACGACAACCCCTTCACCAAGATCGTGAAAGAGATCAACGGCGTGCCGGTCAAGAATCTGAAACACATGGTTGAGCTTTTGCGCGACTCGAAGGAGAAATTCACGACCATCCTGTTCGACGACAAGATGTCCGAGACGATCGTGTTCAACCATCAAGAAGCGCTCAAGGCCACGGAAGACATTCTCTCGGACAATGGCGTCCGCCAGCAGGCGTCGGAGGATCTGATCCCGGTGTGGACCAAGAAGCGCTGAGCGCCTGCTCGAGGGAGTCATCCGGGGCTGGCGCGGTCGGCCGGCCCCGGCCACTGGAGCTTCGCCCGCATCGGGTCGGGAACGAGAGTGAACAGCTCTCGGATCAGTTCCTCGTGATGATAGTAGCATGCGACGTGTCGAGGATTCGCGTCCCTCAAGAAAACCCTCGCCTGATGATTCAAGAACCAAACGTCGTGGGCCGTGAACTCAGGCTCGAGGATTGACACGAACAAGTTGTGCAGGAATTCCGCCTCCTCGTAAAGGCCCCATCGGCGGGCCGACTGCCACCAGCGCAGCCCGCGTACGGTTCGCAAGAACGGCAGGCCGAAACTCAGAAGGTCACGATAGATCTCTTGCTTTCGGCTCATGGAAGTGGCTCGCGACGCCTTGAGCAGGTCCGGAAGAGGGGGCACGACGCGCCCGCCGCGTCTATTTGACCGGCCTGGGCGAATCAAAGGGGGCCGGCAACAGATCGTGGACAGCGCCCAGGATCCGATCCTCGAGGGCGGGTGCGAAGCGGGCGGGGCGGCCGTAGTAGATCATCGAAAAGTCCGCCTCGTATCCCCCCTCGCTCAAGACCCGCCGCGACGGAATGTAGCACGGCACGTCGTTGCTGTAGGCGTTCACCCAGAGCCGGTCGGCGCCGGCCTCCCACTTGATCCGCAGGGCGTAGTCGACGACGACCTCGCCCGCCAGAAAGACCATCGCCATCTGGTCGCCGAAGCACCAGGTCTGGACGACGTAGGGGACGCTCGTGGGCAGGGTCTCGCCCCTGTCGAGGCGCTCGAGCAGCGACCTGGCGAACGCCCCCTGGGCGGCCGGTTTCGCCGCCAGGGCGACGAGCTCGGCGCGCGAGGGAATCTTTTCGAGCGGCAGCTCGATTCGCTTCAATCGGGCGTCGATGCGCCCGGGGAGCGGCGTCATGGTGGACTTCACGAGCCCGTCGACCAGCGATCCCAGCGCGGTCCCGTGGTGGATCGCGTCGTCGAGCCCTCGACGCGGCTCGGGGTTCGCGTCGGCGCCGCAGCCGATCACCACCAGCGCCGTCGAGCCGGGGTTGCGCTTTTCGATCTCGTCGCGCGCGTAGCCGGCCCAGTCCGCGCAGATCTTGTTGAACTCGCCCCCCAGCGTCGTGCAGTGGCAGGCGTAGCCCAGCATGATCGCCTTGACCTTGCCCTGGGCGTCGACGGCCCTCAGCACGGGCACGCTGGGATCGGTGGGACCGCTGGGATTGACGCCGAATCCGATCCATTTACCGTTCTTGAGAACGCGGCGATTGGCCGCGAAATCGATCCGCCCCTGGGTCCACGCCAGGCTCGCCGGCGCGCGGTCGGCCAGGGCGTCGAGGGCGACCTTTTCGATGGCGTCGGTGAGTTGGGCCGTGTACTTCGCCAGCCGCGCCCGCTGGTCGTCGGGCAGGCCCCCGCCAAAGATGAAATCGAGCGTGCCCGCGAGCCCCGGCGCACAGTGGGTGTGGGTCGAGCAAACGGCGAGTCGTTCGCGTTTGATTCCGGCCTTCCTCGCCAGCCGGGCCGCGACTTGCTCGACCACGGGAGCGCCGACGGCGCAGTTGTCGACGGCGACCAGCACGGCCGCCTGGTCGTCCGCCCCCACCGCGATCGCGACCGCCTTGAGCCGGCTGGCCACCCCCTCGGACTCGGTCCGCCGACTCTCATAGCCGACCAGCCGGGTCGGGTAATCGGGCGTGACGTCCACCCGCGCGGTCCCCACCGGGATCGTCGTCTGGGCCAGGGCCCGGGGCGCGGCGAGCACGGCCGCGAGCGCCGTCGCAAACAAGGCGACTTGTGTTTTCATGACGATCTTTCCTTTCAATAACGCCAGCTCTTGACGTCGGCCCCGGCGGGGGCGGTCTTCAGGAGCCGCTCGACGATCTTGGGTGCGTACATCTGATGGTATCTTAGCCGAGAGAGTGCATTGGGCCGGGTCGGGTCGCCGTTCCAGCAATGCTCGGCGCGATCGCCGTAGAGCACCTCGCCGCCGTAGGGGGGGTTGGTCGTCTTCTTGAGAAACTCCTCGGTCAGGTAGACGGCGTTGTTCAAATAGTAACTATCCATGTCTCCGACATAGATATTGATCTTGCCCGCGAGATCCTTGCCGATCCTGGGCCAGTCGCGTTCCATGATGTGGCGGAGGTCGTAATGGTCGCGCCAGTACTCGGCGACCTTCCGGTCGATCACGCCGGTTTTCTTGTCCCAGATTCGTCTGGGATAGCCGTCGGGGCCGACTGGCGAATAGACGGCCTCCCAGATATCCCACTGCTGGCCCGAGCGGCTCTTGTCGCCGAGCACGAGCTCGAGCCGGTTCGAGTCCTCGAGGGTCGACGAAATGTGGCCCAGGTAGTCGCGGGTGGCCGGCCGGGCGACCTTGTGCCAGGGGCCCTCGTCGAAATAGGCGTTCTTGTCTTGATAGATGTCGACGACGGTATAGGCGCGGAAGTCGATCGGGTCGGGGCAGGCGGCGTAGCAGCCGTTGTATTCGGTGGGATAAAAAAGCTGAACGGCGAGCGCCTCCCAGCCTCCGGTCGAGCCGCCGTACAGGAACCGCGCCCAGCCCGAGCCCAGGCAGCGGTATTTCTTCTCGAGGTAGGGGATCAGCTCGTAGGTGATGGCGTCGCCGTAGGGGCCGAGGTTGGCCGAGTTGACGGCGTAGGAATCGTCGTAATAGGGGTTGGCGTGCTGGATCTCGATGATCACCATGCGGGGATAATCGGGCCCGGTCCACTCGCGATAAAATTGATAGGCGTATTCCTCGGATACGCGATTATAGGCCGTCATGTGAAACCGTTCGCTGTATTCGGGCTTGAGCTTGTCGTCGGGGGGCGTTTCGCGAAAGCCGCCGAAGGTCCGGGGATGGTGGCCGTGGAAGATCGCGAGCGGGTAGCGGGCGTCGGGGTGCGAGTCGAACCCCTCGGGGATGAGCACATGAGCGCCCAGATACATGGGCCGGCCCCAGAATTTGGTGAGCCGCTCGCTCTGGATCCGCTCGTGCTTGATGTACTTGGTCGAGGGCGGGTCGGCGATCGGGGGGATCGTCTTGTCGAGCGTCACGCGCAGGGTCTGGGTCGCGCCGGGCTTCCGTTCCACGAGCACTTCCCTGGGCGTGCTGTACAGGTTCCCGGGCGCGCGGTTCCACTGCTGGCCCTCGCCCCGGTCCATCGGCAGCTTGACCACGTGGCCGTCGGCCCGACGAAACGTTTCATATTTGTGCAAGAGCGCCTGGATGTGATATTTGCCGGCGGGCACGGCGTCGAGGCTCTCGAGCGGAAAACCCAGGGCTGCGCCGTCGAGAACGACCTCGCTTCCGGGCTTCACGCCCTCGACGTTCATGCCGAGGATCTGCTGGGTTCGCGGGTTTTCGCGGATCTGGAACCGGGGCTCGGCCGCTGGGTCGGTCGAGAGCATGACGAGCAGTCGGCCGTCGAGCGGCCCTGCGCCCGGCTCGGCCGGGAAGGCCACGCGGATCTCGAGCTTGCCGGGCTCTACCGCCGGTTCCGCGCGGGCCTGGGCGTTCATGGTCGCCGCCGCGATCGAGGCCAGGAAAAGTGCCCGCGCCGCGAAATGAACGACCGAGGTGATGCGCATGGATTTCGAATCCTTGCCGTGGGGGTTTCAGGGTTGGCCGTCCAGGTCGCGGCCGGGCGGGGCAGGGGAGGGCCGGGCGCGACTGGGTGCACTGGCCCCACATTTTGACCGGCGCGCGAGGGGGACGCCAGGGTCTTCGCCCCCCGTTCCGCGAATGTTCGAGAATCCGCGTTCTTGCCCACGCGCTGAAGGGGATCGAGGAGCGAGGCGGGCCCCGCCCCTCGATTCACCGCGGTCTGGCGATTTACTCGACGACGTACCCCAGCTCGACCACCTTGGCCATGATCGCGTCGACGCACTGTTCGATCGAGAGCGCTCCGGTGTCGATCGCGACCTCGGGGTTGGCGGGGGGTTCGTAGGGGTCGTCGACGCCGGTAAAGCCCATGGGCTTGCCGTCGGCGACGGCGGCCCGGGCCTTGGCGTACATCCCCTTGACGTCGCGGACCTCGCAGACCTCGATCGCGGTCGAGCAATAGACCTCGAGGAAATTCCCCTTCGACATCTTGCGCGCTTCCTCGCGGATGGCGCGATAAGGGCTGATGACCGCGCAGAGGGTCGTGCCCCCGTGCTGGGCCACCAGCCCGGCCACGTAGCCGACGCGGCGGATGTTGGTGTCGCGGTCTTCCTTCGAGAAGCCGAGCCCCTTGGAGAGATGGGTGCGGATCTCGTCGCCGTCGAGCAGCGAGCAATTCCGTCCGTATTCCGCCAGCCGTTCGATCAGGGCGTGCGCGATGGTGCTCTTGCCCGAGCCCGACAGGCCGGTGAACCAGATGGTGAGCCCCTGCTGGAACCGGGGCGGGTTGGCCTCGCCCAGGATCTTGGCCACGGCCGGGCGGCTGAACCATTCCGGGAGCGGCTTGCCCTTGGCCAGGTAGTCGTCGCGGACCTGTGTGCCCGAGATGTCGGCCGTCTTCACGCCCTTGGGGACGGCGTCGTCGGGGCAATAGCGATCCTCGTCGGGCAGATACACCATCTGCTTGAAATCGACCATCGTCATGCCGATCTCCCCGGCATGCTTGCCCATCGCTTCTTGCGCGGCATAGGGAGGATAGAACGGCTTGCCCGTCGAATCCTTGCCCGGCCCCGCGTGGTCGCGGCCCACGATGAAGTGGGTGCAGCCGTAGTTGCGCCTGATGATCGCGTGCAAGAGCACCTCGCGCGGGCCCGCCATCCGCATCGCCAGCGGAAGCAGCGAGAGCACGACGCTCCCGGGCTCGTAATAATTCTCGACGAGTGCCTTATAGCAGCGCACCCGGGTGTAATGATCGACGTCGCCGGGCTTGGTGACGCCGACCACGGGGTGGATGAGCAGGCCGCCGCCGATCTGCTCGGCCGCCCGCTTGGTGAGCTCTTCGTGGGCCCGGTGCAGCGGGTTGCGGGTCTGGAAGGCGACGATCTTGCTCCAGCCGAGCGCCTGGAAGTGGTCGCGAAGCTCGGCCGGGGTTCGCCTGAGCGGTACGAAATCAAAGTGCGGCGGCGTGCGCACGACCTCGAGCCGGCCGGCCGCGTAATGCGAGGGCAGCCGGTGCAGATAGGCGACCGAGGGGTGCGTCTTGTCGAGCGAGCCGTAGGCGTGGCGAGCCTCGTCGTCCTTGGCGGCCTCGTAGACCTCTTCGACGTGCAAGAACGCGACCAGATTGCCGTAGACGTCGCGGAGCGCGACCGGCTTGCCGAGCGTGACCGCGGCGGGGGCGACGGGCAAGGTCACCGGCAGGGGCCAGAGCGTGCCGTCGGCCAGCCGCGATTCGCCGAGCACCCGGTCGTAATCGGCCTTGCCCATGAACGACTCAAGCGGCGAGAACCCGCCGACGGCCAGAAGCTCGAGATCGCAGAGTCCGCGCTCGTCCAGGGTCAGGCTGGGATAATCCTTGGCCGTGGCCTTCATCTGGTCGGCGCGTTCGCGCGGGACGATGAGGCTCACGAGCGATCCCCCGTAGGGGGTGTTGAGGCTTGCGCGCGTGGTCGAGGAAACGGTCGTGGCGGAAATGGCTCTACTCCTGATCAAAGAATACAAAGGAAAACACAAAAACAATCATGCGCGGCGCCAGGCCGCGCTTCATGAACAACGGCTAGATGGTCCAGTCGTGGGGACCGCCGCGGGCGGCGAGCTCGGCGATCATCATGCTGTCGAGGACCTGGCGCTCGGCCTGGCGCACGCTCTCCCACACGGGCGCGAGCACCGCCGAGGCCGCTCGCTTGCCCCCCGAGCCGTCTCGCGAGGGGTCGTCCGGACCGTCGATCGCCTTCAAGATCTCGCCCAGCGAGATCCGGGCCGGCGACCGCGCGAGTTGATAACCCCCCGACGCCCCCCGCGTGCTCAAGACCAGCCCCGCCCCCTTGAGCTGCAGCAGG